>NZ_JAAKEB010000020.1 GCF_011038965.1 Adlercreutzia sp. ZJ141 | reverse complement strand
TGCGATCTGGACCATCGCAGGCCCATCATAGGACAGGAAAGCCTTTTTCTGATTCTCATGTCAGCGGTACGGTTTAACCGTCTACCGCACCACAGGCATAGCCTGTGGGTTTCTCACATGGCGCTAATGCTTGTTGCATCCATGTTTAGTACGAAGAAATGCTTGTATCTCGCCCAGTAATCCTCCGATATCAGCGGTAACGATTCGTAAAACGCAACGTTGTTCAATTGACCATCCACAATATATGTCGCAATTTTCTCTATTCCGTCACATATTTCGTCAATTTGCAACGTAATGAGACGTGCAGCATTTCGCTTGGAATCCCTCTTTTGAAAAAAGTACACAAGCGCGGTAGCGATTCCTACAATTACAAGTAGGAAATCAGGAGCCTTGTCAATAAAATAAATAAATACAGAGCCGTTCATTCTCTCTATAATCCTCCCTTGTGTTGGCGAAGAGATTCAACGTAAGGTATTACCCCACTCCCTATCCAAACCATACAGCAAGTCCAAATCGCCTGGTCTACTACAAGTCAGTTCTCTTTCACTTCTGCCGTTTGTTTTCCGTCCCATTTGCCAGAACCCCCTTCTTGCAACCTTCTCCTAAGGGAAATCGCATCATCTGCGATAGCATTAAGACAAGATTGGTATCGACCCTTCCCACCTGGAAACAGCTCGACAAAAAGCAGGGCAGCGTCCTGCGACGGAGAGCGAAGGAGAAAAGAATCCCAAAGTTCATGCGAGATGCCGCCGTCCCTTCGACCCTGCCCTTTGACTTTCCTGCCGAAATAATCTTTTACCCACCACACGGCCAAGCCAACTAACCCCCAGGGAAGAAGTGAAGTCACCACAATTAGATTCTGACGCTGAAGATGCCGAGATAGACGCCTTAACTCGTCTTGCGCTTGCACCTGTGCCCGTTGATCTTTCGGCATCACGTCGTATTTTAAGATTTGCATGCTGAGGTGCTCTGCGTTTTTACGAAGCGGAAAGAGTAGGCTACTTATCTTAAACGCCGCGAGCACAAGAAACGCCGCTAGGACGAGCAGGAGAAAATGTGCCTCCTCCGAGGCTGATGCGTAAAGCTCTAAGGGAAGCATGCCGAGAAAAACTACGATAACCGTTGCAGAGGCTCCGCTCTGAAGCGCACCTAACACTGGGCTGTTCGAAACGATAAGGGAATCATGCTCAGTTATGCCCATCTGCATCAATGCCGCAGCCATTGTTGGAAGAAGGACAAACGCAAACAAAATTCCGAGCATGCCTATCCCCGGCGAAGCGAACGTCGGAAAAAAGCTTCGTCCTGCTCCCGTTGTGGGCATTATGGCTCCAAGGGCAGCAAGATAGCTCCCAATTGTTATTACTGCTGCGATCAGCAGAGTACCAGCGCTGCTATCTCGCCCCCTAATCAGTGCGCAATTAGAAACGAACGACTCACCAAGAAAAACCGCCGCACCAATCGGTACTAGGAGCGACCACGCAAACCACCAGTCGAAAAGAAGAGGTTTACGCAGTCCCGTGGAATAGAAGAACAATGTACTGTATCCCAAAACAAGCAGGAAGAGGGATATCGCATGGCGAATCGACCCGCTGGTACGCCTCGCGACAAAAAGACCCAGAAGAATCATGAAGAGAAGGACTACTAGCGCAGCAAAGCCAACCCAGATGTTTCCAGAACAGGAATCAACAAGCGACAACACCTTGAAATCGCTAGGTCGAAGAGAGAGCATATCGAACAGAAGCATGAACAATGCACCTAGCGACATGAGGCAAATTGACGGGTATACTGCCGCTTGCGCTTGTAGGGTCTGGCATCGGCAATCAATTTTGCCGTCACATTCCGCCTCGACAGTCATAACAAGGTCAACGGCTTTCTTAAATCGGGAGATCATTAATCCGAGCAGCACAAAGGTCAAGAAGAAAT
Source organism: Adlercreutzia sp. ZJ141 (assembly GCF_011038965.1). GTDB lineage: Bacteria > Actinomycetota > Coriobacteriia > Coriobacteriales > Eggerthellaceae > ZJ141. Next base: position 37,362 of record NZ_JAAKEB010000020.1, on the reverse strand, counting down.
GTGCCAGAGCCTCGATAGCTTCTCCTTCGATCGAGGTTCCTGCGAGCTCTCCCCAGAGCAATCCGGCTATCGCAGTCAGAACACCCATAAGCAAATGCTTTCGATCTCCTCCTCCACTCGTGCATACAAATGCAGCTGCTGCTGCAAAGAGCAGAATTGCCACGATGCAGACAACAGCCCCTGAAAAGAGTGCTTTCCCGATCAGAAGACCAGACCCAGCAGTTGCCAGAACAACAAGAGACAGCCCCACTCCTGACAAAACTGCAAAGATATAGTTGCCTGAGATTTCGCGAAGCGACGAGAAGGGAATCGCAAAGGCCGAAGAGAATACACATGCCAAGGAAAAGCCAAACACCGCATACGGCTGAACGGATTCGCCCGGCATAGACAACACGAGAGATAGACCCAAGGAGAACAGCGCGCCCGGGGCGATCATCAGGGAGTCGCGCAGACCCTCAGTTAGCCCTCTCATCATTATATATATAATGATGATCACGATAGCCGGTAGAGTCATTGCCGCAACTGAAAGCCAGGGTTGAGGCAAGACACTTGCGCAATCGTCAAGTACATGCATAGAATAATAGCCCATAACCGCGAACCAGATCAGCATTTCACTATCTCTCAAATGTACAGCCTCGTGCCTACGGTAGATACGCACTCCCGTTAGGAAAAATCGAGATAAGTAATACGAAAAAAAGGCAAAGCAGGCCGAGAAGTAGAGCGCATGGTATATCCCTGCTGCATTGAAATAATGTGCCTGTGGAATAGTCCAGTTCAACCCAATCTCATCATCAGCAATCCAAGTGTACTGTATGAAAAGAGCCCCGATAAAAGCTGCAACTGCAAGGATACTCGAGACATGTCTAATCCTTTCCGACGTAGGGTTTGCGCAAGTCCAAGCAACAAGGGTGCCAGCTCCAACGGTAAGAAACAAGCCATCGCCCCATGTCGCCGCATAGTAATCGTAAAGTCCTGGAAGCCGAGGATCGTACTCACCAAAAAACCAAAACGCATTCAGGGCAACAAAGCCGACAAGGAGCATCGCGAGCGCAGCGAAAAGTCCTTTGGCTAACAAGTTCCACTCATCAGAAGAGGTATAAATCTGGTATCGTCTTGCCATTTTTTCATCCATTCTCAACACAGCAGCATAGCTCCGACGTAAGCTCTTGCGTGAATCCTAAATACCAAGAATACGGTCACGTAACCGTATCGGCTTGCGTACTCGTCATTGACCTGCGGCGTTACCAATGCAAGAAGTGTGGCAAGACATTCTTCGAGCCGCAATCTATCGTATCTGAATGCAGCCCGCACATGACAGTTGATCTTGAGCAGTGGATTGTTTATCAGATAAGGCTTGGGCGCAGTCTCGCCGAGATAACAAGAGAATGCGGTGCTAGTGCTGATATCACTCGTTTGGCAATTGAAGCAGCACCGCTTCCCAAGCTTCACCTGCCAAAACATCTCTGCGTTGATGAATTCCATGCATTCAGTAAAAGGAGGGCGTATCTTAAAGGCAGCCGTCAGTACTGGACAATTTGTGTGGATGGTCAAGATGGCAGACTCATTGACGCACTTGATGGACATGACAAACAAACTCTCGAAACGTGGCTTCGATCCATTCCTAAGCCTGAGCGAGAGCAGGTGGAGTACTTCACCTGTGACATGTTTGATGCCTTCTGGCGCGCAGCTAAGACGCAGCTTCCCAACGCTGTTATTTGTATCGACAAGTTCCATGTCGCATCTCTTGTAAAAGACGCATTCGACAAGGCGCGACGACGCATCGCGAAGCGTCCTGGGAAAAGTACAGCTGATACAAAAGCCATCTGGAAGTTGCTTGTTGCTAACCGTGCAAAGCTCATACAAGCACCTCAAGCGCGAACTTGGCAAGACCAAGCAGCACTTGATAGAGCTGCAACAACACGGCGAAACACAGCCTTTGAAAGAATCGCCAGTGTACTTACAGGTGATGATGCCAACCACCGAGAACTGCGTATGGCATATCTGATGCTTCAGGCCTTCTATGTGTGGGCAGATACAGACTTTGACAACGAACGCGAAATGAAAAGAGCTCTTGGTAACTGGATAAGCCAGGCTCAAAACTGCGGGATTAAAGAGTTTGCTACTGCTGCAAACAGTATCAAGGGTGTAAAGGAATACATCGTAAACGCTTATATGACGGGAAAGACCAACGCTTATGCCGAAAACGTCAACCGCAAGATCAAGGACATAAAACGCCGAGCTTGCGGGTTTACAAACTACAAGAGCATGAGACGTCGCCTTTTGCTTGCATATGGCTATCCCGCACTCGATAAGGGAGGAGTGGCACTGCCCAACCACAACAAGTAGGCCGCAAATTGCGAACCCTCCAACCTTTTGGAGGTGAGGCATTTGGTCTAGATTTTTAAGGTTTAACACCACTATTTTTGAAATTCCCCTGCAAGGGGCTTAGGTAGGTGCGCCCTAATATCGGGCTAATTTAGGTGACTCACCATCGACTTTAATGTGTTTTGCTTTCATTATCGCAGGTCAGGCTAAGCTTTTGCTCGTATCGTCCACGTTAAATCCTGGATACCCTCATCTTTTTTGAAGCTGCTCTATGAAGGGCTTGGGTTAGTGTGCCCTGTTTTACCTGTTCAGACATTAGATTTGGCTATTTTTCCCACACGAATTAAGACTTACCTACTGCATGTAGACTATGCAGCTTATCCATCATTTGAACGCATTGCAAATATATGTCATCCAACTGGGTTCTTTTCTGAAGGTAAGCTGGATAAAACCCTACGGTTTTCCAAGCTTTTATCAACTCCACCCCATACAACTTATCAAAGAATTCGAGATCATATATTCCTTCATTTATATCAGTCGCAAACGGCTCCAGGATGCTAAAATAATCGCGTAGAAGCATATCAAGCTGTCCATCAGGTTCAATCTGAGCTTCCGATAGATTGCTCTCTCCAAGCTCCCCAAGTGACATTTTGTGGAGATGCTCGTCCAATTCTCTTGCTTTCTTTATTATTTGAAAGTGAACCAATTCGTTATACTTATCAAGCGTCTTCTGCTTTTTCTCTCGATTGAATGACTCGCGCGCTGTCTTTGCTTGACTATGAAGCTCATACGCCGCTATTGGAAGACCAAGAAACGTAGCAATATTTGCCAACAACAACAGTAAATCACCAACTACTGAAACGATACCAATTACGCCACAAATAGTTGCTTTAACTAATGTCAAACCCATTTTCTTCCCCAACACCAATACTCGCACAAGACCGACCTGCTAGCAACCAGCCCTTGAACAACCGCAGGTCGTCTTCTGTTGTTATCTTTATATTACTCGTGGAACTTTTGGAGAAATAGATGGGCTCCCCCATTGCAAGCATGAGGCTGGTGGTGTGAGGCTCGACCACCTTCAGCAAGCTACGTCGCACCGCCTCTTCGTAAAGCCAGCAAACGTAACCAAAACGTAGTGCCTGGGGGGAATTGAGGCACATAACTTGATCACGGTCGATAAACTCAGTAGTGCTCACGCCGTCACCCCGGGAAGCCGCCAGGTACACCTGGCTGTGAGCAGGACTTGCGTTGCCATGTTCGGCGCATACGCGAATGGCGTCACTAATGATCTCGTCGCTTACAAAAGGAGATGCCCCGTAGTGAATAAGAATCTGATCGTCATCGGAAATCTTACCTTTGAGATTATCGATGCCACTGATAACAGAATCCTGAAACGTTATTCCACCTTCTGCAATCCAGCGTACATTGGAAATGCCATCTCGTTTAGTGATTTCCTGCAGAACATCCTCATAACCTTTGCGACATACCACCTCAATGGCGTCAATCTCAGGATGCTGATCAAATCGTTCTAAGGTGTAAGAAAGAACCTCTCGTCCAAGCACCTTAATAAATTGCTTAGGAACATCAGCTCCAACACGGCTGCCCACTCCACCGGCAAGAATAATGACAACATTCATCTTCTTAATCTCTTTCTTGATACTTGTCGGGATTGTCGTACATATCAAGAGCAAGCGGCAGATATGTGTTAAGGCCACGCCAACTGGGAAGCATGAAAAAGCCATCTTCGCCAAGAGTATCTTTGAACAGACTCCAGTTAAACCAGTACCATCCGCACAGGGTGTTTACCGCGTAGTGGTGACGGCGTTGCTTGAAAGTGGGTTCCCCGCCCACAAATAGATGCAGTATCTCTTCGTCTTTCTCACGAGAGAGACCATCGCGTATGGTAAGCGTTGCAATGTCATTGTAGGGATCGTTCATGCCGGCGTACTCCCAGTCGATCAGGCAAAGGCTATCCTTACCGACAATCCAGTTCACCGCATAGGTATCGTTGTGACACAACACTTTGGGCACACCATCTAACTCTACATAATGCCAAAGACGTACTAAGGCATCATGCAAGTAAGCAAAACGAGACTGCAGATCACCCTTTTTACTACAAGCAAGACCTTGAAGCCTGTCGCCCTCATCTAAGAGGTTAATGCAATTCTCGCACGTTGCGCCCGAAGCGTGAAACTCCTTTATCTGAGTAATGCCACGAGCTAGATGCTCAGGATTCTCGTAGGAAAACTCGTCTACTGCCTCTATGTAGCGACTCAACTTCCAACCTTGCTCATCAATTGCAATAACACTGGAGTCGATACCTAAATCAACAGCAACCTTTTGGGCTATCACTTCAGCATCGCGCACAACCATGTTCGTACTTGACGCCCCAGGATGGCGATAAACGTACCTGTTTCCATCTACGACAAACGAGAACGAAACGTTGGTAAGCCCTTTGTTTAAGGGTTCGATATCGAGAATTGATTCCCGATTGCATTCCAGTAAGCGGCAGATGTTAGTGATAGCCCGATGACTCACGTTGGCAAGTACTCCTACGTCATCTGCCCTAAAATCAGCCAAGCTGTCAAACTCGCGAAAGCCTTCGGGGGCTAGCTTGCCGTAGAGAGGTAACTCACACGCGTGCCTGCCCCAGAACTGCTCCCAGAGCATACCCTTTACCCCCACGTAGCCACGCTCAGCGTCGTAGAACTTGAAAAGCGAGTCAACGAAACCTTGGGTAAGATAGGCATACCCCACCATGCATAGGCCATTGAGAGCACCAGAGCGGAGGTTACTCAGCCTGCCCTCAGCATCTCGATCCACCACGAGTTCGCGAGCCGCATCGCCTATAGTTGAAACGAGCCGGATCGATCGATCCGGCTCGTCAATGAGAAACGGGTTTGATTCATACCAGTGGTCCGCGCAACATAGGAAGCTGTTCCCAAGCCTATCACGCACAATATCAAGTGATGACAGGTTTGACTCGTCGTTATAGCGTGTGCTTACTACGAGGTTCACATCAAAGTCTTTTTCAAGATAGAAGAACTGCTCTTTCTCGTATCCAATTACAACGGTTATATCGTTGATGCCAGCTTCTTTGAGTTGACGAATCTGCCGCTCGATAAGGACTTCGCCGCGATATTCAAACAAACCCTTTGGCTTATCGTAGAGCGGAGGAAAGAATTTAGATGATTTGCCGGCAGCAAGAATGATGGCTTTCTTGCTACTCATTAGTCACCGTCCTTAATGTAAGCAATGATTCCATGATTCCGTCTCTCTTCAATAGAAGGAATTTGCATATAGTCACCGTAGATGCTTGTTAGGTATTCATCCCATCCGACCATTCCAGGAAACATACGACCTTCGAACTCCAGTGGTACCGTTGAGCTGAACAGCTTTTTTCTGAAACGTTCCCGCTTTCCATAAGGGCCCCATATAACATTAGCGATATATTGGGCCTCTTCGTATGAGGGTCCCTTTTGTGCAAGATTAACGAGTCTCTGTTCTGCCCATTTGTTAATGTGCAATACGCGAGCAGCTGGTGTAAGCACTCGCTTTAACAATGCACGCAATCGCGTCTGACTACTGCCATATATATTGAAATTCCCAATTGTAATCATAAGGATGTTGCGAGCAGAAGCTCGCGCAATGCGCGCGTGTTTCGACTTGTCAGCAAAACACCCATCCAGAGGAAAAACATCTATCCAAGGATGCTGTACTATCGATTGATCGGTACTCGAGTCCCTTACGATCACCCTCGTATCAATAAGTTTTACAAAGGGCATCGGGAAAGCATCTATACTGTAACCAGTAAAAGCATAGGGGCCGATCATTCTATCTTTACGAGCAAAACTCACAATGCGATCATAGTCCGGGCGAGGTACGACAACATCTATATCATCATCCCACGGGATAAACCCCCTATGGCGAACAGCACCAATCAGAGTGCCATATGCCAAGCTATAGCTAATAGCATTATCATCGGCAAACTTATCAAAAGCTCCTAAAATACCAAGTAGACATTGCTTTAGTTCGGTTTTCGATAGCTGACTGTTCTGAATTTCATGTGATTCATCCCTCATTTCAATATACACACCCCACTCATCTGATATCGTTCCACGTCATCTAGACCGATGACGAAGCCTTGCGCCACTTTTAAAAACCAGAGTTCTACAAAACCACACCCTACTCAGACATAGAACAACTTCAGTTATCACTCGTATACCACAGATGATGGGCATAGTCGCCATGCCTAGAAAGGAAACAACCAGTAGAGCTGTAATACAGAATATGCCTGATCCCACTGTAGTAGAGGTCACCTCCCGCACTCTGCCCGCCGCACCCAGCACAGGCCAACCGAACAGCATCGCAAAGAAAGAAAAAAGGAGCACAGGTGACACCGCGACTAGAATCCACGTGCCCTCGAGGTACGCCTCACCACCCAGGACAAGCACAATGATGTCACGTAGATCCACAAAAAAGACTGTCCCGGCCAGAATTGTGGGTAGAGCGACAAGAGCCGTCTTCATGACGAAACCGAAGTCGCAGGACCTAACCATGTGGGGGTACATGCTGTCAACTATCGGAGAGTAGAGGGACTGTACAGCGGACACTGCGGTCATAGCAAGAGACCAGTACGATATCTGCGCAGCGTCTGGCACAACCACGCCAATCAGTAAGGTTGTGAAACCAGAAAACACTGATGCTGCCATGTTCGAGAAGCAATAGAGTGCCGAGTCGCGCAGCTCGGAGAGAACCCGGCGCATCGTGACCCACATAATCACCGTCCCAAAGAGCCTCTTTGAAGTCGCGAATGACCAAGCGAGAGCGATCGCACTTGCAAGGATGTCCAACACGGGGATCCACATGAGGTCAGCAACTGACTTAACAAACACAAAAGTGAGAGCGGTGGAGATACCCTTGGATACGAAGTAGCGCACGGTAATTGGCCTCATGTCCTCATGTCCCTGGAATACGAAGTCAGGAGCCATCGCCCTCCCACACACCGCAGCGAATGCGAGCATGGTATAGTCTAGGTTTGTGGCCGTAATCGGAATGAGACTGGCCACTGCGCAAACAACGAGACCTGATACTACACACAGAACGAGTCGCGCCTGCGTTATAGCGCCGATCGTATAGTTCTCATCCTTGACAGATACAGCTGCAGCTATCTGCTTAGTGCCCGATAGGTTGAACCCAAAATCGATAAACACCTGAGCAAATGTCATTAGCGATAGAACGTAAGCATAGACTGCATACCCGTCCGGTTCCAACACACGCGTGAGATACGGCAGAGTAATCAACGGGAAGAGATACTTAACAACCTGTAGGCCGTACTGCCATGCGGTGTTTCTGTAGAAAGTTATATGTTTGTAATTTCGCAACCTCAAATACTATCGGATTGGATTATTTTATCCATCATCGCAGGACAAGCTTAGCTTTTGATTGAATCCATGCTAATTTCTGAATATCCAGATTCGCCATTACACCCAAGGACAAAATACCAAAATGCAAGAGTTAACATTACCTCTGGACGAAATAGATTACCTTCAACCATGCTGTAAACCAACATGGTTAAGATAAGAGCGAGCTCCATCCATCCTCCACCCTTCGAATAGACTACTATTGCCTTCTGGATGCAGTAAAAGAGAAGCAAGAAGAGTAGAATGCCGTAATTTGCTAGAAGCGTAATATAACAGTTATCTATTTCAATAGGCAAGCCAATCCAAAAAGCAAAAGGAGTTCCAAACAAAGCATTGATTGCTTGCCGAAAAACAGTGAGTCTATAACTCAAAATCAGGTCAAGTGAACTCGTCCCAACATATGGCAACAAAAAGGAGATTACTAAAGTACCATACAGTACTAGACTTGTTATTATGGCGCTCGTTTTTCTTCTACCTTGTTTTTCAAGTATATAGAATAGAGCGCAAGCGAGCAGCATTATAAATCCAATCACAATGGTACTTCTGGAATCCGTCAGCAAATAGACAATGAAGTAAGGTGGCATCAATGCGATCATCCATAAGATTCTTCGACGCCTAAATGTATAAGGCAACACAAGCATTGCCGAAAAGAAAGTTGCAGCCACATTCTCATTATAAAAGCCAAGAGTGTTTCTCAGGCGGCCATCCCAAAAAGTATAATTCCACTGTATTAGCCCAAGCATATAGAGCACACCATACAGAACGATAGATATTACCGTAGTATAAGCAATTGCCCTAATTACCAGATGCTTTTCAAAAGCGCTAGAACTCAAGACAAACAAAACAATAAGAAGAAAATTCAATGCCACAAGCCCATGAAGCAAAACAGAGATAAATGAGAGAATAGCGATAAGCACAACAGGAACTGGCATTCTAAGACGATTGAAATTCAACAGAGAAGACGCTACCAGAAAAAGAGCTGATACAATCCTAGCAGGATCCTTATACGCAACGCTCACGTTCGTATACGCAATAAGACTATTACAATACAGCAAAGCTATCCCCATAAAGAATAACCCATACGCCAAGCTATACATTTTTACAACTGAACCCAACGTATTCTCACTTTTGTTTTGAGACACACTGAGTGCATATCGTATCTTGATAGCTTTGCGTTACGACAGACTTCAAATCACCTAAGTGTATAACGTATTTTTTGGCGTCTTCAGCAGCTTCAACACACGCTGTGCCCTCAACAACAGCTACAGGCGTGCCACAAGCAGCTGCCTCGGCAGTTGTCATGCTGTAGGTTTCCTCAATGCTCGGGTTTATAAACAAGTTAGCAGCGGTGTACGCCTCAGCAAGTTCCGTCGGACTGTCAGTGCACTTGATGCCTACGATACACTTTGGTAGTTCCTTAATTTGCTTTTTGGAAAGACCCACCAGTACAACAGCGTACCGCTCGTCCAGCTCTGCTGCCAATTGAAGAAAGTCATCAAGACCCTTTCGTTCGGTCCAGGGATTCGCCACACCGAGAATCATAAATCGGTCGTCTATACCGTATCGTTCACGAAAGTCGCTCGGAGTAGGCTTGAATACGGTATGATCAATCTGATTGTGATGCACTTCTACAGGATACTTTGATAGAAAGCTCGCTCCTACGAGATCCGCGAGCCACCGCGAAGGTGTATATATCGTCATTCGCTCAGGAGAGATCATCGTGAAGAGTCTCTTCTTATCCTCGAAGTTTCTCTTGCACGCACCTCGTCCAAATGCCTTGGGATATTCCCTCAACTGAGGGCAAGATCTTTCGCATGCACAACAGGAGCGCCACTGCTCACACTTAACCATGGTGAAATACGTGCAGTGACCCGTAAAAGCCCAACAATCATGTAATGTCCAGATGACATTGCATGATTGCGCCGCCAACCAGTTAAACAGCATCTCTACGTTCATGTAGTAACCGTGCAGTTGATGCAAATGCACGGTGTCAGGATTAATCGCGTCAAGCCACTCCAAAAGCCGTTTTGTCTCGCCTTTTGAGTGGAAACCATCTCGATCATCAAGGCGCGAGAGCGCTGCATCTCGCCAGAGCCCCACCTTGGTTGATATCTTAAACTCACGAGGTTGTCCGCTTGCGCCGAACTCATCACCCGACTCGCGTCCTCGTCCCCAAGCTACATAAGAATCCACACCATCAGCCAGCAACGACAAGTGACGATCGTAAACTATCGGCTTGAACCAGCTGTAGGAGTCACTGTGAATCTGAACGTATCCGCTCATTCATGTACCCTCTTAAGAAGCTCCACTTCGGCTGTTCTGCCCGGAAAAGGCCGCTTTTTTTCGAACCCTATTTCCTAATTCGCTTTTCGATGCCGAGAGCCTCGAACAGCTTAATTCCGGTATTGTAAAGCGCCTTCTGGCTTCGGAAACGCTCCGAGCACTTTGGCATCTCGTGGTATTCCATCAGCTCGTCTTCGCTTATTTCAAGTCGTTTTGCAACCTCGGAGAACAGCTCTTTCGCCTCTTCGTCCGTCAGGGGAGACTTCTCCAAAATACGCAAAGCTTCATCTCTGCTCATTTGTCCCGTCATAACCAAGCTCGACAGCTGCGCCCTGCGAATATCGTGCCCAAAACGCGTGGGAACCCACCAACCCTCAAGAAACTTCGTAATTAAATCCTCAAAATGCTTCTGCCCGTAAGGAACATATCCGTATTCGGTTTGAAGGGTTTCCACCATCTGCCTTTTTGTGAAGTGAACGAGGTTCAACGGCTTGATCGTTTTCACGCCGTATATATAAGGAAGAACAACTTTGTGCTTGAAACCATTGGTAAACGTGTACTCTTTTATGGGTATAGTACAGTGCTTTCTGATCACATCCTTCATGTAGGTACTATCCCCCGTAGGACCTCCGTCTTTTCCCCAGGAGGCCGGGTCGGCAACGACTTCGGTGCAGATGTTGTAGCCGTTGAGTATGTATTTGACCCCAAGCTCTCGAGAATACCTGTCAATAAGGGCAATAAACGCGTGATCCTGGGGAGAATCGAGGTTCTCCATTCCAGTGCGAAACCAAGCCAATTGCATTTCCCGCATCTCATCCCAGTTCATCTTCTCGACATGAAGATCTACGCCTAGTTTATCGGTTACTCTTTTGACGTTCTCCTCGGCAACAGGGAGGTTCCATCCCGCATCGATATGGAACACGAACGGTCGAAGCCCCCATTCTCTAACCGCAAGATGGAGCATATAAGTACTGTCCAGGCCACCGCTTAGCCCAAGGATGCAATCATAAGGTTTGCTCGCGCCTTTTGATTTGATCTCGTTCAATAGCCCGCTTAGTTCTTCTTCATGGCCCTTTCCGTAGTTCCACTCGGGCAAAATTCGGGTTTCATACTCGATGCAGCGATTACATACACCATTGACGTTGAATGAAATATCTTCGTCGGTCGTATCCATGACGCATTTCTTACAAACTTGGTATTCTCGTTCTTCACTCATCATTTTTCCCAATCATTGCAGTCTTCAATGCCCAACATCATTGCCACTTCAAAGAACCTTCCTCCACACCATCTTGTTCACCACGCCCGTGTAGGACTGGATGATCTTGACCACCTTGTCGGAGACGTTTTTGTCGGTATAGTCAGGGACCGGGATACCATGGTGGTCGTCGGTCTCCATGGCTACAGCTAGATCCACCGCTTGCAGCAGGCCCCGTTCATCGATTCCCGAGAGAATAAAGCATGCCTTGTCAAGCGCTTCAGGGCGCTCGGTGCTCGTTCTTATACATACCGCTGGGAAAGACTGGCCGACACTCGCGAAGAAAGAAGACTCTTCGGGCAGCGTCCCTGAGTCGGAAACGACACAGAAGGCGTTTGCCTGCAGGCAGTTATAGTCATGGAAACCCAGTGGTTCATGCATGCGCACGCGGGGGTCAAGTTTGAAACCGGAAGCTGCCAGGCGCTTGCGGCTTCGCGGATGGCAGCTGTAGAGGACAGGCATATCATACTTGGCAGCCATGGCGTTTACGGCAGAGAACAGGCTCTCGAAGTTTGTCTCAGTGTCGATGTTTTCTTCCCGGTGGGCACTAAGTAGGATGTAGTGACCTTTCTCGAGTCCGAGCTCTGTATGAATGTTGCTTGAGTTGATCTTACTGAGATTCTTGCTCAGCACCTCAGCCATGGGGCTTCCTGTCACATAGGTATGCTCAGGAGCACAGCCGGCGTCCTTGAGGTAGCGCCTGGCGTGTTCTGAGTATGCAAGGTTTACATCCGATATGACGTCGACAATTCTTCGGTTCGTCTCTTCCGGCAAACATTCATCCTTGCAGCGATTGCCTGCCTCCATGTGAAAGATAGGGATATGCAACCTCTTGGCACCGATGACCGATAGACACGAGTTGGTGTCACCAAGCACCAGCACCGCATCAGGCTTGATCTCGGTCATGAGCTGATAACTCTTCGCAATGATGTTGCCCATAGTCTCGCCGAGGTCGGTGCCCACGGCATCCAGATACACATCAGGGTCGTCAAGCTCCAGGTCATGGAAGAACACACCATTGAGGTTGTAGTCGTAGTTTTGTCCTGTATGAGCAAGCAGGGTATCAAAGTACCTGCGACACTTCTTGATGAGCTCGGACAGTCGGATGATCTCGGGGCGGGTGCCCACGATGATGAGGAGTTTCAGCCTGCCGTCATTCTTGAAGGACGCCACGGGTTTACACCTCCTCGTAGTATGTGTCGGGATGCTCCGGATCGAAAACCTCGTTGCAAGTCATTACCGTAATCAGATCCTCAGTGTCAGAGAGGTTGGTTATGTTGTGAGTCCAGCCGGGAACCATGTATACAGCTTCAATCTTGTCGCCCGATACTTCGAACTCAGCTGTTTCACCAGTGTTGATATTGCGTTCTTGGATGAGTCCATGACCCTTAACCACAATAAAGAGCTCCCACTTAGAGCTGTGCCAGTGTTGGCCTTTGGTGACGCCAGGCTTAGATATGTTGACAGATACCTGGCCGCAATCTCGGGTATGAATCAACTCGGTAAAGCTTCCGCGATTGTCGACGTTCATTTTGAGCGGGTACTTGAACCTCTCTGCGGGTAGGTACGTAAGATAGAGTGAGTAGAGCTTTTTCTCGAAAGAGCATTCCGGCATCTTCGGCATCAGAAGCGTTTCGGACTGAGTTTTATACACTTGAAGGAGTTCCACGATACGCCCCAAGGTCACCTTATGGGTGATCGGCACGTAACAGTAGCGGCCTTCATCGGTCGGCGCCACCTCTACCCCATCGTACTCACAACGTTGTTCCTTACCTTCCAGAAGGTCAAGCATGCCCTTAATGAGATCGTCAATGTAGAGAAGCTCAAGCTCTACATTCGGATCGCTCACCTCGAAGGGTTCATCGTTTGCTATAGCCCAGCAAAAGGTTGACACAGCCGAGTTGTAATTGGGGCGGGAATGCCCCATGAGGTTCGGGAAGCGATAGATCGCAACCTTGGCACCGGTTTCCTTACCGTAGGTAAGGAAGAGCTCTTCACCGGCTCGTTTGGAACGGCCGTACTCGCTCCCTTCGAACCGACCGGCAAGTGTTGCCTGGACAGATGATGCCAACATGACTGGGTAGGTGTTTCCGGCAGCCTTAAGCTCGTTCAGAAGATCGCTTGCAAACCCGAAGTTGCCCGCCATGAACTCGATAGGATCCTTCGGGCGGTTCACGCCAGCAAGGTTGAATACGAAGTCACATGCCTTACAGTAAGCCCTGAGTTCTTCAGGAGTTGAGTTCAAGTCGTACTCGAATACCTCGTCGATTTTGAGGTTCGGTCGAGTACGATCTTTGCCATCTCGCAAGTTCTTAAGCGTACGGCAAAGCGCAGTTCCCACCATGCCCTTGGCTCCGGTAACGAGAACTTTCACGCTACTGCACCGCCTCGTACTCTCGACCTTGCAAAGCAAGCTGGATATACTCGGCGGTTTTGATCTTTGCGACAGTACCAGCAACATCCAATCGGGTAGTGTTGTGTGAGGTGTATGCTTCTGTCGCCATTGTCTTTACGTCACCATCCACTACGAACTTGTCGTAGTTAAGATCGCGTGTGTCAGCGTGTACTCGGTAGTAGTTGCCCATATCCTCAGCGCGAAGTCTCTCTTCGCAGGTCATAAGTGTCTCAAAGAGCTTCTCACCATGACGAGTTCCGATAACTTGGGTACCAGTGTGTCCGAACACCTCTTGCACCGCCTCGGCAAGGTCGGCGATAGTGGAAGCCGGAGCTTTTTGGATGAAAAGGTCTCCTGGGTTTGCATGCTCAAAAGCGAAACAGACAAGATCGACCGCCTCATCTAAGTTCATGAGAAAACGTGTCATGTTGGGGTCGGTTATCGTAAGTGGCAGACCCTTACGAATACGATCGATGAAGAGCGGGATTACACTTCCCCTCGAACACATGACGTTGCCATAACGCGTGCAGCAGATGGTGGTTCCTGCTGCAGCCCCGTTTCTCGCGTTGGCGTAAATGATTGACTCCATCATAGCCTTAGACTTACCCATAGCATTAATGGGGTATGCCGCTTTGTCGGTGGACAAACACACCACGCGCTTAATCCCTTCAGCAATAGCTGCATGAAGCACATTGTCAGTACCAATAACGTTTGTACGTACGGCTTCCATGGGGAAGAACTCACAGGATGGCACCTGCTTGAGTGCTGCCGCATGAAACACGTAGTCCACACCTCGCATGGCGTCCCGAACACTTTGTGAGTCGCGCACGTCCCCGATGAGAAAACGCACTTTGCGAGCTGCATCAGGACTTACCCGCTGCAACCTGTGGCGCATGTCGTCTTGCTTCTTCTCATCACGGGAGAAGATGCGTATCTCGCCCACATCAGAGTTGAGGAAGTGCTTCAGTACCGTGGAGCCGAACGAGCCGGTTCCACCAGTGATCATGAGAGTCTTTTCGTTGAATGTTTTAGAGTCAATCATTTAACGTGCTCCATGATCTTCTCGTATGAACGTTCTGCCGTGTAGTTTTCCTCGAAGTACCGACGACCCTTTTCCCCCATTTGCCTTAACTCCCGAAAAGAGAGGGTTTCACATGCCTTGAGGAACTTGGCTTCATCAACGCTGTCTACCTTCACGCCGAACCCCTCAGCTTCAGCCAGCGTTCCTATGTCGCTCACCTCATCAGTCGCAGCAATGTAGGGAATCTCTGCCTGCAAATACGACAAACTACGAGAAGGAAAATTGGGAATAGTGAAGCGATGATCGAGCAGGATGATGCCGCAGTCAGAAGCCTGCAAAAGAGAGTCAAATTCCTCTCTTGACAGGTAGGGAAACAGCTTTGCGCTCTTCGGCTTCTCCTTATCAAAGTAATCCTCAAGGTAATGCCGTTCGGTTCCGTCACCCGCAATAGCGAAATAAACGTTGCCACGCACCTCATTGAGTTTCAATACCCGAATGAGGAAGTCGATAGCCTGCGGTTTTCCGAGGTTGCCACCGTACGTGAAGAGACGAGTATCGGTGGGGATACCAAACCTCGCACGCAAGGCAACCCTGTCAACGTCGGGCATATCCCGAGGAATCAGGCTATTCGGGTTGACCTCAACCTTATCAGGATCAAGCCAAGACTCATACTTAACGAGATAGCGACGGTTTGCCTCGGACATACAGCCGATGAAGTCGGATACCTCATAGGTCTTCCGCTCAGTGCGCTTGAAGTATCGATAGATCAGGCCCTTAACCCCATCCTTGGACAACATGCCCAGATCAAGGGAGTTCTGTGGGAAGATATCCTTGAGCAGAAGATACGTCATAGCATCGTGCTTTGCCTTAAGCTTCCCTATCAATCCACCCAACGTGGTGGGTGGCGTCGGGTATAAGATGAGGTCGAAATGAATCCCTGCAAAGTGTTTTTTTATCGCTGACAGGAACTGTCTCTCAAGCCTCAGTTGCGAGATCCCCTTCTCCACTAAGCCACACTTCTGCAGGTTTCCGGTGCGAACATCAAGAATTCGAACCCCATGAGAAATAAGGGATTCAGTATTCTTACCAGATCGCCTTTCAACTGGGTTCACTACATACACTTGATGCTGATGTAACCTGAACGTCTTGAGGAGATCCCCATATATACTTTGGCCGTCTAAGTTCCCTATTCCAGCCACACTCATAAACAAGACGTTCACAAGCAGCGCCTCGTCCCAAAATACGCATATACCATGTTCGGTTTTCTAGATTTAACGCACAATTTCACGAATCACCGAAAACGCCTCAGCCGCTTGAACATTAATAGTAGAGCCTCTCAGCTTTGCGAGAGCCTCGACAGCTTCGATGGATCGAGGACATGGAAACGGTGCTACCTGAGACTCAAACTTTGCTAGGGCATGCAGCTTCAAATCCTTGTACGAACTGATGTCGATAAAGCAATTCGGCATGAAGGACGTTGAGGAATGAGGAATGTTCCATTCCGTCTCACTCAGAGTCTCATAGGACAGGATCTTTCTGACAGAGTAGTCACCACGCGGCCTGACAGCAACCATGACCGCCTCGCTAACCAAACCATGGTCTCGCTGCATGTCTCCAAAATGCGGGATAAAAACCAATTCAGGTCGCACTGTATCCAACACCCAGGAAACGCTCCCGTTTAGCTCATAGCGATGAGACTCTTCGAGCATCGCTGCGGGAAAGTCGAGGTAGAAGACGTCAGTAACGCCGAGGATCTCATGGGCCGCAGCTTGCTCGTTCCTTATTCTACTAACACCTTTCTCGGAAAAGAGGGGCTCCACACCCTTTGTCACTACGCAAACGTAAACACTGCATCCCTCATGAGCTAATCTAGCAATGGTTCCCCCACAGCCAAGAACCTCGTCATCAGGGTGAGGTGCGAATACGAGCACGTTCATTTGTCCACCAACTGTCATTTCAGTTTATGTCCTACAAGCAAACGCACGTTATCTTCGCTCTCGAAGTCGGTGATGTGCAGCAATCCGTCCACGCATACAACCCCAAAGCCAGTTTGATCCACGTAGGCTATCTGGCCAGGAATTCCTATATACTTGCTGTTCTCCCTGGCGTCAGCACGCCAGATGGTCACCTTATGAACACCGTCATACATGCCGAACGCGCCCGGATAAGGATGGGAGACCCCCCTAACGAGGCGATGGATTTCGCAAACAGGCCGGGACCAGTCGATGAGCCCGTCTTCGGGCGTCCTCTTCAGTAGGTAGCTCGCCTGCGACTCGTCTTGTTTCACGACGTCTACAGGCGTATGGGATAACTTCTCGATAACGCGATCCGTAAGTGGAACCATGGCCTCAAGCAGCTTATTTCCAACGTCCTCTGCGTAGTCGTCTTCACCAATCTCGTAAGACTCCTGCGCGATTATATCCCCAGAGTCCATTCCCTCATCAAGGAAGAACATCGTGCAAGCAGTTTCGCGAACACCGAGGAGCACTTGCCACACCATCGCAGCACGTCCTCTGAACTTCGGCAATGGCGTCGGGTGAAAACCTATGGCACCCCCCTTAGCGGCGTTAATGATTCTCGAGCCGACGATCTGAGAGAAGCCGACCGCAAAGATGTAATCGGGCTTGATTTCCTCCATGATCCGAACGTTCTCATCATCGTTGATCTTTCGGAACTTCTTGTAGGGAATTCCGTTCGCTTCCGCCAACTCATGCAGGGGACAGTAGCCGGACACGTTCTCACTGATCGCTTCATCCAAACAAAAGACCATCGCGATCTCCACGTTCGCGCGCATAAGCCGCTCGACAACAACCTTCGTTGAGACAACTGCGCCTATCACCACTACTTTCACCGAGTAAACACCCCTTGGGTCGTTCAATGGCTATCTCTCAACGTTCATTGGAAGTCGCCTGAACCTATCCTCACCGAACAAGACAATGAAGACCGTCTTCATAAGGATCTTAAGATCAAGAAGAATCGAGAAATGATCTATATAGTAGACGTCGTAGAGAATCCTATCATCCCAGGTCAAGCTGACGTTGCCGTTCGTCTGAGCAAGACCGGTCATACCAGGAAGCATCTCGAGTCGGCGTCTCTGGAAGTCGTCATACTCTTCTACCTGGCTTTTGAAAGTAGGACGCGGTCCCACGCAAGACATATCGCGCTTCAGGACGTTCAGTAGCTGAGGTGTCTCGTCGAGCTTCAATCGTCGCAAAACACTTCCCAGAACAGTGAGCCGATCAGTGTCTTTCGAGACGTCAAAGGCCTTCTCTGCCTCAACGTCAACTCTCATCGTTCTGAATTTCAGTATCTCGAACTCCTCGCCATTTTTTCCAGCACGAACTTGTTTAAAGAACACCGGTCCCGGCATGGTAAGTTTTATCAATACAGCAATGAGTACCCACCAAGGCAGCAAGACAATAGAAAGACACGCGCTGAAAACCACATCGAAGATTCCTTTTATCAGCAGATTAACGATCCGCATCAGCACTCATCTACTAAAAGCACCTCTTGATGACCTCAATGATCGCTTCCTGCTGTTCTGGAGTCATCTTGTTATCGGAGGGTAAACACACGCCACGCTGGAAGATGTCCATTCCTACGTCGAGTGTTTCACCTTCGATGTAGGCATTCGTACGTGCCCTTCCGTCGCCGTTGCGGGTTACGAACGAGTTGCTACGATAGATCGGTTGCATGTGCATGGGCTTCCAGATGGGGCGGCCTTCTGCGTTGATTGCAGCCAGTGCGTCTAGAATCTCATGAGGGCAGCTCTTGCCAGGCTCACTCACATACAGGACATCCCGCTCACCGCGCACCTGTCGGCACATAGCGTTTTCATCGATTAGCAGGCAGGAGAGCCAGAAGTTCGGTTCGGAATTCTCAGAGTCGTAAGGATTCATAGAAACAGGAAGATTCTTGAGACCTTCCTTGTAGCGCTCGTAGATAGCCTTTTTCTGAGCAATGTGCTCTTCGAGGTAGGGTATCTGCCCGCGAACTACGCCGGCTATCACATTGCTCATGCGATAGTTGTAGCCCAGTTCTTCATGCTGGTACCAGGGAGCGGCTTCTCGTGCCTGAGTTGACCACTTGCGAACCTTGTCGGCTGCTTCCTTTTTGTCAGTAAGCAACATGCCACCAGACGAGCCGGTTATGATCTTGTTTCCGTTGAAGCTGATGCAGTTGATATCTCCGAAGGTACCGGTCTGCTTGCCCTTGTAGGTGGCACCGAGCGACTCGGCAGCATCTTCAACAACCACAGCACCGTGAGCCTTCGCCACCGCCACTATCTCGTCTATCTTGCCGGATACACCGTAGAGATGCGCCACTACCACAGCCTTTGCTTCGGGGTGCGACTCGAATGCGCGCTCAAGAGCAACTGGGTCCATGTTCCAAGTGTCGCGCTCGGTATCCACAAATACGGGCACGCCGCCTTCGTATACTACGGGGTTCACTGTGGCATCGAAGGTCATATCACTGCAGAGAACCTTATCCCCCGGCTTCACACCGGCGAGTTTCACTGCTAGGTGTAGTGCGGCCGTGCCACTCGAAAGAGCCACAGCGTGCTTGCAGCCAACCTTTTCGCAGATGAGACGCTCAACTTCGTTGATGTTCTCGCCAACCGTTGACATCCAGTTTGTCTCGTATGCCTCGGTGATGTAGCGCAGCTCATCACCGTGCATGGTGGGTGAACTCAGCCACACCTTCTGCTCGAAAGGCACAATGCCCTCAAGTCTACGCAGCATGTGTATCCGTCTTCCCGTCATGCAATTCGGGCTGGTAGGTCGGCACTGCTTCGGCGAGCACACGCTTGATGGCGTTGTTCGTACCGTTCAGGCTACCTTCGAGTAATTCGATGCGCGCACGCACGTCATCGACCTCAGGTGCTGATGCACGGCTTACAGTTATGCCTGGGTTGTCGGTAGGCAGCGGCTCGTCTTCATCCATCAGCAGCTCTTCGAACATCTTCTCGCCGGGGCGCAAGCCTGTCTCGACAATCTGAATATCGCGGCCGGGTTTAAGCCCCGAAAGCCTTACCAGGTTCTCCGCTAAATCCCAAATGCGCACAGGTTCACCCATGTCTAGGATGAATATCTCTCCCCCACGAGCCAGCGCACCAGCCGCTATAACCAATCGACTTGCCTCGGGGATGGTCATGAAGTAGCGGGTAATGTCCTTGTGCGTAACCGTAATAGGCCCACCATCGCGCAACTGGCGCTTGAACAGCGGTATCACGCTACCGTGGCTACCTAATACGTTGCCAAAACGCACGGCGGCAAACACCGTGTCACTCATACTCGCGTAACACTGCACAATCATTTCGCACATGCGCTTGGTAGCACCCATAACGTTTACAGGGTTCACCGCCTTGTCGGTTGATATCAGGATGAAATGCGTGCAGCCTTGCTCGTGTGCGATGCGTACAAGGTTCAGTGTGCCAAACACGTTGTTTTCTATGGCTTCGCGCGGGTTCGCCTCCATAAGCGGCACGTGCTTGTGTGCCGCCGCATGAAACACCACTTGTGGCTTGTGGTCGGCAAAGCACTTTTGAAGCGCAGGCATGTGGGTGATTGACCCTATTTCCACCGCAATTTGCACACCTAAATCAGCCGCCTGGCCTTTCACCTCGTGCAGTAGTTCATAGGTGGTGTTTTCGTAAATATCAAACAAAACAATCTTCACGGGCTTAGCGGGCAACAGCTGACGCACGAGCTCGCTTCCAATGGAGCCTCCCCCACCTGTTACCAACACACGCTTGCCCGCCACGTAAGCCATCTGACCCAGGTTAAGCTCCACTTCGTCACGGGCAAGCAGATCGGCCACTTCAACCTCGCGCAGCACTGCTTGATCTAGCTCTCCTGCGGGGATGTCCTTAATATCGGGCAGCGTGAGTACCCGAAGCTCTGTTTTCATGCACTGCGCCAAAACCCGGTCGCGCTGTTCCCGCGTTGCGGAGGGTATCGCTATAACAATCTGCTCGACGCCGAGCCGCTTCGAAAGTGCTTCAATGTCGTCACACGTCCCCATAACCTTTACGCCATGCACGTAGGTACCAAGCTTTATTCGATTGTCATCAACAAGTGCAACTGGACAGCCCACGATGCTCTGATCGCACGACAGCATGCGCTTTACCGTCATAGAGCCGCTTTCCCCCGCACCCACCACAAGTGTACGTGGCATACCCTCAGATGATGCTCCGAAAAGCGACCAGCTCTTACGTCCCGAGTACACACGCAACGCAAAACGCGCCGCCGCCGTAACGCCCAGGAAGAGCAACCATGCAACCACATACACGCGCAGCGGAAGACGTGCTCCCAACAGGCCATAACCTAAGATGCTACCCGCCAGCGACGACAAGAACGATGCTGAAATGAGCCGCATTGCTTCATCAATGCTGGCATATTCCCACAGGCAGCTGTACATGCGACACGCTGCGTAGACAACAACGTTTACCAGGGCGAAAAAGGCGATGTGACCAAACGAGCTGGGTTGCGCCAGCGCTCCACCCACCTGTGTGCCCCACGCTGCCACAGCGTAGGCCGCAAACGTAGCCACTGTATCTATGAGCACGAGTGGCAAAGCTCGCAAGAATCCTCGTTTTGTAAGCTTGCTTGTCATACTTCTGAGTTTCGTGGGTTTAGCCTGGTCCTGAGCATAAGTAGGGACGCAGATAGCCTGCGCCCCATAGCTTCCGCCACTATCGCGCGTTGCTGGCTCTCAATGCCCCCCCCCCCGAGCTGCGCTTGGATCATGCGAGTTGTTTCGCTCATGCGGTTTTCCTCACGATTTCCAGGCCCACGCTTGCAGGGACAGTGCGGCCGAACAGCTTTACGTCTAAGTATGCGCGACGCTTGTGACGGTCGATCTTTCGGATGCTGCCTTCAAACCCCATCAGCGGGCCGCGCGTGACCGTTACCTTATCGCCGGTGATATACCCTTCGCTCATGCGCACCACGTGGTTTCCGTCCATGAACGACAAAAACCAGTCGCGTTCTTTATCGGTAAGCGGGAAGTATGCGTTTTTCTCGTTTCCTAAGATGCGGATAGGCATGGGCACCCGCAAAAGCTGTTTGTGTAGCTCTTTGGGGTCGTCGCTTACGAAGAATACATATCCTGAAAACAGCAGACGGTGCACCAGCCTCCATTCGCCGCGCACTTTCCACATGGTTTCGTACTCGGGCACGAAGCAATCTTCCATGGCTTGCGGTGAAACCATGAGCTTGCACAGGTTTCTCGTGGCGGTCTCGCGACCCGCCTGCACCTGTGCCACGTACCACATACCCGCCTGCTCCTTTTCTGCTGCTCTACTGTTTGCTTGTCAAACGTCCGTCGAATAAAAAAGAGAGGGTGAATAGCTGCACTACCGCCCATGCGGCGGCTGCTTTCCTAAGCACAACGAAGCTATTCACTCTCTCTTCGATCGACGGAACGCGCTTTGCGACGATTTCGCCATCTCAAGATATGTATGGGGGTGGGGTAAGTCACCCCTTGCGGCCTTACGGTCGCCGTGCCTGATTGTTGTATAAACACAACACCTGCGGCACAAGAACACGCAGTGCAAATGCATCTGTGTGCTCTGTTTCAAGAACTTTCGACGCCATATTATACCGATATGTCGCACTTGAACAACAGTTTGTCAATGAAATTCGACATTTTTTCAAGGCATTACGACATACGGCTCACACACAAGAATACGCTTGCGCCGTCCACGGTAAGACGGCGCAAGCGCTCGGATAATTAGGTTATTGAAGGTAGGTTTGTAGGCCCTCTGATAGCGCTGTTTGATACGCGATGACCGCTACGCGATAAGGCTTGTTCCTGTCATAGCGGCAGGCGCTTCCACACCAATAAGGTTAAGCAGCGTGGGTGCGATGTCGCAAAGCGCCCCTACCCCACCACGCAGCGATCGGGCAGCACCGGTATAGTCAGCCAGCGCAAGCGGCACGAGCGCTGTAGTGTGAGCCGTGTGCGGCGAGCCGTCGTCGGCGAGCATTTTATCAGCGTTGCCATGGTCAGCCGTTACCAGCGCCACACCACCTGCACGTTCGATAGCGGCAAGCACCTTCGCCACTCCTGTATCTACCGCCTCGACCGCAGCCACTGCTGCAGGGATTACGCCGGTGTGCCCCACCATGTCGCAATTCGCAAAGTTGACAATGTACACGTCGGCTTCACCCGCATCGATGGCAGCAGCCAGCGTATCAGCCACTTCAGGTTCGCTCATTTCGGGCTGCAAGTCGTAGGTTGCCACCTTCGGGCTGGCAATGAGCGAGCGTTGCTCGAGTTGCTTCGGTTCTTCGATGCCTCCATTTAAGAAGAAGGTAACGTGTGCGTACTTTTCGGTTTCGGCAATGTGGTACTGCCGTAGCCCTTCGCGTGCCAGCACATCGGCTAGCACGTCGGCCGGGAATTCCTTCGCAAATGCCACCGGCGCAGGAATGTCGGGGTCGTATTCGGTAAGGCACACGAATTCCACCTGCGGGGTACTCGTGCGCGTAAAGCCCGTAAACGCTGGGTCGACAATGGCACGCGTGAGTTCGCGCGCGCGATCGGGCCTGAAGTTGAAAAACACCACAGCATCGCCATCTTGCACGCCGCGGCTAGAAAGCGCCACTGGCTCTACGAATTCGTCGGTGATTCCGGCGTCGTAGGAGGCGGCCATGGCGGTGACTGCGAGGGCTTCGGAGGTGGTGGCGCGGTCTTCGGCTTCAGGCACAGTGGCATCGGCTGCGTCGCCCGCACTGACTGCGCTGGCGAGTGGGCTGGCTTCCACTACAGCTCGCCAGGCCCGTTCGACACGTTCCCAACGATTATCGCGATCCATGGCGTAGTAGCGACCCGACACGCTGGCAATTTCCATGCGGCACGCTGGCGCGGCGGAAGCGGCCGCGCTTTCGCTCACAGCCTCAGCAGCACCCGGGTCGGCACCTTCCGCAGCACTCGCGCCAGTACCCTCAGCGGCAATAGCCTCCATTTCGCGCACGAGTTCTTCCATATAGCCCTTACCACTTTTTGGCGGAACGTCGCGGCCGTCCATGAAGCAGTGCACCATCACGTGTTTCACGCCAGCATTGCGCGCAGCACGCAACAGAGCGTATAGGTGAGCGTTGCTGGAATGCACACCACCGTCGGACAAAAGCCCCATAAGGTGCAGCGCCGCGCCAGGCTTGCGCGCCGCCTTAAACGCCGCTGCAAGCACGTCGTTTCGCGCGAGCAAGCCGTTAGCACACGCATTATTAATGCGCGTAAGTTCCTGAAACACCACGCGTCCCGCACCGATATTGAGGTGCCCCACTTCGGAGTTGCCCATCTGGCCATCGGGCAGACCAACGGCCGCACCTGACGCTTCAAGCTTCATGAACGCGCCAGGTTTTGCAAACAGCTCATCTAAACACGGCGTGGCCGCAAGCGATATGGCGTTTCCTGGCCCCGGCTGCTCAAGACCGAAGCCGTCCATGATAATAAGGCACGCCGGCGCGAACGGAGCCGTGTCCTTCGCTTGCAAGGAAGACATAACCAATGCTCCCCTTTCTAGAAGCAGGCTTTCACAAGCTGCTCAAACGAATCGGCCTTCAGCGCCGCGCCACCAATGAGCCCGCCGTCGATGTTCGGTTGCGCCATAAGACCCTCAACGTTGCCCGGGTTCATAGAGCCGCCGTACAGCACGCGCATGTTTTCGGCTACCTGGTCGCCAAACATTTCCGCCACGGTGGCGCGGATAGCTGCGCACACGGCCTCAGCCTGCTCCGGCGTGGCCGTGCGGCCGGTGCCGATAGCCCAAATGGGCTCGTAGGCAACCACGCACTTCGCCGCCTGATGATCGGCTAGCCCCGCGAAGGCAGCTTTCACCTGCGCGCACACAAATTCGTCAGTGGTGCCTTCCTCACGCACGGCAAGCGATTCGCCTACGCATATGATCGGCGAAATGCCGCCACCAATGAGCGCCTTCACCTTGCGGTTTACGTCTTCGTTCGTTTCGCCGAACAGCCCCCGGCGCTCGGAATGGCCCACGATGCAGTACGTGCAGCCAACCTCTTTGAGCATGGGAACCGAAATCTCCCCCGTATACGCGCCCGACGCCTCCCAGTACACGTTCTGCGCGCCCACGGCAATGTGTGACTTGTCGAACTCGAGCACGGTGCTTACTGGCTTGAGGTCAATATAGGGCGGGCACACCACCACGTCCATGCGGTCACTCCATCGCGGTTCATAGCGGTTTGAAATCTCTTGGGCGAGCACCACCGCTTCACCGTAGGTGTTGTTCATCTTCCAATTGCCAGCCATCATTGGTCTTCTAGACATGATTATTCCTTTCCGCCGTTCTGCCGAACGGCGGAACGGCTTGCCGCTGCGCGAGACCAATGCGCACTGTCTTGCCCCTTACGCATTGCTCGGCGAACGTTTTTCTTTCTCTCAGCAAAAACCAAGTAATATATCCGACGAAGTCAGCGAGAGACGCCAAGACGTGCTGAATTGCCGTGAAGGTTTGGCGAAGCGTACTCCTGTACGTGAGCCAAACCTGGAGCGGCAAGGCTGCGCGCCTTGGTGTCTCGCAGCGTCGACACGTTCCGTTGGCCGTTAGGCCAACGGAACATTAAGCGCCTCTACTCCGGGAAGCTTCTCGCCTTGTACGAGTTCCATAGAGGCGCCGCCGCCAGTGGAGATAAAGGTCATGCGGTCGGCCAGGTTAAACTTGTTCACCGCTGCCACGGAATCGCCGCCGCCAATGATGGTGTCGGCTGCTTCGTTTGCTGCAACCGCTTCGGCCACAGCCTTCGTACCTGCCTCAAACGCCTGCATTTCGAACACGCCCATGGGGCCGTTCCAGAACACGCTTTGCGCACCTGCAATAGCTTCGGCGTAAAGTGCCGCGGTTTCAGGTCCAATGTCAAGGCCCATCATGTCGTTCGGGATGTCGTCTACCGACACCGTTTTCGTGTTGGCGTCTTCGGCAAAGGCATCGGCGCATACCACGTCAACGGGCAGGAGCAACTTCACGCCGCGCTCTTCCGCCTTGGCTATCATGCCGGCGGCGCGCTCAACCCAGTCTTCTTCCTTCAGCGAGGTGCCTACGGCCTTGCCCTGCGCCAGCAGGAAGGTAAAGCACATGCCGCCGCCAATAATAAGGGTATCGGCTTTGTCCATAAGCGCATCGATGACCTTTATCTTGTCGGACACCTTGCTGCCGCCCAGTATGGCCACAAACGGGCGCTTGGGATCGTCGAGCATGCCGGTAAGCGTGGCAACCTCGCGCTGCATCAAGTAGCCCGCATAGGCCGGCAACAGCGCCGCCACGCCTGCAGTGGAGGCATGTGCGCGGTGCGCGGTGCCGAAGGCGTCGTTTACGTAGGCATCGGCGAGCGCTGCGAGCTCGGCGCAGAACGCAGCGTCGTTTTTCTTTTCGCGCTTATCGAAGCGTAGGTTTTCTAGCACCAGCACCTCACCGTCGGCAAGCGCGGCCGCCTTAGCCTGGGCATCAGCACCCACGGTATCAATCGCAAACGCCACGGGGCAACCCAGCAGCTCGCCCAAGCGCGCCGCCGCGGGAGCCAGCGTGTAGGCTTCCTCGAAGCCCTCTCCCTTCGGGCGGCCCAAATGGCTCATAAGAATAACGCGCGCGCCTTGTTCCACAAGGTGCGAAATCGTGGGCAGCGCCGCACGGATGCGCGTGTCGTCGGCAACCGCGCCGTCTTTTACCGGCACATTGAAATCTACGCGCACGAGCACGCGCTTACCACACGCATCCAGCGCGTCAACGGTGTTGATAGTACTCATCGTTCACTTCCTTTACAGAAAAGCCCCCCAGAACCGATATCGGTCCTGGGGGCTTCATAGACCGCAGATCACAGGTCGTTCGTAATGCCAGCGGAACAAAAACTACAGCAGAATCTTCACGAGGTCTTTCACGCGGTTGGAGTAGCCCCACTCGTTGTCGTACCAGCTGACGCACTTCACCAGGTTGTTCTTCTCGCCCATGACCATGGTCAGACCCGAGTCGAAGATGGATGAATGCGCGTCGCCCACGATGTCAATGGACACGATGGGGTCTTCCTGATATTCCAGAATACCCTTCAAGGGGCCTTCGGCGGCAGCCTTCATGACGGCGTTGATTTCGTCCTTGGTTACTTCGCGATCGAGTTCCACCGTAAGGTCAACCATCGAGCCGTCCGGCGTGGGAACGCGGGTGGCAAAGCCGTCCAGCTTGCCCTTCAGCTCGGGCAGCACCAGCGACACCGCACGCGCGGCACCGGTGGTGGTGGGGATCATAGACATGGCGGCAGCACGCGCACGACGCAGGTCCTTATGAGGCAGATCGAGGATCTTCTGGTCGTTGGTGTAGGCATGGATGGTGTTCATGTAACCGCGACGGATGCCGAAGTTCTCCAGCAGTACCTTCGCAAACGGAGCCAGGCAGTTCGTGGTGCACGACGCGTTCGAGATGATGTGGTGCTCATCCTTGTTGTACTTGTCGTCGTTCACACCCATGACGATGGTGATGTCCTCGCCCTTCGCCGGGCAGGTGATGACTACCTTTTTGGCGCCGGCTTCGATGTGCTTGTTTGCCAGTTCGCCAGTTTTGAAGATGCCGGTGGACTCGACTACCACGTCAACACCCAGCTCGCCCCACGGCAGGTTGGATGGCTCGCGCTCGGAAAGCACCTTTACTGCGCGGCCATCGACCACGAAGCCGTCTTCAGTGACCTCAACCGTGTCGAACACGCGGCCGTGGACGGAGTCGTACTTCAGCAGGTGTGCCATGGTGGGGATGTCGCCCAGGTCGTTGACAGCAACAACCTCGAGTTCGGGATCGTTTACCATCGCGCGGAAGACCAAGCGGCCAATGCGGCCGAACCCGTTGATGCCTACCTTGGTTGTCATGCGTATCTCCTTTCAGATACCCCTATTGTTCACGCTCCTTTGGAAAACACCGATTCATGCCGACTGCCCTGCGTTTGCGGGGCGGCCCTTACTAGTGGTTCCTGGGAGCCAACTAACCTGATTCAAACAGGATAGCATGACCGAGCGCCCGCAGGCGAGCGCACGGAAACGAACAGATTTTACACCGAGTGCCCACCGACAGGCCGACAAACGGCATTATCGATCGGCGGATGCGCTGCGCGGTGGTGTGCTTAGGTACGGTTTTCCGAGAGGGCGGAACAACGGGGACAACGGGGACGTAGCCTATTGTCCCGATTTGTAATGGAACAACAGGAAGCTGAACCGTTATCTAAATCGGGACAATAGGCTACGTCCCCGTTGTCCCCGTTGTTCCGCGCCGGGCTTGGGCGACTTCGCGGGCCATTTGCTCGATGCGGCGCACACGGTGGTACACCGCGCTTTTCGAAAGTGGCGGGTTCGCCCGTTCGCCGAGCTCTTTCAGCGTGGCGCCTGGGTATGCCACACGCAGGCGAATGAACTCCTGCAACGCGGGCGACAGGTTCTCCATGCCGTGTGCCGCCAACACCGCGCGGATGGCGTAGAGCTGATCAACCGAGGCGCTGACGGCCTTCGCCTGATTCGCCACCTCGGCGTTGGTCTGGCGGTTCACATCGTTGCGCACGCTTTTGATCACGCGGGCGCTTTCCATGGCAAGAGCCGATGTGTGCGCTCCGGCAAACGCCAGAAACTCCAAAATGGCGCTGCCGCTTTTCAGGTACACCATGTACGAGCTTCGCCGGTGCATGATGCGCGCGTTGATGCCGTGCTGCTCGAGGATGCCCGCAATGCCGTCAGCAAGCTGGCTGTTCTCCACCGTTATTTCGAAGTGGAAATCACCCTTGGGGTCGGCCACGAAACCGCTGCCCAAAAACGCACCGCGCAGGTAGGCCGCCGCACAGCAACGCCTTTCCACCAGTTCGGGCTTGATGCCTAGCTCAAGCCCCTTCCCTTCGGAAAGCACACCTAAGTCAGACAGCGCTTCTGTCATACCTTCCTGGCTGGGAACTTCTATGAGGTAGTTCGGCGTTTTGTGCAGTACACTTCGCCGCACCACCAGGTTAGTTTTCAGGTGATAGAGCTCATGGAGCAACCTGATGATCAGGCGCGCTGCGTGTGGCGCGTCAGTGGCTAGCTCCATGCGATAGCGGTTTTGCCCGCTGACGAACAACGTTCCTTCGATGCGCACCAACGCCGCTAGCACCGCGCGTTCGCAGTGGGGGCAGGTGGGTTCTACGTGCGAGAGCTCTTCTTTCACATCCGTCGTGAACGACACAGTTTCAGCACCCCCAAAAACGCGTCTTGCAGGGCGGCGGGATCATGCCACGTGGGGCGAACGGGATCGACCAGGTTGCGCGCGATAACCACGGCGCCCATCGCCTGAATGGCCCGCGCGTCCTGATGAGTGATGCGCACGGGACGCACGCCTCCCGACAGCTGGAGGTCGGTTGCGGGCGTTACGTCGGCGTCGACCACTTCCGCATGCCCCATGCCGGGCGAGCGCAGCGGGTGCTCAGTGTGCACCAGCACGTAGTCCACCAAACCGCGCATGCCGTGGTTCATGAGCGCCTGCACGTGCTCGGCTGCGGTAAGGCCCCAGGTTTCCCCTTGCATATCGGCAAGCGAACACACAAACACCACGGCGCCCGCCGACTGCCGGATGGCGTCGATAATGCCCGGAACCAGCAGGTTTGGTATGATGGACGTAAACAGCGACCCCGGCCCAAGCACAATAAGGTCGGCTTCGCGGATGGCTTGCAGAGCCGACGGGTACGGCTCGATGCGATCAGGCGAGCGCAGCCACACGTGCGAGAGCGCTGTTCCCGAATGACACGCGACCGCCTGCCCACGCAGCGTTTGGCCGTCACAGGTGACCGCATCGAGTGTCACGCGGCTGAGTGTTGAGGGGTACACGTGCCCTCGCGCGGAGAGCAGGCGTTCGCAGATGGCGATAGCTTCAGGGAACGAGCCTGCCGCGTCCTCGAGCGCCGACAGCATGAGATTTCCCAGCGTATGGTTGCGCGCGAAAGAGAAGCGGTACTTGAACGCGCGTGTGAGCGGGTCGTTGGGGTTGGCAGCCATGGCTGCAATGCATTTGCGCACGTCGCCCGGCGGAGTGACGTCGGCTTCTTCACGTAGGATGCCGGTCGAGCCGCCGTCGTCTGCCATGGCCACCACGGCAGATGTGCTGAAACCAAGTGAGAGTAGCGTGCGGATGGATACCGGCGCGCCCGTGCCGCCGCCGATGACAACCGCACGGATTGGGCGCATGGGAGCGCGCTCGCCGTGGTTGCCGGGCGCTGTGGATACATATTGCGGCAGGCCGGCGAGGTCGCGGTCGCTCAGCGCTGCGAATGCGGCTGTGGCCGAGGGGTCGTGGGTGAATGGCTTGACCATGGCGGCCCCTAGCGCTGCACGGCCGCCGGATTGGTTGCCGCGGCGGACGCGGACGTAGCGGCAGCGGGCGCGGAGGCTGCAGCGGGGCTCGCAGCGGCGGGCGTAGCGGACACATGCGCAGCGTCGCCGACGTCAGCAGGTGCGGCAGCTTGCGCTACGCTCTCGGCGAATGCAAGATCGCGGTGTGCCACGCTCACCCGGTACCCACGGGCCTTCAGATGATCCCCTGTGGCCTCAGCCAACGCGACACTTCGATGTTGACCTCCCGTACACCCTACGGCTATAGCCAGCTGCTGCTTCCCTTCTGAAACATAGCCCGGCATTACACAGTCGAGTAGCGCATACCAACGCTTCGTGAACTCGATGGTTTCGTCGCGCAGCATAACAAAATCGCGCACAGCAGCATCGAGCCCGGTTAAGCTGCGAAGCGCTGGATCATAGTACGGGTTCGGCAAAAAGCGCACGTCAATGACCAGGTCGGCATCGGCGGGTGCCCCGTGCTTGAAGCCGAACGAGTATACCGTTACCGATAGCCCTTCTTGCTCGGAGCCCGGCGCAAACAGCGCGCGAATGGTCGAGCGCAGCTGCGGCGGCAGCAAATCGGTGGTATCAATAACGTTGTTCGCCAGCTCGCGCAGCCCATACATCAGCTCACGTTCGCGCTGGATTCCCTGCAGAATGGAACCGCCATCGGCGCACAGCGGATGCCTGCGTCGGCTCGACTTGTACCGGGCGACCAGCTTCTCGTCGTCAGCGTCGAGAAACAAAATGCGAACCTTCACGCCGCGTTCTTTCAGCTTATCAAGCTCATCACGCAGGTTGAAGAAAAACTCGCTGTTACGCATGTCACACACCACGGCAATGCGGCGGCGCGCGTCAGCTTGCCCGGGCATGCCCTCAAGGTCAACCAGGTCGCCAAGCAAGCTTGAAGGAAGATTGTCGACACAGAAGTAGCCCAAATCCTCGAACGAATGCATGGCCTCGGTGCGGCCTGCGCCGCTCATGCCGGTAAGAACAACCAGTTCAGGCATAGCTTCTGGCGCTACGATTCGATCCATCAGTCCTCCGATTTCTCGCCTGTCGAAACGACGGCGTAATCAATGCGCGACGTGCCCTGCCCAACCGGTGCCGAGCGCGCCGCGTTCTTCCCTTCGTTTTCCCCATTCCGTTCCCTACTATTATCCCCATCGCATTTCCCGCTTGTTTCCCCATTGCTTTTCTCATTATACTGCGCCAGCACGCGATATAATTCCTCGGCCACCTCGGCTGGCAGCACGCGCGCGGCCAAGATGTCGTCAAGCGACGCGGCTTTCAGATTGCGGAAGCTTTTGAAGTGCTTCATCAGCGCCTTTTTCCGCACCGGGCCGAGCCCTGCAACCTCGTCGAGGATGCTTGCGGTCATGCCCTTGCCGCGCAGTTCGCGGTGATAGGTGATGGCGAAACGATGCGCCTCGTCGCGCACCTGCTTCACCAGATACAAGCTGGCGCTGCCGCCGGGTAGGACCACCGGCCCCGTGTCTTGCCAGGGAACGAACAGTTCTTCGTCGCGTTTGGCCAGGCCAGCAAGC
Source organism: Adlercreutzia sp. ZJ141 (assembly GCF_011038965.1). Classification (GTDB taxonomy): domain Bacteria; phylum Actinomycetota; class Coriobacteriia; order Coriobacteriales; family Eggerthellaceae; genus ZJ141. The sequence goes on along the minus strand of NZ_JAAKEB010000020.1, from coordinate 5,759 downwards.
GCGATGTCGCGTACGCCCATACGGTCAAACATGTCCATCACAGCGGAAAGCTGAGGCTTGCCGCCGTCGAGGATAATCAGGTCGGGCTTTTTTCCGAAGCGCTCGTCGGCCATGCGCTCGGGTGCGTAGCGGCGACTCATAACCTCTTGCATGCTTAGGAAGTCGTTCGCTTCATCGAGCGGCGTTTTGATTTTGAAGCGTCGATACTGGTTTTTGTCGGGCTTGCCGTTTGTGAACACCACCATGGAAGCTACCGTGTAGGAGCCATGGATGGTGGATATGTCGAAGCATTCGATGCGCATTGGAGGGGCGTCGAGTGCAAGCGCGCTTTCTAGCTGCAGTAACGCGTTGTTGATGCGCGTATCGTCGTAATTTGTACGCACTTTGTAGCGCGCAAGCGTGTGCTTGGCGTTGGTTTCCGCCATGGTTATAAGCTCGGCCTTTTCGCCGCGCTGGGGGGCGGTGAAGCGCACTTTTGCGCCGTGCGGGCTTGCCAGTTTGTCGGTGAGCCACACCTGCATGGCGCTTGCGTCTTCAGGGAGGTCGCGCACGATCACCTCGTGCGGAATGCTGGTGGTGGCGTCGTAGTAGCGCAACAGGAAGTTGTGCTGCAGGTCGGCATCGGGCACGTCAGTGCCGCGGTTAAGCACGAACTCGTTGCTGTTCACAATGCGCCCTTCGCGCACCATGAACACGTGCACGCCGGCCACCGTTTCTTCGCGGAAAAAGCCGATGACGTCGGCATCTAGGTTGTGTGTGCTTACCGCATGCTGACGCGAGGCCAAGCCGTTGATGGTGTCGATGCGCTGCTTCAGGCGGGCGGCGCGCTCAAAATCGAGTTCGGCGGCGGCGGATTGCATCTCGTCGGTGAGCTCGGTGACGAATTCGCGATGGTGTCCGGCTAAGAAACGCTCGACGCGGCGCACGTTTTCGGCGTACGATTCGGGCGTAATTTTTCCGCAGCAGGCGCCTGGCCCCAGGCCCACATGAGCGTCGAAGCATGGCCGCGTGCCCGCTTCCGACAGGAAGGCCCGCAAGTCGCTTTTAGCCAGCTGCCGCTGCAAGCGCCGCCAGTCGGCGCAGCTCGCCGAGCACAGTGGCACTACCTTGCGCGCAATGTCCACCATGGAGCGCGCGGCGCGGCTGTCGGTGTAGGGGCCGAAGTAGCGCGTGTTTGGCTTGTGCTTTTCGCGCGTGTACTTGATGGCCGGGAACACATCGCCTTTCGTAAGCGCAATGAACGGGTAACTTTTGTCGTCTTTAAAGTCGGCGTTGAAAAAGGGGCTATGCTGGTTGATCAGGTTTTTTTCCAGCACCAGCGATTCGTGCTCGCTTTCAACCACAATGTAGTCGAAGCTGTGTATTTGGTCGACCAGAAGCGGAATTTTCGCGCGGTCGTCTTGGAAGTTCACGTACTGGCGCATGCGCGCGCGCAGCTGCTTCGCCTTGCCCACGTAGATGACTTCGCCCTGCGCGTTTTTCCACAGGTACACACCGGGAAGCGTCGGCACCGCGGTAAGTTCGCGCTTGATGCGCGCGAGCTTGTCTTCGGCGGACTCGGGCGCTGCGGTGGCGGGCGTAGACGCAGCGGCGGGAGCGGGGGCTTCACCACCAATTCCAGTATCGTTTCCGTTGTCGTTTTCGATGTCTCTCATACGGGAGATTATAGCCGCTCACACCCGCTCTCAAGCACTCCCCCACGCAAGCGTCACGAACGGAATGCTCTAAGCTTCCTAAGCTCCCTCACCTTGTCCGTACAACAACCTCTCAATTCAGCTCTGCAAGCACACTTCGAACCCACCGCACCCCGAGAGAACCAAGAACCTGCCAAATAAAGCCGCCCACATGATGCAGGCGGCTCCAAATGCGTCGTGCATGTGTCGTGCGCGACAACGGTGATGAGATTACTCGAGCTTACGCGATGCCCTGCGCCATCATGGCTTCGGCAACCTTCTCGAAGCCGGCAATGTTCGCGCCTGCAACGTAGTTACCCTCCATGCCGTAGCGCTTCGCGGCGTCGTCGATGGCGTGGTAAATATTCACCATAATGCCGTTGAGCTTTGCGTCCACCTCTTCGAACGTCCAGGCCAAGCGCTCGGAGTTCTGGGACATCTCCAAGCCAGAGGTTGCCACACCACCGGCGTTTGCAGCTTTGCCGGGGAAGAAGGAAATGCCGTTTTCCTGCAGGTATTCGGTGGCGTCCAGCGTAGTGGGCATGTTGGCGCCCTCGGCAACGATCTTGCAACCGCCCTCAACCAGCTGTTTGGCGTCTTCGATGAGCAGCTCGTTTTGGGTTGCGCAGGGAAGCGCGATATCGCAAGGAATTGACCACACGCCGCGTCCCTCGTGGTACTCAACGCCTTCGCGGCGAGCGGCGTACTCGGAAATGCGGGCGCGCTCAACTTCCTTAATCTGCTTCACCAAGGCCACGTCGATACCTGCCGGGTCGTGAATCCAGCCGGTAGAATCGGACAGCGTGACCACTTTGCCGCCGAGCTGCTGAACCTTTTGGGTTGCGTAGATAGCAACGTTGCCCGAACCAGAAATGCATACGGTCTTACCCTCGAAGGAGTCGTTGATGCACTTCAGATGCTCTTCGACCAAGTAGGCCAGACCGTAGCCAGTAGCTTCGGTGCGGGTGAGCGAGCCGCCAAAGGTCAGCCCCTTGCCGGTAAGCACGCCCACGAATTCATTGCGCAGGCGCTTGTACTGACCGAACATGTAGCCGATCTCACGCGCTCCCGTGCCAATGTCGCCGGCGGGAACATCGGTATCAGCACCAATGTGACGGGACAGCTCGGTCATGAACGACTGGCAGAAACGCATGACCTCCATGTCGGACTTGCCCTTCGGGTCGAAGTCGCTGCCACCCTTGCCGCCGCCCATGGGTAGCGTGGTGAGGCTGTTCTTGAAAATCTGCTCGAAGCCCAAAAACTTAATGATGCCCAGATTCACGGAAGGATGCAAACGCAGGCCACCTTTGTAGGGGCCAATGGCGCTGTTGAATTGAACGCGCATGCCGCGGTTGACCTGCACCTTGCCAGCATCGTCAACCCAGGGAACGCGGAACATGATCACGCGCTCAGGTTCAACCAAACGCTCGAGCAGGCCAGCGGCCTCGTACTCGGGATGAGCCTCGACGGCGGGTTTGATGGTGGTCAGAACCTCGGTTGCTGCCTGGATAAACTCCGGCTGGTCGGCACCGTAGCGCGCTTTCAGATCTTCAAGCACGTTTTCTACATAGCCCATGTTGCCTCCTTATAGCATTTGCTTGATTTGGTCATAATGGCATTATAGGTTGACGGAAATGGGCGATTTGATTATTTAAACGAGTGGAAACATTCGTCGCGGCACGTTTAACCGAACGGAAACAAACACAGCGGAAAGAAGGCGCGGTTATATGGACGATTTTGAGAAGCGCTGGAAGCGCATTCAGGACATGCTTGGTGTCGAGGCGCGTGGCGACCGTCCGCCGGTAGTGTGTTCACAACGCACGCTTTTCGGCATACCGAGCCGCGTGGAACAGGTGATGGATGCTATCGCACGGGAAGACGAAGAAAAGCACCGCGCCGAACGCGAAGCTACTCGTCAAGCGGCCCGTCAGCCAGCAGCTCGTCAGACGGCGGACCGACAGTCGATGGACCATCAAGAAGCGGATCGTGAGTGAGGGCGTATAAACCACCGTCAAGTGTCTTTTTGTGGCCACCTGGAAAGCAAAGTGGCCGCTATCTTGCCATCCCATCATCCCGCCTCCCTGCATGGTTTCGATGCATTTGCGCAGCATACGAACTTGTTGGTGGTATAACGACAGATACGTTCCCTCGAAGAAAGGCACGCCATGAGCGAAATTACCTGTCCGAATTGTGGAAAGCCGTTCGCCATTGACGAAAGCGGCTACGCCGAACTTGTCAAGCAAGCGCGCGACGCGGAATTCGAGCGTCAGGTAGCCGCCCATACTAAGCAAATTGAGGAAGCGGCATCTGCGCGCGAGGCGCTCATTGCCGCACAGGCCGAAAGCACGCTGCGCGAGACAATTGCCCAGAAAGATGCACGCGCGGCCGAGCTTGCCGCTAAACTTGCCGCACTGAAGCAATCAGCCGAAGCTGAGCGTGAGCTGGCCGTAAGAAAAGCGTCCGACGAGCAAACGACGCTGCTGGCGGATGCGCGCCGCGAGATAGACGCCCTTACTGCAAAGCTTGCTGCACAGACCGACCGCTTCGAGTCCGAGAAGCAGCTTGCCGTACAAGCTGCCGAACAAGCGCTTTTGGCTGCTACACAAGACGCCGAGCGCGAGCGTGACGAACTGAAAGCGCGCTTGGGTGCCCAAGAGGAAAACGCGCGCCTTTCCCAAGAAATAGCCCTACAGAAAGCGGCGGAATCTGCCGCAGAACAGCGCCGTACTATCGAACGCGAACGCGACGAGCTGAAAGCGCAGATTAACCTGCAGCTCACCGAGCATGAACGCGCCGAGGCGCAGCACCAAATTGAACTTGCGTCTCGCATGGCCGTTATGCAAGAACAAATTGACGCGCGCGACCGCGAGATCGACAACATTAAGCACATGCGCGCTGAGCTGACCGTGAAGATGATCGGCGAAAGCCTCGAGCAGTTCTGCGAAGACGAGTTCAACAAGTTGCGCGCAACAGCGTTTCAGCACGCGTACTTCCAGAAAGACAACGACGCAACGGGCGGATCGAAAGGCGACTACATATACCGCGAATTCGATGAAGATGGCAACGAAATTACGTCTATTATGTTCGAGATGAAAAACGAAGCCGACGATTCAACCCACCGCAAGCGCAACGAAGACCACTTCAAGAAACTCGATCACGACCGCACCGCGAAAAACTGCGAGTACGCCGTGCTCGTGTCACTGCTCGAACGCGACAGCGACTACTACAACACCGGCATTGTTGATGTGTCGTTTGCTTCGGGCTACGAGAAAATGTATGTGATTCGCCCGCAGTTCTTCATTCCGTTGATTACGCTGATCAGAAACGCTGCTACGCGCTCGCTGAGCTTCCGCCGCGAGCTTGCCGAAGTGCGCCAGCAAAACATAGACGTCACCCACTTCGAAGATCAGCTTGAGGACTTCAAAGGCAAATTCGGGAGAAACTGCGAGCTTGCCAGCCGCAAATTCCAGGACGCCATCCGCGACATCAACGCCACCATCAAGAAGCTCGAGAAGATCCGTGAAGAGCTGATGAGCTCCGACAACAACCTGCGCCTTGCCAACAACAAGCTGAACGACCTTACCGTAAAGCGTCTCACACGCAAAAACCCCACGATGAAGGCAAAGTTTGAGGAAGCGCGCGAGCTGAAAGAAAGCGGCGCCGTGCCACCCTACCAATCCGAAAAAGACTGGGAAGTTGTGGAGGCGGAAGTTGTAGAAGCGGAAACGGTGGAAGTCGAAGCCATAGAAGCGAAGGCTGAAGAAACGGTGGACGGAGAGGTCGAGGGAACGGCTGCCGCAGAGATCGAGGTGGCAAAAGCCGAAGACGTCGAAGAAGTCGAAAAAACAACTGAGCGTGGAAACACAAACGAGTCATGACCACCGGCATAGCCGGTGGCTTGATTGGGCGACCCTGTAAGGGTCGCGAATGCCGGCGGCGGCAAGCCGCGATGGCCCAGCGCACTCTTGCCGGCCGCCCCTAAAGGGGCTGCGTTCGCACCTTACCGGTCGAACCCGCCGCCGTCCTCCTGATCTTTTATGTACTTCTTTATCGTGGCCTCGTTCAGCCCGACGGTGCTCACGTAGT
>NZ_JAAKEB010000019.1 GCF_011038965.1 Adlercreutzia sp. ZJ141 | reverse complement strand
CGATCTGGACCATCGCAGGCCCATCATAGGACAGGAAAGCCTTTTTCTGATTCTCATGTCAGCGGTACGGTTTAACCGTCTACCGCACCACAGGCATAGCCTGTGGGTTTCTCACATGGCGCTAAGCGCCTACGTAGGCAAAACGGCGAAGCAAGCAAAACTAAGCGTCATCTCATGCGTATGCCCCGGGCAAAACCCGGGGCATACGAGCTAAACAACCTGATTCCAACCTATGTCGGATTACACCAACAAGGAACTAGAGCAGGTTCTGAACGATCACAAAGAGCGGAGTGAACGTCAGCGAAACGATGGTCATCAGATTAATGAGGATGTTCATCGACGGGCCGGACGTATCCTTGAATGGGTCGCCCACGGTGTCACCCACAACAGCAGCCTTATGAGCCGAAGAGCCCTTACCACCATGGTAGCCCTGTTCAATGTACTTTTTCGCGTTATCCCACGCGCCACCGGCGTTGCTCATAAAGATTGCCATCAACATGCCTGTTGCCACGGCGCCAGCCAAAAAGCCGCCGAGCATAGCCGGGTTGAAGCAGCCGATAAGCACCGGAACCACGATAGCAAGAATACCCGGGGTCATCATTTCCTTCAGCGCAGAGCTAGTAGAAATTGCAACGCACTTGTCGTACTCGGGCTCGGCCTCGTATTCCATAATGCCCTTGATCTCGCGGAACTGGCGACGAACCTCTTCAACCATTGCATGAGCGGCGCGCGACACAGCACCCATGGTCAGCGCGGCAAACATAAACGGCATCATAGCGCCTAAGAAGATGCCCGCAACGATCATCGGGTCAGTGAGCGTTAGTTCGAAGCCCGGGATGGCGTGATGCATGGTCGCCTGATAGGAAACAAACAGCGAAATGGCAGACAAACCAGCAGAAGCAATGGCGAAGCCCTTCGCAATAGCGGCGGTGGTGTTACCCACAGCGTCCAGAGCGTCGGTACGGTCGCGAACTTCCTCGGGCAGGCCAGCCATCTCAGCAATGCCACCGGCGTTGTCGGCCACCGGACCATACGCGTCGACGCCGATGGTAATGGCGGTGTTGGACAGCATGCCAGTAGCAGCCAAGCCAACGCCAATAAGACCAGCAGCAATACCGCCTTCAGTCACCGAAACAGCACCTGCAAAGGCCATGTTGCCGAACGTGTACGCGCCGATAATGGCGAGCGAAACCAAGATAATAGGAGCGATGGTGGACAGCATGCCCGTGCCCAGGCCCTCGATGATGACGGTTGCGGCACCAGTTTCGGCAGCTTCAGCGATACCATGAACCGGCTTATACTTATCGGAGCAGAAGTACTCGGTAATCTTGCCAATAGCAAGGCCAGCCAGAAGACCGCACAGTACAGAACCGAACAGGAACAGCGGCTGAGCGTCGGTACCAGAGTTGTTCCACATGAGGAAGATACAGAAGATGATAACGATCTCAATGCCGGCAGCAACGTAAGTGCCGCGGTTGAGCGCTTTGTGCAGGGCAGCACCTTCCTTAGCACGCACGGCAGACAATCCAATGATGGAGGTAATGATGCCGCAAGCAGCGATGATCACCGGAGTCACAAGCGCCCACACAAGATCGATGCTATTGGTGAAGTAGCCCAGCGCGCCAAAGGTGGCAGCCAAGATGGTGGGAGCCAAAATAGAACCTGTATAGGATTCGAACAGGTCGGCACCCATGCCAGCCACATCACCCACGTTGTCACCTACGTTGTCGGCGATGGTAGCGGGGTTGCGGGGATCGTCTTCGGGAATGCCCGCCTCAACCTTGCCAACCAGGTCGGCACCGACGTCAGCGGCCTTGGTGTAAATACCGCCGCCAACACGGGCGAACAGAGCGACAGCAGAGGCGCCGGTGGCGAAGCCCTCAACCATGCCAATGTTGGTGTGCATCTTGGCAGCAATTTCGGCCGTAATATCAACACCAGTAGCAGCGCTAAATACGAGCAACACCAACCACAGCGACAGACCCAACAACGCGAACGACGCAACGCACAGGCCCATGGTCAAGCCCGACTTGAAGCTGATGTTCAACGCCTTGGCCACCGATTCCTCAGCGGCATGAGCCGTACGCGTGTTGGCGCGAGTTGCCACGTGCATGCCAACGTAGCCGGCAGCAGCGGACATGACGCCACCGGTAATGAATGCAGCAGCGGTCCACGGCGAAAGCGCCACAGCCATGATAATGGCGACAACCGCCATAAAAATAATGAGCAGCTTGTACTCGGCCATCAGGAACGCCTTGGCGCCCTGCTGGATTTTGAGCGAGATGCCGTTCATCTTGTCGGAACCGGGGTCCTGCTTTAAGACCCACGACCCGAGGTACGCAGCCACAGCAACGCCGATAAGAGCGCAAACCGGGGCCATCCAGGCGACTGACAACGTCACTTGAATCCTCCTTCTCGATCGGATACATAACCGGGTCATCTTTCCGTTAGGCATTCTGAACGGGAAAATGACCAACACGCCCATTTTAGGAGCATACAATCAGAATAGCTAGCTCTTTTTGCCTTCGCGCGCACCCCTTTTCCGCGAACGACATTGGAAAAACACTCACAGGAATACCCGCACAAGCTTTAAACCTTTTCAAAACCTTTTTTGAACCGTTCCTTAACAAAACATGCCTCAATAGGACGATTGGTTCCTTTTGGGTTACGCAGGCTTTGCAAAACCGGTACAATGATTACTTTACGGCAACGTCACCGACTCATGAGGTATGCGACATCGTGCCAGATAAAACAACGCTCGCCGAAACGGCCTGTCCTGCGCGCACCGTCGATGCGGCGTCTTGTGACGCCGCTGAACCGGGATGCGCCACCGACAGCCCAATTAAGCCGAGCCAGTGGTTTTCCCATCAGTGGAAGAAGGCTTGTACATGGTCGAAGGCGGCTTGCGCTGGCTTTGTTGCCGCAGCAGTTATTCTCGCGCTCGCCGCGCTGGCTGGTTTTTTGAACGTGCCAGTACCAGCAACTCTCGCAAGCTGCACATTGTTTGGTTTCCTGGGAGTGCTTTGCCTTACGCGAGATGCTCGAAGTGCAGCACCGCTTTCGCGATGGAAGCATTTTCGCCCCATTGCAGCAGTATTAGCAGTACCGATTGGGTTTTACCTGATCGAGCGGCCGTACAACGATAGATTTCCCTTCATGGAAGCTCAAGGCGTGCTGGTGAGCCTAGCTATTTTGGCGGTTGCGTTTACCGTCCTCTTCGTTCTCTTGCAGCGCTCGCGCGCTGCCATCGCATTGTTTTTGGGTTCATGCCTGTTCATTGGTATAGCAAATTACTTCGTCACGTTATTCAAAGGACAACCAATCCTACCTTCCGACGTTATGGCGTTCTCAACGGCACTTACGGTGAGCAGCGGGTATTCCTACACGCTCGGGTGGCCCCTACTCGAATCGATTTGCGTATTCGCCGCGTGCTTGGCGGCGCTGGCATACGTGCCGAAGGTTAAAGCGAGTTTCGGCGGCGCACTTGCGAGCGTACTGGTAGCAGCTAGCATTGTAGGCGGCGCGTATACCGCGTTCGAGCACCTTGATTTCGAAGAGGACTTTGGCGTGCAAATTGACGTCTGGAACGCAACAGACGCCTACCAGAGTAAAGGTTCAGCTGCATGCTTCATGAAGCAGATGCAGGATCTCGTTCCCAAGGCACCTGACGGCTACAGCCCTCCGAACGCCGACGCTCTTCTGACCCAGCAAAGCACTGCATTGTCAATCGAATCAGCGCCGGATAACACCGCACTAGCCCCCGCCCTCGCCTACGCCGATCAGCTTGAGCCAGACCTGGCAGCTAAGCAGGCGATGAGTCCCGCTGTAGCTACAGACGGCGCCGAGGTCACCGGAGTCGCCGGGGTAGCTGGAGAGGGAGCGCCTACGGTTATCGCCATCATGAATGAGTCGTTTTCCGACTTGTCATCGTTTCCAACACTCGAAGCATCCGAGGCAAAACCCGAACTATATTACCAGCTGGCACAAGGGGCCATAGAGAGCGGTTATACCTATGTGTCGGCCAAAGGTGGCGGCACCTGCAACAGCGAGTTCGAATTCCTTACCTGCTCAACCAATGGTTTTCTGGGTGCCGGTGCGTACCCGTACGTTCAGTATAACCTCGAAGGAACCGAAAGCCTGGTGTCGTATTTCTCGAACCTAGGCTACGCAACGCACGCCATCCATCCCAATGAGGCGACCAACTGGCGACGTGACCGTATCTACCAGCAGCTTGGCTTCGACAGTTTCACCAGCATTGAATCATTCGAAGGTGCCGAAACGCTACGTGACATGGTCGCCGACAAGGAAACCTACAACGTTATCCTCGAAATGCTTGAAGCGAACACGCAGCCCCAGTTCATCTTCGACGTGACCATGCAAAACCATGGCGGCTACGAAAAAGGTGTTCCTCATGATGTGAGCCTGAACGTGGATACTCCATCTGGCACAACCGCACCCGAACTCAGCGAATATGCAAGCGTTGTCAGGCAGTCGCAACTCGATTTGCTTGACTTCTTAGAAGCACTCGAGCTAACCGAGCGACCTATTGTGCTGTGCTTTTTCGGCGACCACCAACCAGGGTTCACCGAAGCTTTATGGGAAGAAACGCACGACGGCCAGCGAATTGGTAGTGCCGACCTCGAAACGCTGCAGGAATGCTGGAATACTCCATACATGATCTGGGCAAACGCGAGCGCACGCTCAAAGCTAGATCATCAGATCGAGCCGACCGACTTTGTTGAGCTGCAACGAACTCTCGGCAGAAACGCCGTGCAAGACAATGAGGAAGAAAGCAGCGAGGAATACGCTTTCGAAGACAGTGTCGATAACAACACCGAAGGCGAAGGCGATGAAACCAGCGAAAACACCAGTGAAGAAAGATCTGACGAGCCTTACGAACCAACACTTCCCGAAGGTGAGACGCATACCAACAGAATCAGTCTCAACTATCTTGGAGTGAGACTGCTAGGTGCGGCGGGGCTGCCGCTTACGCCGTATCAGAGCTGCCTCGCTGAAACCAGCCAGCTGATACCCGCGATCAACCTAAACGGATACCTGCTTGCCGACGGCACTTGGCATCGCTTCAACGGCGAAGGCAGCGAGAGCGAGTTTGCAGCCACTGCTGAAGAGCGACTGCAAAACCTGCGCATCTTACAATACGACAACCTGTTCAACAGGGGTCTTATTAGAAGCAACCTTTGGTACACGCTCCAGTAGCAGGCGTACTTCGTGTGCATCACACCTTTGCAGCCTTTACAGGCGATTGTTACAGACGAGATGCCTGGTCGACTACGTGTACGATGACGTTCTGGCTCTGTTGCGCCCCACCGCGAAACACGCCGGACTCGATAGCGCAATCCGAGAAGTCGCGGCCGCGCGACAGCGCAATGTACTCATCGGTCACCGCACGGTCATGTGTGGGATCAATACCGCGCCAATGGTCGCCATCGTGTACTTCCACCCACGCATGTGTAGCCCCTTCCCCCACAATCAGGCCGTTCACATAGCGCGCACAGATACCTTCCGCACGGCAGGCAGCAATAAGAATATGTGCGTAATCTTGACACACGCCGCATCCCAGCTCGAACGCCTCAGCAGCCGTCGTTGACACGTCGGTAGCGCCCGGCTTGTAAGATAGATGCTCGTACAAGGCATGAGATAGCTTCATCGCCTTATCCCACGCTGGCGCATTGCACGCCACCCGTAACGCATCGGCTGCGAAAGTGCGGATAGCCCCGCTTGTTGCCGCAAAACTCGAATCGCGAAGGAACATGGGATGCGCCGGTTCCGCCGAACAGTTCTCGGTGTCGACCACCACCATACCCGACGATATGAAGTTAAATTCGCTGTGAGGCTCAGCGATGCGACCTACCTGTAACAAATTGCCGAACCCGTCAACCTGCGCGGCAACGGTCGTATGCGGCGTGATGATAATTTGAGAGTCAAGCACCGTCTGCGAAGCACAGCTTTTCGGTAAGCAGCGCAGCACGAAGCTGTGCTCACTTACCGGATCGCTGAACTGCAGCGTCGTTTCGAAGGAGAACGAAAGTATCCGCACAAACCCTCCTTAGAAGATGCCCGCTATGTCAGCAAGCAAGTCACCCAAACGCTCGTAGGTCATATTCTCAGGAAACCCCTGATCAAACACACAGGCAATCACTCGCTTGAACGCGTCTTTGTTGTACGGTATACCAATACGGTCGATGCGGCCGGCCAACCGATGCGTTTCCTTCGGCAACCGGTCAAGCCGAAACGACAGGCGCGTATACAAGTCTAAGCGCTCAACGCTAATACCGCTCTTGATAATATTGCGCGCCGAATCATCGGCAATATAGTCATCAACGCAGCCCTTGAACGCCATAATGTAATCGAGCACCAGCTGCAGGTCGAGTAGCGGCGCGTCAGACACTTCGGCAGCGTCAACCGCATCGGCCGCCATCTGCACATAGGCGATGCTTTCCGTTCCTATTACGTCGCGCAGCAGCACAGCGTTGTCGTACGCTGCATTCATGGAGTACTTCAGCGATGACGCGTTGCTTAAATCGAACAAGCAGTTGTTGAAGAACGACAGCGGATCATCGTTGCTCGCATCAAAACCCAGCTCTTCGAGCTGACCTTTCCAGTTTCCCTCGAGCGAATCGAGTGCGGCATCATAGGTTGACAAGATGAACCGCAGTGTGGTGTAGCTGCGTTCGACGTAACGGCCCAACCACAGCAGGTGTTCAACCTTCTCTATCGACAAAGAACCCATGTGTCCTTGAACCCCCCTCCTTGGGACGAATTGACAACACTAGAACCCTCTTCGCGCGAGTAGCGCGTCAAGCCACTCGGCCACACGCTCGTCTTCTCGCCCGACAGCACAAATGCACGCAAGTCAGCCTTGCGCGGCACCATTTCCCCGCCGATATAGGTGGGCAGACATAGGAAGTCGATGACCTCCTGTGCAATAAACCGTCGCGGTTCGCGGCGGATGAGAGCCTTCAACTCTTCGAGCTTTTCCGGAGCGAGCGTCGAGCCGAACACCACTCCGTAGCCGCCCGCTTCCGCAACATCCTTGATGACCAGCGTATCGGCGTTGTCCATCACGTAGGCCATGTCGTCATCGTAGAACGGCAGATACGTTGACGCGTTCTTGAGCAGAGGCTTCTCGCCCAAGTAGTACTCGACCATCTTCGGCACGAAGTAGTAGATGCCTTTGTCGTCGGCCGCGCCGTTACCGGGCGCGTTCACAATAGCCACGTTGCCTGCACGGTAGGCGCTCATGATGTTGGGAACACCGATCAGGCTTTCCGGTAAGAAACACAACGGATCAAGGTATTCATCCGACAAGCGGCGATACACCGCACCCACTTTGCGGTTTGCCGTAGCATCACGGAAATAGAGCGTTTCGTTATCGACAAACAGCTCGCTCGGCTCGGCCAGCACCGCACCTGCATGTTCGGCCAGATACGAATGCTCGAAATATGCTGCATTGAAACGGCCCGGTGTGAGCACCACGTTGATGCCACCGCAGTTCACGTTATCCATTACGGCACGCAGGCGCTCGCCGTAGTCGCGGTTGTCGCGGATGGCCGATCCGCGGAACGTCTCGGCATCACATCGGCGACACAAATTGCGCGCGACCAGCGGATACGATGCGCCCGACGGTATGCGCAGATTGTCTTCAAGCACGTACCATTCCCCATCGTCGCCCTCAACCAGGTCGATGCCGGAAATATGACTGTAAATACCCTTTGGTGGCACAATGCCCTCGCACTGTGGCAAATACCCGCTCGACGCAAACGCGAAATCCTGCGGAACCACCCCGTCGGCGATGATCTGCTTATCACCGTACAAGTCGCGCAGGTAGGCGTTCAGCGCATCAACGCGCTGGATAAGCCCGCGCTCGAGCACATCCCACGCTTCGGCAGAAATGATGCGGGGAACGGCGTCGAAGGGAAACAGGCGCTCCGAGAACACGTTGTCCTTATAGATGCCGAACTTCACCCCGTATCGAGCAAGCTGCTGGTTGATTTTGGGAGTATGTCTGACCAGATTCTCGTACATAGGCGCATCCTTCACGTGGTCGCACCCGAGCACACTCACACTCCGAAAGCAGCGGGCATCGAAAACGCCAGCCTCTCCCGCACAGGATGAACCCGTCCTTAGCAAGACGTCCCAGGCACGTATGACAATGTGAGAGACGCTGCGCACCACACGCCGCGCGAACAACGCAGCAAAGGCAGCGCACAAGCAACGCCAAAAGCGGCGAAACGTCTCAAGAAGCCATTATGATGCATGTTCGACACCAATATAAGTGCAGATTGCATATCAGACCGATTTCTCACGTTTCTCAGGTCACGATAGTTGATAGATAAATGGTGACCGACAACTAAAGTGCCTGAAACCACGCCATCGAAGCTCTGGAAATTCGGCACCGTAGAATTGTCAATCTAGAAGCAAGCACGTTACGCAGATTATAATGGGAAGGACACATTGCGGAGGAAGGGAGCAAAACAACTGTGAGTTCCTTGAACGACAGAAAAGCCGACTATATGGTAATTGTTGTGAATGAGTACGCCCTTTCTTCAGGCTTAACACCGAAAGAAGCTTTTCTTGCGCTGCGCGATTGTGGCGGCATTTCCCTTCTAGAGGATCAGTACGAAATAGAGCATACACTTCCCTTATCCTCAACAATAGACGCTCTTACAGCCCTCGTTTCCCGTCACAAGGCGGCTACACTATGATTCTTTACCATGGCTCGAATACCGAAATCGAAAGTTCATCGACCTTTCATCTGCAGAATGCAATATGGACTCAAAATACGATATCGTTTATGGGCCAGTAGGAAATGACGACATCACGGTATTGCTGCGACAATACACCCGTGGATACGTAGACGCTACCAGCTTACGGAATGGCTTGGCATTCAAGAAAGCATCTGACCAGTATTCATTTCATACCGAAAGGGCAATTAAGCTGCTGCGAAAGGTGGGTGTCTGGATTGTCTCCTAGCATTGAACAACTGATTGAGTTCAACGTTCAGGACGTAGTGAAGATCATCGCCGAAGAAAAATCATGCAGCGTTGAACAGGCTATGAATGAGTTCTATCTTTCAAAAGTTTACGACGGTCTGGTTGATCCGGAAACCGGTTTATATCTCCAGAGTCCTGCCTATCTTTACGAACTTCTCTTAGAAACACAGGGCGATTAGACCACTTTAGACTACATAACTCCACAATTCGTTCGCAAAACGTAAAGCAGGTCAGAAGATTTACTCTTCTGACCTGCTGTTTTAGCTGGTCGGGTTGACAGGATTTGAACCTGCGGCCCCTTGACCCCCAGTCAAGTGCGCTACCAAACTGCGCCACAACCCGAAACGCGCCTTGTTCAAACGCAAGTCGGTATACTACCCAGAACATGCTACTTTGGCAAGCGATTTGAAGAAAAATCTGCAAATCGCACGTCAACGCCACACGTGCAGCATGTGTGGCGTGCGTAGGATATGCAGCACGACACATACGCAGCGAACGCGATGTACCATTTCGCACGCCACCCACCCGTGAAGCATACGCACGAACGAACTCGCATCACACCACGTAGGCAAGCGCGCTACGGAAGCAACGATACGGCTCGATCGAGGATAACATCTGCTAGGCGGTCCTTCGACATAAGCGGCAGCTGTTCGGCGCCATGTGCGTCAACCAACCACGCCTGATTACTGTCGGCACCAAACACCTTACCTTCGCCCACTTCGTTCGCCACAATAAGGTCAGCCCCTTTCGAAGCCAGCTTACCCTTGGCGTACGCCACCACGTCGTCGGTTTCGGCGGCAAATCCAACAACCACTCGCCTTCCTTTTGAAGCGGCACACGTGGCAAGGATGTCGGGGTTGCGCACAAGTTCAATACACGAGAGCGCGCTGTCAGACTCCCCTTTCTTCAACTTATGTGCTGCGGTCTGCTTCGGACGCATGTCGGCAACCGCCGCAGCGAACACGCCTAGGTCGGCTACAGCAAACGCCTCTTCGGCCGCGGCAAGCATCTCGCACGCCGTGCGCACCTGAACTACCCGCACGCCTTCCGGCTTTGGTAGCGATACTGGCCCCGACACGAGCGTTACACGTGCTCCCCGCACGGCAGCAGCGCGGGCAAGCGCGTAACCCATCTTTCCCGACGAATGGTTCGAAAGGTACCGCACCGGATCTATTGGCTCCACCGTCGGGCCAGCAGTCACCATAACCTGTCGTCCTTCGAGATCGCGACGAATACCCAGCTCGGCCAGTACAACCGACACGATGTCGCTCACGTCAGCCAAGCGTCCACGACCTACATCGCCACACGCGAGATAACCGCTTCCCGCCTCGATAATGCGCACGCCACGCGCTTCGAGCTTGCCCATGTTGTAGATGGTTGCAGGATTCTCGTACATGTGCACGTTCATGGCCGGAGCAATAACGAGCGGCGCTGTTGTGGAAAGTGCGGTCGTGGTCAGCAGATCATCAGCAATGCCGTTTGCCACCTTGGCCAGCACGTTCGCCGTACACGGCGCAATGAGAAACAAATCGGCTTCCTGAGCAAGCGAAATGTGATGAATCGGATCGGAGGGATTGTCGAACAGCCCCACAGCAACCGGCTCATGCGTGAGCGAGCGAAACGTCAGCGGACCAACGAATTGGGTGGCATGCTCGGTCATGACCACCTTGCAGCGCACACCGGCCTTCTGTAAGCCGCGCACAATCTCGCACGTCTTGTATGCCGCAATGCATCCCGTCACTCCAATGAGCACCGTTTTCTGTTCCATGCTTTTTATCCTTCCCCAACATCACTAAGACAACCGTCACTGTCTCGAAGAGTGTCAAAGGGCTCACCCGCGTTGACCCAATACATCCCTTCGACACAATGCTCGCTACCTCATATACGGTTCAAGTACACTCATCAGCACCTGCACGTGCGCCTTACTCCTATTCAGACAAGGGACGTACGTGAACTTGGTTGAATCAGGCTCGCGTCCCGCCTTCCGCACCATGTCGAAGTAGTACGGCTTCAAATCGTGATCGATGTCGTACAGCGTTTCAAGGCAATCAACAGCGAAGTTGGGACACACGCAAAAAATGCGCGGCCCATCAACCTGCGACCAACGCGCGAGCACGTCGCGCGTGAACGGCGCAAGCCACTGCCTACTTTTGTCGAACCGACATTGATAACCAATGGTCCAACGACGGCGTTCGATACCTAACTCGCTTGCGATCTGAAGACTCGTTGCGCTCGTTTGCAGCTCGTACGTGTCACCGTTTTCGATATCAATCATCGGAATGGAATGAAACGAAAACAGCAACCGATCGTCAGATTCGGGATTGAAACCAGCGTTGCGAATCGAAGCGGCAATAGCCCTGATGTATGTGCCATTGTCGTGGTAATTGTCTATGACGTCGTGTTCCACCTGCCAGCGCGCCTTTCGCAATCCCCGCTTCACGCCATCGCGCACCGCACCGCACGTGGAGTGCGCACTTTGCGGATACAGAGGCAACACCACGAGCTGATTACAACCCAGGCGTTTCATCTCACGAAGTGCGCGGGGAATAGTTGGCTCACTATAGCTCATTGCACAACGTACCACTGCATCGTGCCCAGCGGCATCAAGTGCTGCCTGAAGCCCTACTTCAATCTTCTCATGGGTGGTTGCGAAGAAGAAACCTTCATCGCTCCAAATAGCGCGGTACTTTTCCGCCGATACGCGACCCCGCTTGGGCAAAATGAAGAAATGGAGAATGAACCACCAGACAACTGCGTTCATGGGCCTAATACGCTTATCCATCAGGAACTTCGCCAGATACCGACGTACTGACCGCGGCTCGGGAGCCGATGGCGTGCCGGTGTTCACCAGCAGCACTCCGCATCGTTTCTGGGAATCAGCCATGCTTTCTACCCTTCCTCATTTCGCAGCCCACTACCGTGCATCTCGCTACCGTGTCATCGCGCCCGTACCAACATGCCTACCCAACGTGCGCAGTTTACGTGCCAGATCGTATCTCGTCCATCGCCGCAATGGCACTCAAGCTCGGGGCGGGCGCTGCGTCCAACTCGTCAAACACTTCTGCACCCGCAGCCGTTCTACCGCAACTTCTGTCAGCAAGGCCGTCGAACGCCTGCTGCAAGTCGTCGGGTAACCGATCGGCGAAGGCGAGACGCTCTCCCGTCATCGGATGATCGAATCCTAGCTTAAACGAATGCAGAAACTGACGGTAAAGCCCCAGCCCTGCAGCGGGATTACCAGGAGCACAGGCCGTATACACCGGATCACCCACCAGCGGATGCTTCGTGTATTCCATGTGCACACGGATCTGATGCGTGCGCCCAGTAAACAGTTTGCAGTCAATCAGCGTATACCCGTCGTCTTTCCCTTTGGGATCAAAACGCTCGAGCACGCGAAACGTTGTCACGGCATCGCGCGCCGACGGCACGTCACGCACAGCCATGCGCAACCGATCGCGATCGGAACGCGCGATCGGCGCATCAATCATGCCAGTATCAGCAGCGATAACGCCATGCACGAGCGCAAGATAGCGCCGGTCAACTGCCCGGTCGCGGATGTCAGCCATAAGCGCATAGCCAGTCGCATCGTCTTTCGCGGCCAGCATAAGCCCCGTCGTATCCCGATCAAGCCGGTGAACGATACCCAGCCGGTCGTCGTCCCCTTGCACGTTACATAGGTGTTCGAACCCGCAATGGTAAACAAGCGCGTTTACCAACGTGCCACCGAAATGGTCGACAGAAGGATGGCACACCAAACCGGCTTGCTTCGACAACACCAGCAGATGGTCGTCTTCGAACCTGATGTCAAGCGGGATGCGCTCACCTTCCACCACACCTGCGAGCACTTCGCAATCAAGCTCATACACAACGACATCACCTGCGCGCACGAGGTGTTTCTTGGCAACCTCAGCACCGTTGACAAGAACCCGACCCCCCTCAACAGCTTTCGCCGCAGCACTGCGACTGGAATATGCCCCAACAGCAGAAAGTAGGGAGTCCAAGCGATCGCCCGCCTGCTCGCGCCGCACGGTATGACTCTTGTAATGCGTCACGAGCGTTCCTCGTCGCGCGCCGACGAAGCGCGCTCAGCAATAAAAAAGCCAACGAAGAGCAGCGCAAAACCACACGTCACACCAATGTCAGCAATATTGAACACCGGAAAATCGATAAACGTCGCGTTAATGAAATCAACCACGTAAGCTTGCGAGAAACGGTCGATCGCATTACCCACGCCACCCGCGAACACCAGCGCCAACCCTACGGTGCATACCGAATTGAGCGGCGGATCAACCAACAACAAAAACGCAATCAGCATCGCACAAACAACCACGGACAACACACCCAGGGCAAACGTTGAATCGCCAAACATACCCCATGCTGCACCTGTGTTGTGCACCAAACGGAACTCAAAGAGCCCCAAATACGGGCCACCGATGAGTTCCCCCACTTCAAACGTGTTAAAAAACGCTTTTGTTAGCATGTCGAAAGCAAGCCACACAATGGCAACAAAAGAGAACACTACCACGCTGCGCCCACGAGCGCCGTGCAATAGCCCGCGTGGTGAAGCGGCAGCTATCTTTGAAGCCGCGCCCGAAACTGCGGATTCCGCAGACGCCACCGGGCTTTCCGAAGACGCGGAATTCCCCAAAACCTCAGTTTTTTCCGAAGAGGACACCGGCTCACACGCCGGCGAGGACACGCCTTTCCGCACGTCCTCGCTCAGCGCGTCGTTTGTCATTCGCTCGTTCATTCCGCCGAGCAGCTCATTGCGTCAAGAGCGTTTCCACAGCGCTCACACACGTCGGGATGCGCAGCATTGCCGCCGAGTGTACGGTAGTTCCAGCAACGCGGACACTTCTCTCCTTCTGCAGGCATCACTGTGGCGGACAGCTCATCGGCTTCCTCAAGCTGAACACCGGAAACAATGAACAGCTCTTCGAGTACAGCTTCATCAAACGCGCGCAGCGAATCGAGCACATGAGCAGGGGCGGACACCTTGATAGCAGCTTCTTGACTCTTGTTTACCGTCTTGGCAGTACGCGCGTCCTCAAGCGCTTTGGTCACCACGTCGCGTACGGCCATAGCCGGCTCGAACGCCGCAAGCGCCGCCGCACCGCCGTCGGCAGGAAGCGCCGGAGTGAAATCGCTCACCTTGGGCCATCCGGCCAGCTGCACGTTGCACACGTGGGAATCGAGCGCGCGAATAGCCGGCGGGAAGTGCTCCCACACCTCGTCGCAGGTAAACGACAGGATAGGCGACAGCACACGCACCAGTACCTCAAGCACGTTCATAAGCACGGTCTGTACCGCACGGCGACGCGGAGATGCAGGAGCCTCGGAGTACAGACGATCCTTCGTAACATCCATGTACACGGCGGACAAGTCGTTCACAAAATCGTAGGTAGCGCGGTACACCGCGTTGAAGCGCAATGCGGCGTAGGCATCTTCCACCTCGCGCAAAAGTCCGGCGGTTTTAGCCATGACGTAGCGGTCGATGGGCTCCAGATCGTCCCAGGTAACCTCCGCCATGATACTGTTATCGTAGTCGTTTAAGTTCCCCAACAGGAAGCGGAAGGTGTTGCGGAAGCGACGGTAAGCGTCTGATACCTGCTTCAAAATGCCGTCGGAGATGGACACATCCTGTGAATAGTCAACGCTTGCCACCCACAGGCGCAGCACGTCGGCACCGTACTTGCCTACGATGTCAGCCGGATCGATGCCGTTGCCAAGCGATTTCGACATCTTTCTGCCTTGCTCGTCAACGGTGAACCCGCAGTGCATGACGCTTTGGTAGGGCGGCACCCCGTAGGCCCCCACGCTCGTGAGCAGCGACGACTGGAACCAACCGCGATGCTGGTCGGAGCCTTCTAGGTACAGCTCGGTCGGGAAGTGCATGCCCTCACTGGCGCGATGGCGACACACGCTGGTATGCGACACACCTGATTCCCACCACACGTCCAAGATGTCTTTCTCGGGCAGCACCTCAGTGCAGCCGCACACCTCACAAACTGTGTCAGCCGGCAGATACTCGGCGGGCTTGCGCGTAAACCACGCGTCGGCACCCTCGCGATAGAACAGGTCAATCACCGCGTCGAACGTGGCTTCGGTTGCCACCGTGCTGCCGCATTTCGCACACTTAAACACGGGGATAGGCACACCCCACGAGCGCTGGCGACTGATGCACCAGTCGGGACGCTCAGCCACCATCGAGCCAATGCGGTTTTTCGCCCACGCGGGTACCCAGGTAACCTGGTTGTCAATGGCGTCGAGCGCCTTCGCGCGTAGGTCGTTTTCATCCATAGACACGAACCACTGGTCGGTAGCACGGAAGATGACCGGCTCGTGGCAGCGCCAGCAATGCGGGTAGCTATGCTCGATCTTACGCTCGGCGACCAGCGTGCCTTCTTCACGCAACCATTCGATGATCTTCGGGTTTGCGTCATCCACGTTCATTCCGGCGAACTGACCGCCCTCATCGGTGAAGCAGCCGTTGTCATCAACAGGCATGAGAATGGGAATGCCGAACTCAAGCCCCACCAGATAGTCGTCCTGACCATGACCCGGCGCAGTGTGAACACAACCGGTGCCCGTGTCAAGCGTTACATGATCGCCGTAGATAATCGTGCCCTTCAGGTCGCGACGCACCGGGCACGTATACGTCATGCCGCAGAACTCGCGTCCCTTCAACACCACTGGCTCGCCTGCAGCATCCGACACAAGCGAGAAGCCCTGCCAGCCGGCGATCTCGGCAACCGATGTCACCAAATCGTGCGCCATGATCATGTTGACGCCATCCACCTGCACCATCACGTAGTCGGCATCGGGAGCAAGCGACACCGCGGCGTTCGCAGGCAACGTCCAGGGCGTAGTGGTCCAGATGAGCACCCATGCCTCGCCCGTAACACCGGCGGCTTCGTAGACGCTGGGCATGGTATCCATCTTAAAGCGAACGAAGATAGACGGCGAAACCTCGTCGCCGTACTCAATTTCCGCCTCGGCAAGTGCGGTATGGCAGCGCTTACACCAGTGGATGGGCTTGCGGCCGCGATATACCGAGCCGTTTAGATACATGGTCTTGAAAATCTCGACGTTTCCGGCCTCGTAATTCGGGAGAAACGTCAGATAGGGATGTTCCCAATCGGCGTTTACGCCCAAGCGCTTGAACCCCTCGCGTTGCACGCCCACGTACTTCTCGGCCCATTCACGGCAGAGACGACGCAACTCGGGCTGACTAGTAGCAGCCATCTTATCAGGGCCTAAGGTCTTTTCGACCATGTGCTCAATGGGCTGACCATGGCAGTCCCAACCGGGAATGTAGGGCGTGAAATAACCGCGTTGTGCGTGGCTTTTGTTCACGAAGTCCTTCAGAATCTTGTTGAAGGCGTGGCCGATATGTATTGGCCCGTTCGCGTACGGGGGGCCGTCATGCAAGACGAAGGGCTCGCCGTCCTTGTTCTTCTCGAGCACGCGCTCGTAAATACGCTCGTTTTCCCATTTCTCCAGGCGTTTCGGCTCGTTTTCGGGCAGATTCGCTCGCATGGGGAAATCGGTTTCGGGCAAGTTCATGGTTCCTTTGTAGCTGTTCGCCATGGTTTCGCCGCACCTTCCAATTCACTCACGTACGCACCATTGCGCACGGTTTCATCCAAACTTGGACAGTATAGGCGATACCGCGTGCACCACGCTTTTCGGATGCTCGATTCCAGAATTGCTGCATAGGAGAAGCGCGCAGGCCGACACGGGCCAGCACGAGCCGACACGAGCCGACACGAGGGAAACTGCAAAAGAGCCGCTTATCTTCGCCTAGCCATTGATGCCGTTTGGCAGCAGCAGCGCCTTCGACAGCACCAGCAGCGCGGCTACGGCAACCACACTCAAGATGATGAGTATCAGCTTCTTGAACTGAGACATCGGTATTCCCTTTCCTCACGAGCTTTTCGCACAGCGATAAGTATAGCGCACATAGCCAGGTGACGCCCGCCTACCGCATACGTGGCGCCCGCCCACCGCAAAGCATCCCCCCGTCTGCCGAGTGCACGACCCCCGACAGGAAACGGCGTGAGAAATGCACGTATAATCGCGATCAGCGATTGAGAGAACCCCCGCACTCTTCGCAGGAGCCCCGCAGTCGCACCGCATTGGAATGCACGATGATCTCTTCACTGAAAGGGGACAACTATGGGATTTCTCACGGGTAAGACCGCCATTATCACCGGCGCTGGCTTCGCGGCGCTCACCGACGGGTCGGCGGGTTCCATCGGCTACGGCATCGCGACAGCCTACGCCAAGGAAGGCGCAAATCTGGTCATCACCGGCCGCAACACGAAGAAACTCGACGAGGCTAAGCGCCGTTTGGAGGAAGAGCATGGCATCCAGGTGCTGACCGTCGCCGCCGACGTGAATGCAGGGGCCGACAATAAGGCCGTCACGCAGGGAGTCGTGGACGCCGCTATCGAGAAGTTTGGTCGCATCGACGTGCTGGTCAACAACGCACAGGCTTCCGCATCGGGCGTCACGCTGGCCGACCACACCCCCGAGCAGTTCGATTTGGCCCTGTACTCGGGCCTCTACGCCACCTTCTACTACATGCAGGCATGCTATCCGTACCTGAAAGAGACGAAGGGTTCGGTTATCAACTTCGCTTCCGGCGCGGGTCTGTTCGGCAACTACGGCCAATGCGCTTACGCCGCCGCCAAGGAAGGCATCCGCGGTCTGTCGCGCGTAGCTGCCACCGAGTGGGGCCCCGACGGCATCAACGTGAATGTGGTGTGCCCGCTGGCTTGGACTGCGGCACTCGAGGGCTTCAAGAACCAGTATCCCGAGGCATTTGAGGCGAACGTAAAGATGCCGCCCATGGGTCATTACGGCAACGTCGAAACCGAAATCGGCCGTGTGGTCGTGCAGCTCGCCAGCCCCGACTTCAAGTTCATGAGCGGCGAAACCGTCACGCTCGAAGGCGGCATGGGCCTGCGTCCGTAACGCTTTAATTCGTTACGAGCGGAAACACGCAAGGTCGCGCGTGATAATGCACGATGCTGCCCCTTATTTGTAGTCGGCTGGATTCTTCGCTGCACTGCCCGTGGTGTTTTGAGCGGTGCGCAGTTCGCTGCCGAATGCAACCGCGCTCTCGCCGAAACGATCACGCACCGAGTCAGTCGCCTTCAGCAAACCGCGCCGGCGCTGTTCATCAAACAGCGCCGGCTCTTTCCGCTGAGTGGTGTCGGCAGAACTGCTTTCAAAAGCAGCGGTATCATCGCCAAACAGGCTTTCCTCAAACAGGCTTTCCTGTACGCAGGCATAATCGGAAAACCCGCTCATTGACACGCCCACCAAGCGCACGGGAATCCCTTCATGCCACACGCCGGAAAGAAGACGCCGCAATTCGGGCAGCATAACGAACTCATCATCGGTGGGAACAGACAGCTGACATTGCGCCGACCGGACCGCCCGATCGCCTAGGCGTAGCTTCAAGCCCAGACACGTTCCGGCAAGGCCCTTCTTGCGAAGTCGGCGACCAACCTTCGCCGCCATGGCTGCCAACGCCGATTCTACGTCGGAGCGAAGCACGAGGTCTTCTGCGAACGACGTTTCGTTCGACACCGACTTCACCGTACTGTCATCGATCAGAGGCGTGTCATCAGCCCCGAGCGCGCGCAGGTGCATGGTACGGCCATTTTTCCCGAACAGACGCACCAGCATGCGCTCGTCGGCACGGCTTAAGTCGCCGAGTGTTGCAATACCACGCGAGTGCAGCTTTTCTTCGGCAACCTTTCCCACACCGCTTAGTGTTCGCACGGGAAGCGGATCCAAGAACGCCTTCTCGCTCCCCGGATAGACCACGGTCAAGCCACAGGGTTTGTCCATGTCGGAGGCGATTTTCGCCACCGTTTTCGAAGTTCCCACCCCCACCGAACACGTTACTCCCAGCTCACGAACGCGACGCTGGATACGTTGCGCGATGAGCACGGGGTGTTCGCGGTTGCATCGCGTGGGCGTCACATCGAGAAATGCCTCATCAATGCTCACTTGTTGCACGCGCGGAGTCTCGTCGCGCAGGATGTCCATGACAAGGTTCGATATTTCGCGATAGCGAGTAAAACGCCCGCGCGTCCAGATGGCCTGCGGGCACAAGCGCGCCGCTTGCGATGAAGGCATGGCACTGTGTACCCCGAAGGCACGCGCCTCGTACGATGCGGTTGATACCACGCCACGCTTGTCAGCGTCGCCGCCAACGATGACCGGTTTCCCCCGCCATCCTGGATGATCGAGCTGCTCTACCGATGCAAAGAACGCATCAAGATCAACAAGCAGGATAGCCGGCCCCTCCCACGGCTCGAGCACAAGACCGTCTTCGAGTATCAAGTCGGTTTGTGGGTGTGACTGCAAACTGGTTACCGAATCGTTTCGCAAACCGGACGTCGAATCATCTTTCCCTAGCATCGCCGGATCGTTTCGCATGGCCACCACCTTTCCTGCATGCAATCAACCAACAAGTGTGAAGCTCATATCAAGCAGGCCCTCTATCTGCTCGAATGACACCGAGCCATCGAGACGAATAGTAACCCAATGTTCCTTGTTCATGTGCCATGCAGGATGGTAACCCTCTTCGTGCAGCAGGCTAGAAACAAGCAACGGGTCGGCCTTAACATTAAGAATGTCAAGCTTTTCGATGTTATCTAATCCAATATAGCGCCCAGGAATATCTGCAACCAGACCAAACCACTTGCGGCTAACCGGATGAATGAGCACTACGTAACCGGGATTCTTGTCGGGCCACTTACAGATAAGCTTCGCCCCATAACGGCTTTCTGCAACGTCGAAAACCTGATCACGCAACGATTCTTGCTGCCCATTCATGTCACTTACGTCACTCACAGAACTCACAGCACTCATATCACTCGCTCCATTCAAACAACAGTAATCGCAATGACGTCAACACCAGCAACATAAAATAATCTTCCTGCCACTTATTTCGCGTAAATTCTACCAAGCTCCCCTTGACAGACCGCTCGGCATTCCTATACTTATGAACAGTTGCTCATATGTTTGTTTGTACGACTGAACGGAGAAACAACCATGACCAACGAAATTTCGAATATCGTACAGGCTGCCGAAAGAGTTGTCGATAGCACTCCTTCGGCGCGTGCTATCGAATGCCCCTGCGGCTGCAACCGCGAGGAAAGTGCCTATTTGTTCGACACCATGCCCGACGAAGAGCTGCTGTACGATTTAGCCGACCTCTTCAAGGTGTTCGCCGACACCACGCGCATCAAAATCCTCTACGCGCTCATGGAACGCGAGCACTGCGTGGCCGACATCGCCGACATCGTCGGAGCCACACAAAGTGCCGTCTCGCATCAGCTGCGCACGCTCAAGCAGGCACGACTGGTGAAGTTTCGACGCGACGGCAAAAGCATCATCTATTCGCTGGCTGACGATCACGTGTACACCATGCTCGCTCAGGGTATGACACACCTCTGCGAGTAGCGACCTCGCAATAATTCGCACTCGCGAACGTGCTTCGCCGCAAAGCAACTGTGTGACCACATAACCACACGGCTGCAAACAGCTCGCCAGAAACTTGCCGGCAGGCCCTCTTGTGAACCATGCGCCGCACACCCAGGAGCAGCTGCGACGCTTACAAGCGCACACAACAAAGAAAGGAACTTACCATGCGCAAGACTTTCAAACTCAACGACCTCGACTGCGCCAATTGCGCCGCCAAGATGCAAGAAGTAATCAGCAAAATCGATGGCGTTACCAGCGCAAACGTCAACTTCATGATGCAGAAACTCACGATCGATGCCGACAGTGAGCGATTCGACGCAATAGTCGATGCCGCCCAAGCCGCCATATCGAAGATCGAGCCCGATTGCACGATTGTCCGCTAGCTCGAAAGGTACCTCCGACCATGAACAAGAAGCAGCGGCGCATGAGGAACCGCATCGTCATCGCACTCGTTCTTTTCGCCATTGTGTACGCCGTAACCGAGTTTTTGCCGCTTGACAGTTGGCTCGGTAGCGCACGGGCGGCCGTGTACGTCGAGTTCGCGCTATTCCTCGTGCCCTATCTTATAGCCGGATACGACGTGTTGCTGCGCGCCGGCCGCAATATCAAGTCGGGCCATATGCTCGATGAAAACTTCCTTATGTCCGTGGCCACCATCGGCGCTTTTTCGCTGGTTTTGTTCCCCGACAGCGGCCCGCACATGGCCGAAGGTGCAGCTGTCATGCTGTTCTACCAGGTAGGAGAGCTGTTCCAAAGCTACGCCGTAGGAAAAAGCCGCCAATCTATCGCTGAAATGATGGACATTGCGCCCGATTACGCCAACGTTATGGACGACGGACGGCTTGTTCAGGTCGATCCAACAGAGGTGGCCGTTGGCAGCAGAATTGTCGTAAAGGCTGGTGAGCGCGTGCCACTTGATGGCGTCGTGGTCGACGGCACCTCGCAACTTGACACCTCGGCGCTTACCGGCGAAAGCCTACCACGCACGGTTGAGCCAGGAAGCGACGTTATATCGGGCTGCGTAAACATGACGGGGCTTCTTACCGTGGAAACCACGAAACCCTTTGGTGAATCCACCGTCAGTCGTATTCTCGAACTTGTGGAAAATGCAAGCGACAAGAAGGCGCGAACCGAGAACTTCATCACCCGCTTCGCTCGCTGGTACACACCTATCGTCGTGGGAATAGCGGCACTTTTAGCTGTGATTCCGCCGCTTGCCGGCATGGGAAGCTGGAGCGACTGGGTATTCCGCGGCCTGACATTTTTGGTAGTCAGCTGCCCCTGCGCGTTGGTAATATCGGTACCGCTGTCGTTCTTCGGCGGTATTGGTGGTGCAAGCAAGCTGGGAATTCTGGTGAAGGGGTCGAACTATCTGGAAGCCCTCGCTTCGGTTGACACGGTGGTGTTCGATAAAACTGGAACGCTTACGAATGGTTCGTTCGTGGTTACCTCAGTGAAGCCCGCGCACCCCGGCGACGAAGAGCGCATCCTGCGCCTGGCTGCGCACGCTGAAGCGTTCTCCGACCACCCCATCGCGTTGTCTGTGCGTGCTGCGTTTTCAGGTGATATTGACACCGCGCAAATCTGCGATGTCGAAGAGCGCAGTGGGCATGGTGTGATGGCAACCATTGGTGGCGAACGCGTGAGTGTGGGCAATGACAAGCTCATGCACACATGCGGCATCATATTCGATGAAACCGATACGCAAGGAACTGTCCTGCACGTTGCAGCCAACGGCACCTATCTGGGGTTCATTGTTATCGCCGACGAACCGAAGCCCGACGCGGTCGCGGCCATACGTGCGCTCCATGAGGCTGGTGTGCGACGCACAGTCATGCTCACCGGCGACCGCTTAGCGGCGGCTCAATCGGTGGCTTCGCGGCTGGGTATCGACGAAGTACACGCGCAGTTACTTCCGCAAGATAAGGTGGAAGAAGTGGAGCGCTTGTTATCGGGTGGCGCAGCACGCACGGGTAAACTCGCATTCGTGGGAGACGGCATCAACGATGCGCCTGTTCTCACGCGCGCCGACGTTGGCATTGCCATGGGAGCTATGGGGTCGGACGCAGCCATCGAAGCAGCCGATGTGGTACTCATGGACGACAAACCGTCCAACATCGCCCGCGCTATCCGTATCTCGCGCAAAACCATGCGAATCGTGTGGCAAAACATCGTGTTCGCTTTAGGTGTGAAGTTCGCCGTACTGGTGTTAGCGGCTATTGGCGTGGCGAACATGTGGCTGGCGGTATTCGCCGATGTGGGCGTTGCCATTCTGGCTATCTTAAACGCCATGCGCTGCATGAATGTGCGCAAATAGCGGCGGCGCGTCGCGCTACATTCCGCTACACCCCGTGATGCAAGATGCGCTCGGCAAGGTCAATAAGACCTTGCCGGCCATGCACCGAGGTTTTCTGATAAATGCGCCGCAAATGGGTGTCTACCGTACTCTTCGAAATAAACAGCTCGGCAGCAATACGTTCGCTTGTGCGGCCCCGCAATGCGAGGGTGAGAACCTCGCCCTCGCGCGGAGACAACCCGAATTCGCTGGCGATGATGCGACTCGACTCATCAACCGGATCGCCTTTGTCCGCAATCGTTGCCAGCCGATTGAAATCGCGCTCCGTAAACAGGAACAGAAACGACGCCACTGCAGCAATGCCAGCGCATGCCGCAAGCGTCCCGTTGGTTTGAGCAACCGGACATGCCCATTCAATCAGGTTGCCCGCACCGATGCCTGCTGCCTCGCCTGCATAGAGCGCCGCAAAACCTCGAGCTAACGCCAACGCCGGATCGCCCTCGGCAACACTCGCCATCACCACAAACAGCGAAACCAGCACGTACGTAAGGCCCAAATACCCAGACAACACGATTGCTTCACCGGGAACACCATAGCCCCCCACCACGGGAAGCAGTAGAAAGCCCGCCATGATGACGAACATGGCCAAGCGGTACATGCCTTCGAGCGGGCGCTCATCGCCAGATGTCCCCGACGCGCCTTGTCCCCGACGCAGCACATCCGTTGTACCCACATTCTGCGGCGCGCTTCCGCAAACCTGTTGAATCGTTGCTACAACAAACAAGATAAACATGAACAAGCTGGCGGGAAGCGCTGGAGCCGATGCCATACCCGGATCAGAGCCAAACGTTTCCATCAAGCCCGCTGCCAGGCCAAACATCGCCATACCAACGAGCATCTTACGCGTGAGCAGCTCCGTTTCGCGCCGCTGCTCCCCTTCTGGCAGCAAATCAGCCAACACAAACGGTAGACCTGCAGCATGATCCTGTGGCGACACATCCGATAACTTCCGC
This sequence comes from Adlercreutzia sp. ZJ141, assembly GCF_011038965.1. Classification (GTDB taxonomy): domain Bacteria; phylum Actinomycetota; class Coriobacteriia; order Coriobacteriales; family Eggerthellaceae; genus ZJ141. Next base: position 15,637 of record NZ_JAAKEB010000019.1, on the reverse strand, counting down.
AGGGTAGCGCCTTCATCATGTGCATGATGAGGAAAGCAACCAAGCGCACTCACGCTGCCCAATGGCAACAACTTCAACAACAGCACAGCCCCACTCGCCGGTACCACGTACGCAATCAGACACAAAACAGCACCAAGCCCCGCCCCTAAAACGATGATCATGAGTAGCCAGCGTCTCGGACAATGAGAAAATGCGCGACCCCACGCCGCCAGCAACGCGCCTGACGAGAAACCCACGAGCGCACTTTCCAACGCAATGCCAGCAACCGAATCGCCAAACAGTACCGGAGCAGCAGACCCAACGATTGCAAGCGCCGCATAACACCACAGAAGCGGACGAGAAAGCGCGGCACTGCGAGCGCGCGCCGATGCAGAATGGAGCGCAGCAAACGACAGCGTCATACACAAGAGAGCGCCGAACAGATCGGCGCGCTCGAACGCAAGCTGGCCGAGTATCGCCGCGCGGTTCCAGCCCGTATAGAACAGCGAAAAGAGAAAACCCTGGTTACATGCGAAGCCAACAACTGCTGGAAGAGCGTATTCGCTCAGCTGCGCCACCGCGAACCGCTGCGTACCCATGATGTATGGTGCCCTCCTTCCGCACGAAAGCCCACCGACTAGTTTCCGAACGACCGCACACCTTACGCGCTCTCACCAACCGCGCACCATTCAATCGTTCGTCATTCAACCGTGCCATGATAGCACGGACAAAAAACGCACCTGCAACCATTGCTGCAGATGCGTAAACTGAACAGCTTTGAGTTTTTGTCCGTAACTCACGTATCACTCGTAACGTTCGTAACGCCCATAACGTCGCGGTTTGCCGAGTTGCAAGTCGCCGCGTTGCAACTCATCTTGTCGCGCGAACGCAACCGAGTAGCTATTCCTTATCAGTTGTCTCTTCAGCTTTCGCGGGCTCTTCTTCGCTCGCCGCTGCTTCCTCTTCGGCCTCGACAGGTGCCGCCTTGACCCTCTTTACAACTTTTTTCTTCGCAGGTGACTCAGGCTCTTCCTCAACCTCTTCGACGGCATTCTCTTCCTCGTCATCATCCATGCCCTCAGACATGCCGGCACGCAAGTTACCGACGGTCTTGCCCAGCGCCTTGCCTAGCTTGGGAAGGTTCTTCGGTCCAAAGATAAGCAGTACGACCACCAAAATGATGACGAGCTCGGGAACACCCATGCCAAGAAACTTCATATTGGAATCCTCCTTCAGCGATTGCCTACGGTTTGCCACCGACGAAGCACACATGTCGTGCGAGCCTGCCTGCAGCATTGCTCGCCCAGCACCTTTGCCGCTAGCACCGTTTCATGTTAGGGAGAATTCTGCCATATCGTCTTCGACGCAGCTATCGTGCAGGTTAAGGATTTCCCCGAATAATTGCGTCGATCCTTGTCATGCAAATACATGACAAGACACGTAATACCTGTTCAACGCTACGGGCACGGCCTACATGTCATACGGAAGCGATTTGACCAGAACCACGTTGCTCGACGACATGAGCACAACGCCAGTTGAACCCTGCGATGCTGGCGACACGAACGTGGTGCCGTTAATGGTCTTGCCTTCCGGGAACAAACCGATGCGATCCTTGAGACAGATAGCCACATCAATGCCCGCAACGTCGCCCAACACGGACTTATACGGCACAAGCGCCACCACCATGCGAACACCCGCCGAGCGCAGGTAATCAACCTTCTCGGCAATCTGCTGCTTCGTATCCATTTCCGACACCGACAGCACACCAAATCGCACGCCATCGCGCAGAAGAATCAGTCCATCGGCGTATTTGCGAGGATGGTCAATATCAAGCAACAGCACCGACGAACCTGCCTTGCGGTAACTTTCCGCCACCCGTTCGGCCTCAGCGCGCGAGAAGCGGCGCGACCCTGGTTGCAGCTGATAGGGTGACGCTTCCCCTTCATCTTGTAACACACGGGCTTGCGTGGCCGACAGACCCTCGTATACGACAACATCGAACTCATCGAGTGCGTCGATCGTGTAGTCGATGTGAGAAGCGGCGATATTCCACGAATGACCGATAACCAGATACGCCGCCGCGGCAGCAAGCGCGCCTACCATTCCCAACGCGAACACTGCCAAGGCTATTTTTTCACGAGTAGGCTTTATCATGATGGTTGCGATTATACTGCCACATCACACGCTCCGCCATGCCGCGTGACATGGCGGAGCGTGTGAGCTTTTTCTTCGCTTCCTCTCACGTTCCGGAAACCGCGACTTCGCACCCTACGCCAGCATGGCTTCGATGCGCGCCTTCGGCTGCACACCAACGGCGCGGTCAACCTCTTTGCCCTGCTCGAATACCATGAGCGTCGGAACGCTCATCACCGCAAACCGCCGCGCAAGCGCCTGATTTGCATCGATGTCGAGCTTGTACACCGCGCGATCGACGGGAAGCTCAGCTGCCACCTCATCGAGCACCGGAGCCATCATCTTGCACGGGCCGCACCACGTTGCATAGAAGTCAACGAGAACCTTACCCGGCGCTTCGAGAACCAGTTTGGCAAACGTATCGCTTGTAACCTGTTCAACCATGTCGGGATCCTTTCTTTTGTTTGCGCGCCTGCGAATGCAGGACGCGTCACCTCCCTCGTCGATTGTAGAGCGGATGTGTGATGCAACGTACGACTGTAAGCGAATCGCTATAATACCTCGAAAGAAAGGACGCATTTATGAACTCACTGCACACAACTTCTCCAAAGGCACCCGACCGTACCGAGCACACACCTGAAAACATCCCATCTGCCGCCCGCTGTGACCACTTCCTGACCAATACGAACATTGTGCTGGAAGGCGGCGCAATGCGCGGACAGTTCACCGCCGGCGTGCTCGACTTCCTGATGGAACGCGGCGTTGCCTTCAACCGGGTTGTTGGAACATCGGCTGGTGCCTTGAATGGCTACAACTATCTATCGGGCCAGATCGGGCGCACCTGCCTGGTGAATACAGCTTTCTGCGACGACCCGCGCTACCTGTCGCTTCGAAGCTTTGTGAAAACAGGCAACGCATTCGGTCGCGAATTCTCCTTCCAGGAAATCCCCGACCGCCTGGTTCCCTTCGACTACGACGCGTTCAACGCCTCCCCTATGACGCTTACCGTGGTCAGCAGCGATCTCGAGCTCGGTGAAGCTGACTACCACGAATGCGTCGACGGACGCGGGTGTCTTCCGTACCTGATCGCGTCGTCATCGATGCCGCTTGTGAGCAAGATCATCGAGGTTGACGGCAAGAAATTGCTCGATGGCGGTACCTGCGACAGCGTGCCTATCAACTATTCTGTCAGCACCGGCGCAGCCAAGCACGTTGTGGTACTCACGCAGGCACCTGGGTATGAGAAGAAACCCAATAAGCTCATGCCACTCATGCGGCAGCAGTACGCCGATTACCCTTACTACCTGGAACGGTGCGAGCATCGCCACTACGAATACAACCGAACCTACCGCGCAATCGAGCGCATGCACGCCGCCGGCGAGGCCTTCGTCATCAGACCGCAGCTGCCCGTGAGTATATCGAGCATGGAGAAAGATGCCGACAAGCTGCTCGACTTGTATGAACAAGGATACGAGCAGGCAGCCCTAAACTGGCCTGCCCTGAAAACGTATCTGGAAATACGATAATCAATTCCGAGAGCCCCACGCAAACGGACCCAATCAGTGTTTCTTGGGATTCTAAACAGTAAGGCCCCTCTACAGAGGGGGCCTTACTGTTTTGCACGAAGAACTGCCGTCATGCGCCTTACAGCACTGCCGCGCGAAGTTCCTCTACAAGCTTCTCAACCGGCCACGACCCCAGATCGCCCTCATGGCGGTCGCGCACCGATACCGTGCCGTTCTCAATTTCTTTATCACCAAGCACTACCATGTAGGGAATTTTTTGGCTTTGCGCCTTGGCAATTTTCACGCGCATGGGTTCGTTCTGACTGTACACCTCTACCCTGCCGCCTGCGTCCTTGAGCGTGCGAGCCAATTTCTCGGCCGCCTCGTTGTGGCGATCAGCTAGCGGCAGAATGGTCACCTGCACCGGTGCCAACCACAGCGGCAGCGCGCCCGCATAATGCTCGATAAGAATACCGAGGAAGCGCTCGATAGAGCCGAAGATGGCGCGATGCAGCATCCACGGGCGCTCTTCGGTGTTGTCCTCGGTGCGATACGTGAGACCAAAGCGCTCGGGCATATTGAAATCAACCTGCACCGTGGAGCACTGCCACGTACGCCCGATAGCGTCTTTCACCTTAATGTCGATCTTCGGACCATAGAATGCGCCGTCACCCTCGTTGATATCGTAGGCAAGGTTGTGTCGCGCGCACGCTTCCTTCAGCGCACCCGTTGCATGCTCCCACATGTCATCGGTACCAATGGACTTCTCCGGCCGCGTGGATATTTCGGCAGCGTATTCGAACCCGAAGGTACCCATGATGTGGTCAACCAAATCAAGAATAGCAACTACCTCGTCGACCACCTGGTCACGCGTGCAGAACACGTGCGCGTCGTCCTGCGTGAAACCGCGAGCGCGCATAAGGCCATGTACCACGCCGCTCATCTCGTGACGATACACTGTGCCGAATTCGAAGTAACGCAGCGGCAAGTCGCGATAGGAATGCAGCTCATTTTTGTACAGCATCACATGCCCCGGGCAGTTCATGGGTTTCACACCGTACTCGGACAGACGCGGCTCTTCGTCGGTTCCCTCGTTGATGTTGAAGAAGTACATGTTCTCGTGATAGAAACCGTAGTGGCCACTTGTTTTCCATACGTCGGCGTTGTAGATATGCGGCGTGATTACCTCTTCATAACCACGTTCGTACAAGTCGCGTCGCAGCCATTCTTGCATGGTGCGGATAACGCGCGCGCCCTTAGGTAGGTAGAGCGGCAGCCCAACACCCGCCATAGGATCCATCATGTAAATACCCAGCTCACGGCCGAGTTTGCGGTGGTCGCGCTTCTCGGCTTCCTCTAGGTTATGCAGGTGCTCTTCAAGTTCTGCCTTCTTGAAGAACGCCGTGCCGTAGATGCGGGTGAGCATTTCGCGCGTTGCATCGCCCTTCCAATACGCACCAGCGACCTTCGTAAGCTTGAACGCACCGAGTTTACCCGTGGATGGCAAATGAGGGCCTCGACACAGATCCGTGAACGCGCCGATGGTGTATGTAGTAATGGTGGCGTCTTCGTCGAGTTCGTTAATGAGTTCCACCTTAAACGGCTGATCGGCGAAGTGTTCAAGCGCTTCTGTGCGTGATACCTCACAGCGCGCAAACGGCTCGTCAGCGCGTACGATTTCCGCCATGCGCGCTTCGATGCGCTCGAAGTCGTCTGGCGAGATAGTTGCGCCATCAGGTAACTGGATGTCGTAATAGAAGCCATTCTCTACCGCAGGGCCAACGCCGAACTTCACGTCGCCGTACAGGTCTACGAGCGCCGCAGCCATCACATGCGCGGCAGAATGGCGAAGCAGCTCGAGGCCTTCCTCACTTTTCGCTGTGACGATAGCAACGGAATCGCCGTCAGAAACCGGAGTCGACAGATCGACCGGCACGTCGTCTACCACACCCGCAAGCGCAGCCTTCGCCAGCCCTGAGCCGATAGAAGCGGCTACGTCGGCAACCGTGGCTCCGCTTGGCAGCTCTTTGATGGATCCGTCGGGCAGTACGATGTTCATATCATGTTCCTTTCCTGCGCCGGGTGCGCACAGAGCACCTGCACAAACTTCCGCTGCAGCGTTGAGTACCGCAGCGTGCTCATATTCACCCGCGCACATAACGCGGGGGATTCCACTTCGTTCGAACCGAGCTTACCACCCATGGGGTACACAGTTCGAAAAACGGGCCGCCTCCTTTCGGGAAGCGGCCCGCATGCAAACAGACTACGAACTCGCGGCAACAACACACCGCATCGCGCTCTGAATGCTACCGCTTACTGCGGCATTTGAGTTCGCGTATGCTGGGCAGCAGCACGGCGCTGACGCGGCGCGGCACCAACCGGAGTTGCGCAGAAGGGGCACACCGTCCACGCTGGGTCGAGCGCGTGATGACAGGCACCACACAGGTTCTTCAAACGCTGATGACAATTCGGACAGATCACGTAATCGGATTCGACCGGATAGCCGCAGCTCGCGCACTCTCCGTACTTCATAAGTTCCCGCTGCTTCAACGCCACCTCGAGCTCTTGCTCGTCGCGGTCGATCTGCAATAGTGGCGGGCGGAGCAGACAGTACGCGATAACGCCGATCAGCGGAACCAGAGCGAGAATACCCCAGACGTACCAAAACGTTCCGCGGAGGTAGGCATCGCGGATAACCCACACGATGGACAGCACATACAGAACCACCAGCATCACCACGATAGCGGTGAATGCGGCCTGGATTTCGGGTGTCCAGAGCTGCGACAGCAATTCTCCCATTTCAACCTCGTTTTCTCGGTCTGCGATGAGATGCGGAGCAAGCCACATCTCATCGCATTATAGCAAAGAAGCAAACTGCTCTGTCGTCGATCAGGAAATCTCTGCGAGCTGAGCATCAAGCCGAGCCAGTTTGTCAGTGAGGTCGGCGAGCTTTGCTTTGTCCTTCTCGATGATTTCAGGTGCCGCCTTCGCTAGAAAACCCGGATTTCCGAGCTTCTTCTGGAACTTGGCAACATCTTTCGCAAGTTTGTCGCGCTCCTTGCCCAAGCGGGCGCGTTCTGCCGCGAAGTCAACCAACCCTGACAACACGATATACACCTCAAGCCCTGGTGCCAGCGACACGCTGGATTCTGCAGGCTTGTTCACATCTGCGCCAATAACCAGCGATGCGGTGTTACCCATGCCGCAAATGAGGTCGCGCTGCGCCTCGAGCAGTGCCGTGTCGGCACCTTCCGCCTTCACCACCACCGCAAGCTCGGTCTTCGGCGAAATACCGTAGCGGGCGCGCGTTGAGCGAATGGCGTTTACACACTCGCACACCATCTGGATAGCGCGCTCAGCATCGGCGTCAACATAGCTCGAAAGCACTTCGGCGTCGGGCCATGCCGCACCAATGAGGTACGGCGCATCTGTACGGTTAATAGGCAGCTGTTGGTAGATTTCCTCAGTCACGAACGGCATGATGGGGTGCAGCAGACGCAATGCCTGATCGAGCACGAATACCAGGTTGCGCTGGCACACAGCACGGTCGGCAGCCGTACCGGCAAGGCGCGCCTTAGAAAACTCGATATACCAGTCACAGAACTCGTTCCAGAAAAACGCATACAACTCACGTGTAATCTCTCCGAACTCGAAGTTCTCAAATGCCTCGTCAACACGGGCCACCAACCCCGCCAAGCGGCTAAAAATCCAACGGTCAGCTGGTGTTTCGGGCGCAGGCGCACCTGGCTCATAATCGTCCAAATTCATAAGCACGAAGCGTGCGGCGTTGCGGATCTTGTTCGCGAAATTGCGGCTGCTTTCCAGCTTCGCTTCGTTGAACTTGAGATCTTGCGCGCCTGTTACCTGCATGAGTAAGCCAAAACGCATGCCATCGGCACCATAGTCCTGCATAAGGCGCAGCGGATCGACGCCGTTGCCGCGGCTCTTGCTCATGGGCTTACCATCGGCCGCCATCACCGTGGGGTGAATGATCACATGCTCAAACGGGATGGTTCCCGTGCAGTACATCGATGACATCACCATGCGCGCCACCCACAGCCCCATAATGTCGCGTGCCGTGGACAGCACTTGCGTGGGATACGCCGCCCTGATTTCGGGAGCATCCATACCCGATTCATTCCAGCCCATGGTCGCAAACGGCCACAACTGTGACGAGAACCAGGTATCGAGCACGTCATCGTCTTGCCGAGTGGGTGCGCCGCAGACCGGACACACCTCAACGTCGTCCACACTGGCGTCTTCCCAACCGCATGCGTCGCAGTAGAACATAGGGATGCGGTGCCCCCACCACAGCTGACGCGAGATACACCAGTCCTTCAGATTTGCAAGCCAGTCCAGATACACCTGCTTCCACCGTTCGGGATGGAACTGAATGGTGCCATCTTCCACCACGCGCGCGGCGTCCTGCTTGAGCGCATCCACCGCCACGAACCACTGTTCCGACTCCCACGGCTCCAGCTTGGTGTGGCAGCGGTAGCATGTCATGACGGAGTGATCGTGATCCTCCACCTTCTCGAGCAGCCCCAACTCATCAAACGCAGCAACAACCGCTTCGCGCGCCTGGTCGCGATCCATACCGGAGAAGCGCCCATAGCCTTCCACCACGTGCGCTGTCTCGTCGAAGATATTGATGCGCTCAAGACCGGCGTGTTCACCCATCGCCCAGTCGTTCGGATCGTGGGAAGGTGTCACCTTAACGCAGCCCGTACCAAACTCGGTATCAACATGCCAATCGGCGAAAATAGGAATCTCTCGATCCACGAGCGGCAGCTTCACAGTTTTTCCCACCAGGTGGGCAAAACGTTCGTCTTTGGGGTTAACCGCCACACCCGTGTCACCGAGCATGGTTTCGGGCCGTGTAGTTGCCACTACTAGGTATTCAAGCCCGTCAACGGGTTCGGTAAGCGGATAACGCAGGTACCACAAATGTCCCGACTCGTCCACGTATTCGGCCTCGTCATCAGCGATAGCAGTGGTGCAGTGCGGACACCAGTTCACGATACGCTTGCCGCGGTAAATGAGGTCGTGATGGTACCAGTCAACGAAGAGCTTACGCACCGCGCGCACGTAGCCCGGCTCCAGCGTAAAGTGCTCGTCATCATAGTCACACGAACAGCCCATGCCTTTGATTTGATCTACGATAGTGGCTCCGTACTCGCGATACCAGTCGTAACACGCATCAATGAACGCCTCACGCCCGATTTCCATACGCGAGATGCCCTCGTCGGCAAGCTTCTTGTCCACCTTAGTCTGCGTGGCAATGCCCGCGTGGTCGGTGCCGAGCACCCAGCGAGTGGGACGCCCCTGCATGCGTGCGCGACGAATGCAGGTGTCTTGAATGGTATCGTTTAAGGCATGTCCCATATGAAGCACGCCGGTGATGTTCGGTGGCGGAATGACGATGGTATACGGCTTCCCCTTCTGCTTGCCGAAGCCCTCACCACGCTGGTAATACCCCGCGTCTTTCCACGCCTCGAACAGCGGGCGCTCATGCGCCGCGAAGTCGTAGTCGATCTTTTTCTCCTGCGTGCTCTCTGCCATGTCATGCTCTTTCATGCTCTCGTGCGCGCAGATGCGGCATGTCTGCTTACCGCCGTCCTGGCGCGCGTTCCAACGAAAAGTGGACTCCTATCAAAAGGGCAGTCCACCACTGAGACAAGGATCCCCCCGTTTGCTCGCTTACTCGCTTACCTTACGCACTCAACCCTTCAGTTTCGCCGAATTCAGCCATCTGTTCTATAAACACGGTCGTCTCCCCCAAAACGTCGCTCGCACGTACCACCACGCGCTTGGCGCCTGTATGGTCAGGCAGCTCATACATGACGTTTTGCAGCACACGCTCACAGATGGAACGCAATCCACGCGCGCCCGTGCCGTGTTCAACCGCCTCGTGTGCAATAGCGGCAAGCGCTTCCGCCTCGAAGGTGAGTGCGGCGTTCTCAAACTCGAACATGCGCGTGTACTGCTTTACCAATGCGTTCTTCGGTTCGGTGAGAATACGCACGAGGTCTTCCTCAGACAGCTCTTGCAGCGACGTGACTACGGGAATACGCCCCACAAACTCGGGGATCATGCCGAACTTGTTCAAATCTTCGGGCAGCACCTGGGCAAGCAGCTCGGCTTCGGCGAGTTTCTTACTTTCGGGCAACTCGGATGCGAAACCCAACCCGTTTTTCCCCACGCGCTGAGCAATGATGTCAGACAAGCCCACAAACGCGCCGCCCAAGATGAACAGGATGTTCGTCGTGTCGATATGCAGTAGCTCCTGCTGCGGGTGTTTGCGCCCACCCTGCGGGGGCACGCTCGCCTCGGTGCCTTCAACGATTTTCAGCAGCGCCTGCTGCACGCCCTCGCCCGACACGTCGCGTGTGATGGATAGGTTTTCGGCCTTGCGGGCAATCTTGTCGATCTCGTCGATATAAATGATGCCGATTTCGGCGCGCGGAATGTCGAAATCTGCCGCCGTCATCAGCTTTAGTAGGATATTCTCCACGTCTTCACCCACGTAGCCCGCCTCGGTAAGCGTGGTGGCGTCGGCGATGGCGAAAGGCACCCGCAGCGTACGCGCGAGCGTTTGAGCCAAAAGCGTTTTACCCGAGCCCGTGGGACCTAAGAGCATGATGTTGCTCTTAGCAAGCTCAACATCGCCCTCTGCAGCGACCGCACCCATACTGATGCGCTTGTAGTGGTTATACACGGCAACCGACAGCGCCCGTTTTGCCTGTTCCTGCCCCACCACGTGTTCGGAAAGCTTTTCGTAGAGTTGCCGAGGTGTGGGCAGGTTCTCCAACGGCGCAGGGGCTACAGCATGCGCGGCGGCAGCCCCCTTCTCATTCTTGGAAGCCGATCGGTTACGGCTAGACCTTCCGCTACGACCGGGCATTTGCTCATCGCTATCAATAGGTACATTAAAGCCGGGAATCCCCAAACCCAAATCACTCAGCATAGCGTCGGCGCATACCGATATACACTCATCGCAGATGTTCACGCCGCTCGGCCCGGTTATCATCGCGGCAACCTGATGCGGCCGCTTCCCGCAGAATGCACAGTAGATGGGACCGTCGTCGTGACCCATCTGTTCATCGTCGCGTCGATCGTTCATTGAATTCTATCCACCGTCCTATTCGGCGTTCGCGGCACTACGCGGCATGGCGATCTTGTCAACCAGGCCGTACTCGAGCGCCTCTTCAGCATCAAGCCAGTTATCGCGCTCGCAGTCGACGTGCACCTGTTCGGACGACTTACCGCAGTGTTTGGCGATAATACCCTCCAAACGGTCGCGTGTCTTCCTGATTTCCTCAGCCATAATCTGGATATCGGTCTGCTGTGTGTGACCATCGCCCGTGCCGCCCATCGGCTGATGCATCATCACCTGCGCGTTCGGCAAAATAATGCGCTTACCAGGCGCGCCGCCCGCGAGCAGCGGCACGGCCATGGAGGCCGCCATACCAAGGCAGATAGTAGACACATCGCACTTCACGAACTGCATGGTGTCGTAAATAGCCAGCCCCGCCGACACGCTGCCGCCCGGCGAGTTGATGTACAGCGAGATATCCTTATCGGGATCGGCGCTTTCCAGATGAAGCATCTGCGCGACAACGGAGTTCGCCACATGATCGTCGATCGGCTCACCCAAGAAGATAATGCGATCGTTGAGCAGTCGCGAGTAAATGTCGTAGCTGCGCTCGCCACGCGGAGACTGCTCGATGACGTAGGGGATCAGTGCGGATTTCGTTTCGTAGCCCATGGGTCCTCCTAGGTTTCGTCTCGGTGCTTGTTTCTTATACAGTTGCGCGCATTCCGCTCGAATGCGCAAGGGGCCGCATGAGCGGCCCGTATGCCATCACGGCCTGCCAAACGCGCCCAAGCACGCCCAGCAGGCCGCCATGCAATGTGTCTAAAGCCAAGGCGATGTTACTCGGCCTTCTCAGTAGCCTCGTCGGCCTTCTTCGCGGCCTTCTTGGCAGCCTTCTTCTTGGCAGGCTTGGTCTCGGTAACTACCGCGCCGTCCATCAACTCCATAGCCGCGCGGGAACGCAGGATGCCCTGGCGCACCATGTGCAGCTGGCCGTTGGCCGTCCACTCCTTTTCGAGCTCCTTTGGATCCTCGGCACCGCTCTTGGCGAACTCGGCGGACACTTCCTCGCTCGTAACCACGTACTCGTTGTGGCGTGCCCACGCATCAAGTGCCATATCCTGGCGAGTGATGTCAGCTGCCTGCTTCTTCACGTCATCTTTAAACTGGTCGGTGGTCAGGTTGTTGGCAGCAAGGTACATGTCGAACGTCAAGCCCTGCATCTGCAGCTGTTGGAAGAAGTTCTGCAGCAGCTGACCTTCCTGCTGCTCACAGAGAGTCTCAGGGATATCGCCCTCAAGACGCTCAGCAAGCTTCGCCAGACACGCGCCTTCCTTAAGCGCTGGCATGTTCATTTTCTTCTGCGACTCAATGCCGTCATGAACGCGAGTGCGCAGGTCTTCCACACTCTCGAAGTTATTCTCCTTCGCCCACTCGTCAGTAACCTCAGGTAGTACGCGCTTCTTCACCACGTTAACCTTCACCTCGAAGGCAATCTTTTCGGTCTTGCCGGAAAGAGCGCGAAGCAGAATCGGCGGCTCGGCAGGCATATCGATGGTAAACGAGACGTCCTGACCCTTCTTCAGGCCAACCAGCTGCTCGTCAAACTCGGCAGGCAACATGTCAGAACCCAAGGCGTACGTGCGAGATTCACTGGTGAGCGTGGGAAGTTCCTCGCCGTCGTCATCGGTTGCCTTGATAGCAATATCCACGACACTGTCGGCCTTCACCTTAGCGTTAGCAGAAGCGTCTTCGAGCGTGGAAAGCTGCTCGCGGAATTCTTCGATCTGCTCGTCAACCTCGTCGTCAGTAACCTCTTCGGAGGGAAGCTCGATCTCGACAGGCTCGTAGCTGGTCAGCTCGAAATCGGGAATGCGATCGAACTCAACAGTGAACTCGTAGGGTGCCCCAGCTTTCACCAGCTCATCGGCATTGACGGCGGGCTGACCCATAGGATATAAGCCACTCGCGTCGATAGCCAGCGGGTAATTGGTGTTAACCAGCTCATCGGTGACAGCTGCGCGCACAGCATCCTTACCAAGCATGTTGTCAATAACCGGACGCGGGGCGCGACCCTTGCGGAATCCGGGGAAGTTATATCTGTTGGCGAATTCCTTGTACGTCTTCTTGATACCGGCATCAACGTCTGCCGCCTCGATGGTAACGGTCACCTTCGCACGGTTGCCTTCCATCGCCTCAACTTTAGTTTCCACGTATGTTTCCTCCATTGTCCTTACATCGCCTTGCGGCACATGCGAGCCCGCAGTGCGCACGTTGCTTGCCACGGAATGCCGCCGCATTACGCGCTTCGGGCACACCAACCATGAATTATGGCACATAAACCCCGCATCGGAAAGAAAAATGCACACGTTCACAAGAACGGAAAACGCCGGCCGTGCCCCGCCGTGTCCCTGCCCGTGCTACCTACTCCCCGCTGCTCTCGCCGCTGCCCGCCCGCACTCGCGCCCCATCGGTCACGCCACGCTCAGCCACTTGCAGTGCATCTCGTCGCACCATCCGAATTGCCCGTCAAGCTCCACGCTGTGTCTTACCACAATCCGTCCAACCTCCACAGCGTCGCCCTTGCGATCGCCGTTAAAACAAAGTTTCGGCAAAAAGGCGGATGAATGTCGCGAAAGTCTTTTGATGTACGGTAAACAACGGGTATCATAACCCAAGACAAAGGAAACGCGATTTGCACATGCAGGACGGTCACATGGCAACTTCTCTGAACATACCCCAGGAACGAGAGCTTCACCGATTGCTCGAATACGAGCGCACCACGTGTGGCGCAGGCGGCGAGGCGATGTTCCGCTGTGCCTTCCCTTTGCTCGAGAACAACACATTGCAAACGGAACTCATCGAAAAGGGCATGCTCGCAGTTCGCGCTGACCAACATCGCGGCAGCGTAGTCGTTATCACCAGCGATGGTTACTCATACTTCGCCGAGTTGCAACGTAGCGAAATGGAGCACGCGCGCGAGCAACGCCGCGAAGTGCGTATTGTCACCTACTCGGTCATGCTCGGTGCCATTTGTGCTATCGTCGGCTTTATCATCGGCCACATCTTCGCATAAGGAAACACCTCCGTCTTAAACTCTTTGGGATACTATGCGTTATATGAAATACCGTGGGATCGGGCGGTAGCGCTCTCCGTGTTGCCGTAAGCGTCGCTATGCCTCTTCACACACGCACGCCACGTTCTTGCCACTAACCGCCACGCCCCAGAAAAGAGTGCCCGCCCTTCCGGAGTGCGCTCCTACTCCATATACGCGATCGCGAGCCTGAGCGAGAGCAGCGCGAGCCAATTCGTCTAGGTTCTCGGCCTTGGGCGTATCGGGTCTTGCATACTTAAGCTCAAGAACGATAACAGGTCGACGATCGGGATCGATCGGCTGAACTCGCACATCAAAACGGCCTTTACCGGCCTCACGGTTGGATATTGGATCTTCGTAGCCGCACATGCCAAACAATAGTCCCAACACGAGCATATGGTAGCTGTTCTCGCGCGTCAGGTCGAAGCAGCTGGCCGACTCATACAGGACACCCTTAAACTCTTCGGTAGCCACGTCGGCCTCGCCCTCCGTCAGGGCTCGGTGCAGTTCGACAAGCCGACCCCCATTGCCCGACACCTCAGAAAAGCGGTCGACGATCTCCGCACGGAACAGCTCTCTGATTTCGGCATTCGGAATGCGCAGCGGGCGCTCTCTGCGTGTGTTATTCGGAAGCTCTGTGTCCTCAGTGGTAAGGTAGCCAGCCAAATACAGCATGCTCCAAAGCGCACCCGACCGAATTCCCGCATCGGGAAACACCACGCCCAAATCCAACGACTCGCTCACCGTGCCCTCCGGTTTCATAAGAGTATACAGACGTTCCCATGTGCGATCGTCCGCACAACGCACCATCTCCCCCAGTACCGAATTGGAAGAAGTATTGCCCCAGTACACATCGGCTACACAACCACTGTCAAAGAAGTTGAGTACACTCCAGGGATTGTATACGTCCACGCCCCCAAATCGATACCCGTCGTACCATTTTCGAGCCTTGCCGGCGTCATCCGGAACGTCCAGGTACTCAGCCAAGGCATCAACCTCATCATCGGTAAACCCATAGCGCTCGTCGGATACTACGTTGAGCGCGGTGCTTACCTTAAGGTTGTTAAGGTCGGAGAAAATTGACTCTTTAGTGATGCGCTGTACGCCTGTGAGCACCGCAAAGGCGAGCGCGTTGTTGTCCTTCAAGGCACCGGTGAGCCAGCCCTTCAGGAAGGCCACCACTTCTTGGTAGTAGCCATATGTATAGCCCGCCATCACCGGCGCGTCGTATTCGTCAATAAGAACAACGGCGCGACGGCCGTGATGCTTGAAAAGAAGACGGCACAGGTTCAGAAGAGACCGGCCCATATCGGTACTCAGACGCCCTTCCATGATAGTCGCGACGTATGCACGCTCGGTGTCGGAAATCCGATCGCTCTGAGCGAGATAGGCGTGGCGTTCGTATTCGACCGAAATATTCCCCCGAATTGCAGCACTCGCTTCGTCCCACGCCAGCTGTTTCGCGTCGTTGAATGAAATGCGTACAACAGGGTATGCCTGGAAGTATTCCTGATAGCGGCCACCCTCAGCATCCCATACGGCAAGGTTTTGAAAGAGCGGTGTCGTGTCCATGGCAGACGGGTCATTCGGCGAGGGAATCTCAAGAAACGACTGCAGCATACTCAGGTTCAACGACTTTCCGAAGCGACGAGGTCGACAAAACAGCGTAGCTACAGCACCACTATCAAGCACGTCAGCTACCAGCATGGATTTGTCGATAAACACCGAGTTTTCCACCACCGTGATGAAGTTGCTGTTGCCAATAGGCAGCATCTTACGTCCTGTCAAATCGGATATACGCACGTTGCCCTTTCGGAAAACGCCGTTCTC
>NZ_JAAKEB010000018.1 GCF_011038965.1 Adlercreutzia sp. ZJ141 | reverse complement strand
CCCTTTTGAAGTATTTTGTCAATCCTCCACAGAATATACAAAAAGACCAGCTCATTGGCTGGTTTTTACAGATAAGCGTATGTCGAAAATCCTAAAGAATTCTGGTGTCAAATCCTAAAGACGGGCACATCGCGCATATCGTACCACTTCGCTTGTTTTGCACGGCGACAGGTTGGTCATATCCTTTGAAAGAGAATGCAGCAACGGCATTACAATTCGGCAACGTCAAGCGGAAACGCACCAAATGGCCGGATATGCACTGTACACACCGTGCAACCGGTCAAAACGCCGTACCTATCCACCAAACCATACACATCCGCCGAATAATCTGCTACCATATGTCCGTTGTAATCATGGTAGAGGCGCGGTGTCCATCAGTAACCCCCACCTTGAGCGCTCGGGTGGCGCGGGGGCGAAAGGGAGCATCGCCGAAGGATCGGACAAAAGGCCCCCGAGCCAACCGAATCCTGGGGCGCAGCAGAACATGCTGCGCACTGTCGCGAAATGCGGAGAGCTGCCATGGCTGCGCGCCGTTTTTCCAACCGCGCCCTGCCATGTCCAGGCTCGCCGCGGAAAGGAATTGACGTGGAATTCGTCAACACTGCCTGGGCATTGGTTCCGGCGCTGGTTGCCATCGTTTTGGCCTTGGCAACCAAAGAAGTGTACGTGTCGCTGTTCGTCGGCATTCTCATGGGCGCGCTGTTAGTAGCCGGATTCAATCCAGTTGCCACCCTTGATGCCATCATCAACGACGGCATGATACCCGCCGTCGCCGACAACGCCGGCATCTTCATCTTCCTGGTGATGCTTGGCATGATGGTCGCCCTTGTAAACAAAGCGGGCGGCGCCGCAGCGTTCGGCAAGTGGGCCGCCGCGCACGTAACCTCGCGTGTGGGAACGCAGTTCGCCTCGTTCGTACTGGGCGTGCTCATCTTCGTGGACGACTACTTCAACTGCCTCACCGTTGGTTCGGTCATGCGCCCGCTCACAGACTCTAAGAATGTTTCACGCGCAAAGCTGGCCTTTATCATCGATGCCACTGCTGCTCCCATCTGCATGATTGCTCCGGTGTCATCGTGGGCCGCCGCTGTCTCTGGCGTGGCATCCGACCTGAACGTAAACGGCATCGAGCTGTTCATTAACGCCATCCCCTTCAACTTCTACTCGTTGCTGATGATCGTATTTGTTGTCGGGCTTATCTTCCTGAACTTCGACTACGGCCCTATGGCGAAGGCCGAACTTGAAGCGTACAAGAATGGTAACCTGGGCGCACTTGATGATGAGCCGGCCGTCGAGAACAGCAAGGCAAGCCTGTGGGACATGCTCGTACCCATCCTCGTACTCATTATCTGCTGCGTCGGCGGTATGCTGTATGTAGGCGGCTTCTTCGGCGGCGACGCTGCGGGTGATGTGATCGGAGCCTTCGGTAACACCGACGCCTTCGTGGCACTTCCGTGGGGTTCGCTCATTGCTGTCGTGTTCACCTTCCTGTACTTCCTGGCACGCCGCCTGCTCACGCTGCGCGAGTCATCTGAGTCGTTCGTCTCGGGCTTCAATGCCATGGTGCCCGCCATCTTGGTGCTTACCTTTGCCGTGTCTCTGAAGAACATGACAGGCCTTCTGGGTGCCGACGTGTTCGTGGCCGGACTCATGGAAGGCGCGGCTCCGGGCCTGTTCAACCTGCTACCCGCCGTGATCTTCCTGGTCGCCGTGTTCCTTGGCTTCTCCACGGGCACGAGCTGGGGAACCTTCGGTATCCTGATTCCTATCGTCATGCCCATCTTTGCAAGCGATCCCACGCTGCTCATCATCGGCATCTCCGCTTGCCTGGCTGGCGCAGTTGCAGGCGACCACTGCTCGCCTATTTCTGACACCACGGTCATGGCATCGGCGGGCGCAAACATGCTGCATGTTGATCACGTTTCAACGCAGTTACCCTACGTCATCACCATGGCGGTAGTGTCGTTTGTGATGTTCGTCATTGCCGGTTTCGTACAGAATGCCTTTATCTGCCTGCCATTGGGTGTGGTTCTCACACTGGGCACGCTCGTAGTGATGAAGAAGTTCGTTGGTGTGAGCGTAAAGGACATCAAGCTGGACGATACCGACGCAAGCACCGCAAAGGCGTAAGGCACGCAACGAAAAGCGACGTCGTGGCGTCAAGGTGTCATGTCGTTGATGCTTGGTTGTAACGATTTATCGAAGGCGCGACCGAATACGAGTTCGATCGCGCCTTCCTCTTTTTCTTGAAAGACGATACCGAGCCACGTTCGTATCGTGCGTTACGGTATAGTGCTACGTTACCGGCTAAACCTGGTAAACCACCCTGACCAGCCTCAACCGAACGGAGATCGCGACCATGACTGCCGACCTCATTTCGCTTACCATTATCGCGCTTGTATCGGCCCTCTGCCCCATCGTGGCGAACGTGATACCTCGAAAGCTCGTTCCCGAAACGGTAATGCTGCTGCTCGCCGGAGCCTTACTGGGACCACACGGTGCAAACGTCATCTGGCTCACCGATTCTGTGTCATTGCTGTCCGAATTGGGCCTCGCATTTCTGTTCCTGTTGGCAGGTTATGAAATAAACCCGAAGAGCCTCATGGGTTCCCAAGGCAAGCGCGGACTCGCTACCTGGGCAATCTCTTTTGTTGTAGCTTACGTGATACTAAGCCTTGCCTTTGAATTCCCCAGCGACCTGGAAGTAGTGGCACTCACCGTTGCGCTCACCACCACGGCGCTCGGAACGCTGTTGCCTATTTTAAAAGAACGCGGACTTATGGGAACTCGATTGGGAGAATCGGTGCTGGCATACGGAACCTGGGGCGAGCTCGGTCCGGTGCTCGCCATGGCGTTACTGCTGTCGACGCGCGCTGGATGGAAGACGATCGTCATCCTGCTGATCTTCGCCATACTGTGCTTGATCGTGGCCATCGTGCCCACACGATCGAAACGCGCGGGCACAAGGCTGTACCACTTCCTTACCGAACGAGCTGACACCACATCACAAACAATGATGCGCCTTACTGTACTGATGCTGATGATGCTTGTAGCTTTCTCAGCACTGTTCGACCTCGACATTGTACTGGGATCCTTCGCAGCGGGCTTTATCTTGCGCTACGTAATCCCTGAAGGAAATCACAACCTAGAAACGAAGCTCGACGGCATTGCGTACGGCTTCCTAATCCCGTTGTTCTTCGTGGTATCTGGGGCGAAGATCGACCTGACGTCGGTGGCGCAACGGCCGGTTTTGCTGGTTTCATTTATTGTCTCGTTGTTAATCATCCGCTGCCTGCCCGTATACATAGCCCTTTCAACGGGAAAGGACACGCGCGACATGTCGCAGCACAACCGCGCGACGGTGGCACTGTACTGCACCACCGCTCTGCCCCTCATCGTCGCTGTCACCTCGGTTGCAGTTAATGCCGAGGTCATGACGCAGAGCACGGCCGGCGTACTGGTGGCAGCAGGAGCCGTGACGGTGTTTCTCATGCCGCTCCTCGCGTCGATCACCTATCGCATGGTCGGCACAAATCCGCCCAGCGATCAGCACAACCACACCGACGAACCCGATAGCAAGTATTAGACAAGCGGCCCGCTTAACACAGCGCGGGCCGCAGCATTCACAGGTTCCTTAAATGAAAGGCACCGCGCGCGGCTCCATGAAGCCAAACACCGCCATGGTTACACCGCGCATGGCCAAGAACAGCCCAAGGAAAATCACGAACGACTCCGGCACCAGTATAAACGACAGCCCACACAGTAGAGCGACAATACCATTGGCCAGCATGAACCCCCAGCCGAAGCCCACCTTACGCAACCGAATCGCCGCCACGATGGCGAAGACACCGTAAACACACACGAACACTCCCATAAACATGGGTATGACCTCGGCGGTAATCAGAGGATGGGTGACGAAAAGGAGGCCTAAGATAATATCACACACCGCATTGACCATCACCCAGCCCGATACACCTGCGCTCTTACGTGTACGAAAATACGCAATCACATCGTAAATACCCACAGCAAGAAGCAAAAGTCCCGCCGCCGTGGCAATAGAAACCAGCGTCAACCCTGGCCAAAGCATAAGCACAAACCCTGCGATGAATACCATCACTCCGCCAAAGACCATACCCCAATCATGACGTGGTGCCGATTTCTCCTTCTTATGAGCTTTCGGACTCATACGACCACACTCCTCCCCGCATACCAGTATCCCTGTTTCCCATACACAAAGCCCCAATGGCATTGTGATTGAACTCGATGATACCATGCGCCTTGACCTCTACAATGTTGACCCAAGGTAATATTGTCGTTAAGAATCCTAAGCGAGTTAAATCCTCAATCCATTGTCAACACACCCCGCGAAAAGAATCGGCCCACGCCAAGTAGGCGCAGGCCGATTGAAAGATTGATGGACGCAGAGTGGTTAGTGCAGCTTGACACCCGCAGGAGCTTCATCGCGCATATGCGGGAACAGCAACACATCGCGAATACTCGGTGCATCGGAGAGCAACATGACCAAGCGATCAATGCCTACACCCACACCACCCGCAGGAGGCATGCCATATTCGAGCGCACGAATGTAGTCTTCATCGTAGCCCATGGCTTCATCGTCGCCCATATCCTTCGCCTCAACCTGTGCACGGAAGCGTTCGGCCTGATCGACCGGATCATTCAGCTCAGTGAAGGCGTTGGCATACTCATGCCCACAGATAAACAGCTCAAAGCGATCGGTAAGCTCAGGTGCACCCGGCTTCTTCTTCGCGAGCGGACTCACTTCAAGCGGGTGGTCGACCACAAACGTCGGCTGCACCAACTTATCTTCGGCAACCGCTTCGAAGATCTCAGCGATAAGCTTACCCTTACCCCACGCGCTGTCTGCGTGCCCACCGTTGCGTTCGAGAATAGCCACCAACTCGTCACGCGAACGGCTGAAGTCAACCGTGTCTGTTGCACCTTCGCTTGCCAGCTCGATCATAGTTGCTCGACGCCACTTGCCCGACAAGTCGATATCTCGTCCTTGATAGGTAATCTGCAGCGTACCGCAGGCTGCCATGGCGGCCGCCTGAATGTAACCTTGGGTGAGTTCCATCATGCCATCGAGGTCGGAGAACGCCTGGTAAGCCTCCATCGTAGTAAACTCAGGGTTATGGAAGGGGTCCATGCCCTCATTTCGGAACTGACGGCCGATTTCGAACACCTTCTCGAACCCACCCACCAACAGGCGCTTCAGCGGCAGCTCGGTGGCAATACGTAGAAAGTAGTCGCGATCAAGCGCATTGAAATGTGTAACGAAGGGCTTCGCGTTCGCACCACCCAGAATGGGATGAAGAAACGGCGTCTCAACCTCGTAAAAGCCCTGGTCTTCCATGTAACGGCGAATGGCCGAAACCACCTTGAAGCGCTTCTCGAAAGTTTCTCGCACCTCGGGGTTGATGATCAGATCCACATAGCGCTGACGATAACGGAGTTCTTTGTCGGCTAACCCGTGAAACTTCTCAGGCAGCGGACGCAGCGACTTACTCAGCAGTTCATAGCGCTCAACCGCAATGGAAAGCTGACCGCGTCGCGTGCGCATCATGGTGCCCGCAACGCCGATCCAGTCGCCCATGTCAAGGTCTTTCATGTCCGCGAACGCTTCATCACCCAGCGCATTAACGCGACAGAACAGCTGCATGTCGCCCGATGAGTCGCGCAGATTCATGAAGATGATTTTACCCTGATCGCGCTTGGCAATGATGCGACCAGCCACCACCACTTCATCCTCGGTACTCTGACCGTCTTCAAGGTTGACATACAACTCAGTTAGGTCAGCGAGGTGGTGCGTGTAGCTGAAAGCATGGCCGTAAGGGTTTTGACCAGCAGCTATGAGCGCTTCGCGCTTGGCGCGGCGCACCGCAATCGGGTCGTCCTCAATAACCTCTGTCTTGTTGTTCTCGGTCATGTGAATCCTTATCTCATGGTGCAAATGGTTCATACAATGTTATGGGTCAAACGCATACGTCAGCGAGAAGGGCAAGGGTGCCCCGAATTGCCGTGAAAGCTTGATGAAGCGTACGTCGTACGCGATGAAAACTTAGAGCAGCAAGGTAGGGTGCCCCAAGCCTTCACAGCGAACGTACAATTCCGCCGTCGCATCAGCACGGGGGAAACAAAAATTAGTGCTCGATTTTGAGGATGGTCATGGTAATCTCACGGCCAGTCGGGCCGGTTGCGCTTACCTCGTCGCCCTTCTTGCAGCCCAAAAGCGCCGCGCCTACCGGCGACTCGTTGGAGATCTTACCCGACGCGACGTCGCTCTCGGCGGCACCTACGATCGTAAACACACGCTCCCTGCCGCCCATGTCGACAGTCACCGTGGAGCCGATGTTCACGCGGCTCGAGCGCTTCGGAGTGTTGACCACCGTCGCCTCAGACAAAATACGCGAAATCTCAGCGATGCGCGCCTCCATCATGCCCTGCTCGTTCTTCGCGTCGTCATACTCGGAGTTCTCGGAGATGTCGCCGAACTCACGGGCGACCCTAATACGCTCGCCAACCTCGTCGCGCTTCTCGGTTTCCAGGTAATGGAGCTCTTCTTCAAGCTTGCCCTTACCCTCTTGGGTAAGAACGTAGTTTCCCTCGGCCATACCAATCACACCTGCCTTAACGTAAAACAGGCACGCCGTTTGTCCAGCGTGCACAGCCTTCATGCGAATCGAAATGTGCGGCACCATGTGGAATATCGTCCAACATCGAGCGCCCTTGTGCGGAAGCACACATGCCTCCAATAACAAGAAAGGCGGTGCGCGGCCGTTGCGCCCGCGCACCGCCTGCAGTAACTGAGGTTATTCAGACTTCTTCTTAACCGTCTTCTTGACTGTCTTCTTGGGAGCTTCTTCCTCTTCTTCGACAACCTCGACGACTTCCTCTTCAACTTCTTCCTCGTCGTCCTTGTCGCCACCGATGCCCTCGCGCAGATTCTTCACGGTCTTACCAAGCGCACTGCCGAGTTTTGGAAGGTTTTTTGGCCCGAAGATGAGCAGAATCACCACGAGGATGATGAGAAGCTCGGGCACGCCCATTCCCAGAAATTTCATGTCAACCTCCATTTGCCACACGAGACGCCCTATCGGCGTAACCCGCCCGCCTTTCCCGTAAGGCGGCCTACGTATGCAAAAAGGGATGTTCTGAAAAGCACATCCCTTAAAGCTCATGGTCGGGATGACAGGATTTGAACCTGCGGCCTCTGCGTCCCGAACGCAGCGCTCTACCAAGCTGAGCCACATCCCGATGCCGCTCTCACAGCAGACGGTATATTACCACAACGCACACGCTTACAACCGAAATCTTCGCAACTCGCGCATTCTCCACGAGCAATGCAAAACGAAGCAAACGATATGGGTGAAACAGATGGTGCTTACCCAGACCACCTTGCAACATTCCTGCAATCTACCTGCGATCAACCTACATCCTGCCTCAGACCTGCTTCAAGTCAATCCCCGTAATCTCACACACAACCGAAGTTCATCGATCGTCATCCGTTTGGCAACGCGATAGAGGGTTATGCGCGTTCTTGCGCTGAGGAAATGAGATAGTGTGTACAGCTGGCAAACACACGGATGAGGAGGTTTTAAATGCTGCTCGAGGGAAAAACGGCAATTGTCACTGGCGGAACCCGCGGAATTGGATTTACCATCGTCAAGAAATTCCTCGCCGAAGGAGCTAACGTAGCCCTTTGTGGATCGCGCCCGGAAACAGCAAACGCCGCTGTGGAGAAACTGGTGCAAGAGATGCCCGAAGCAGAGGGGCGCGTTATAGGGATTTCCCCCGCACTGACCGACCCGGAATCCGTCGCTGCCGAATTCGCAGAAGTAACGCGCACGTTCGGAAAACTCGACGTTCTCTGCAACAATGCAGGAGTGAGTTCTCGCACGCCCTTAGTTGACTACACGCTCGACGAGTTTAAAAAAGTGGTCGACCTTAACTTAAACGCCGTGTTCGTTTGTACGCAGGCGGCGGCTCGCATCATGATAGAGCAAGGAGAAGGCGGCGCTATCGTAAACACGTCTTCCATGGTGGGCAAGCACGGACAGCCCTCTGGAAGCGCCTACCCCACAACGAAATTCGCTGTGAATGGATTCACGCTTTCCATAGCGCGCGAGCTGGCCTCGGAGGGCATTCGCGTCAATGCGGTTGCTCCGGGCATTACGCACACAGACATGGTCGATGCCCTACCCGAGAGCATCATTCAGCCGCTGATCGCAAGCATCCCGCTTGGCCGCATGGGAGAGCCCGAAGACATAGCCAATGCGTTCGTGTTCCTCGCGTCAGACAAGGCAAGTTACATTTCTGGAGCAGTGATCCCCGTCGACGGACTGTCCCGTTCGTAAAGCACGAGTTCAGCTACCTTCCTCTTGTGTGAGAGTGGAGAACAGCCCTCGCATACGTCGAGCGCCGCCATCTGTGCGACGCTCGACGTTTTTGGTATACAACACGAATCAACCGCCTTGAGCTTTTTTGAATCGCATCGTAGAAGACAAGGTGGACTTAAGGCAGAATCTCTATGCAAAAATTTGGGCTTTGTCTGGTACAACGCCTCGTTTGAGTTTTAAAAACGCCTGCCCTCTGTTACCATTTCCCCTGTAGTCGAACGTTCGAAAACTGCAGGAAAGGCATGCATCATGTCAGCCCCCCGTCAACACGTCGTCGCTTTCACACGCCGCCATCGCGCCGCGTGCGAAACGCGTACAGGCACGTGCATTATGCCGGGTTGCATAGAAGATGCATCAGAGGGCTCCATGCAGGGCCGAGCGCGACACCTCACAAAACGCTTGGCTTTACGCGCGGCGAAGCATGCACTTGTAATCACGCTGGCGATAGCAGCCGCCTTTGGCCTTGCCGCCTGCGGGGGCGGCTCGCAAGATGGCAACGCTACCGGCGAAACAAACGCAGCAGCCAGCGGTGAAACCTCGGGTCCTGCATTCGAACGCGCCGAACTGGCATCGTCCCCCTTTGACGAAGCGGCCGCCACAAACAGCAACGGAGCGCTCATTGACACCTCTCACATAAGCGAAGGCTACGTGGCCGCAGCGGCAACCTCGCCCGTGCGGCTGAAGTTCGAGGTGACACAGGGCGATATGAGCTACTACTACGACCTACCCAACGACGGCACGCCTATTTCGTGCCCCTTAAATATGGGCGACGGAAGCTACACATTCTGCGTGTGGGAGAACACCTCGGGCACGCGCTATGCGGCGCTATCTGACCCGATTTCAGCCGACGTAGCGCTGGCTGACGAATTTCAGCCCTTCATCCGACCCAACCAATTCTGCCAGTTCGACGAGACGAGCGAAAGTACGAGCCTAGCCAACCAGCTGTGCGAAGGCGCACAAAACGAGGGTGACGCACTGCGTGCCATTTGTGAGTGGGTAGTTGAAAACGTAGCTTATGACGAACAGAAGGCAGCAACACTCGCCGACGCCACCAGCTACGTGCCAGACCCCGACAGCACACTTTCTTCGAAAAGTGGCATTTGCTTTGACTACGCATCGCTCACCGCAGCGATGCTGCGCAGTCAGGGCATCCCCTGCAAGATAATTACCGGAGATGTTGCGCCTGATGGCATCTACCATGCATGGAACATGGTGTATATTGATGGGAGCTGGATTGCTGCAAGTTTCAGCGTACAGGAAAACACGTGGACACGCGTCGATCTAACGTTTACTGCCGGAGGATCGACAAACTTCGTGGGTGACGGTAGTTCGTACACCGACCGATACGTTTACTAGCGTTAGAGAACGCTTGAGCACGCAGCAATTCATTCGTTACTGAAAGACAAGGAGCGAACACGGACATGGCAACGAAGATGCTCGAAAGCGGCGCGCTTTCCGCCTTCTGCGAAAGCCTGGCCATCATGTACTCCGCCGGCATCCAAACGGATGAGGCGCTGTACCTACTTGGCGAGGAACAGCAGAGTGCAGGCGCACTCGCAAACAAGGGGCGGGCAAGCACGGGGAGCTTCAAAAGCGCATGCAGCGACGTGTACGCAGCGCTCGTGGCTGGTAAGTCGCTAGCGGCAGCGCTCGAAGAAAGCGGGGCGTTTCCCACTCACCTGGTAAACATGGTGGGCGCAGGAGAAACCTCAGGTCGTTTGGAAAGCGTACTGTGGAGCTTAGCGAAGCACTATGACGAGGAAGATCGCCTATACGCAAAAATGCGCAGTGCTGTCGCGTATCCAGCAGCGCTTCTGTGTGTGATGACGGTGATCTTGCTATTCTCCGCTGCGGTGATCCTTCCGGTGTTCGTCGACGTGTACGAGGGGCTCACAGGTAACCTGACCGCAAGCTCGTTTGCCTACGTGAATGTGTCTATCGGCATTGGCTGGGCGGCGCTTATTATCACGTTTTTGTGCACGGTACTGGTGTTGGTGGGAATGGCCATCGGCTCGACCCCGGACGGGCGAGCAAAGCTGGTGCGCTTGTTCGAAAAGCTTCCGATCACGCGCGAACCCATGCGCCAAATTGCCGTGGCTCGCTTCACTGCGGCGCTCGCCACCTTCGTCTCAGCTGGCGTGGACACCGACACCTCCATGCAACGCGCGGTAGACATGGTGGAACACGCCGAGCTCAAAAGCCGCCTTGCGGCAGCGCATGAAACCATGGTCGACCCCGCGCAGGGCAAGAGCTTGCCGCAGGCGATATCGGAAAGCGATGTCATCGAGCCTGTATACGCACGCATGCTCATGGTAGGATCGCGCACAGGCAGCTTGGAAACGGTACTGGGAAGCTTGTCCGACACGTTCTTCGACGACGCCATCACCCGCATCGACAACGTAATCGACAGCGTAGAGCCAACGCTGGCGGCGTTTTTGACCGTGAGTATCGGCGCGACACTGATCGCCGTAATGCTTCCGCTGATCGGCATCATGAGCTCGATAGGATAACCTATGCATCACGAACTTACACAGGATCAACTGAGACACCGCGCCAGACGGCGCGTAGGCGCACTGCTGGCAGTGGTACTGATTGTGATCGTTGGCTGGTTTACCTTCGAACGCATCGATGCTTCGCTGCGAGAGCAAGGTGAGCTGTCAGTACGCAACGCTATTCTTGGCAGCGCGAAACAGTGCTGCGCGATCGAGGGTTCCTACCCTTCCTCGCTTCAGTATCTTGAAGACAATTACGGGCTTGTGGTCAACCATGATGACTACGTAATCACGTACAGCGTGTTTGCGGGTAACGTAATGCCTAATGTGGTGGTGTTGGCGAAATGACCGGCCGCGATAAAGACTTTGGCATAAGATCACACGACCGCGAGCGTGGCGGACGAATGTTTACCACGCTGTTGTTCGCGGTCATCACTCTGTTTTTGCTGGCAGCGTTTCTCGTTGGCGTGAACGCATATCAATCAGCAAACAGCATGCGCGCCAATGCCGACGAAATGCGATTAGGGCTCTCGCTTCTGTCTAATTCCGTGCGTACCAATGACGTAACTGACGCCGTGGGTGTTGCGGAAGGCCCCGAAGGGCCGGCACTCGTGTTAAGCGAGCACGTGGACGCAGGTGATTACGAGACACGGCTGTACCTGTACCAAGGCAACGTTGTGGAAGAATACGCTCGCGCAGGTTCGGCATTTACGCCCGAACGAGCTCGCGAAATGGTTGCATCTGAGAGCTTTGATTTTACGTACGAGAACGGACTCCTTACCATTTACACCGATCAGGGATCCACGTGCATCGCCCTGCGAAGCGTGCGAGGAGGTGCTTGATATGGCTGAAACATTAAGCGCATCGTTCGCAGAATCTATCGCGAGTGAAAAAAGTGCCGAACTGGAAGGTTGCGACGCAACAGCTATCAATATGGAGCGCATGCGTCGGCGAGCGCACCCCGCAGAGCACAGATCGCGCCACGGCCGGGCGTTTGTGATCGAGGCACTGTTCTTGCTCGTGTTCATGATGGGATCACTCGCAGTGCTCACAGGACTTATGGTGTCATCGTACGAACGGGGCGCTGCCTCCGATGACTTGTCACGCGCCGTGGTACTTGCTGCCAACGACGCTGAAGCTTTCGCAGCTAACCCCGAAGGCGAAAGCCTTCAAGCTACTGATGGTTTCGGCGCTACCGACAGTGAAAGGGACTTTAAGCTTGAGCGCATTGTCGAGCAGCATCCACAAGAAGCAGGCACGCTCTATGTGGCTCATATAACAGTTTCTGACAACGAGAGAATAATCTATACACTCTACACGTCACGCTACGTCTCAAACGGGGAGGTGGGTTGATGAGCAGCAACATAAGAATGACACGCGAAAGCGGGTCGGTACGCATCGGCCCAGTGAGCGTGTTCTCGCTCGTGATCGTGCTCTGCTTGGCGGTTATGGCTGTGCTTGCCGTATCAACAGCGCAAGCAGCCTACACCGCCGCAGAAAAGCAGGCCTGGTTTACATCCGCCACCTACAACAACGAGCAAGCGGCGCAAAGCTTCGTTGCCGAAATCGACGGTGCGCTCGCTGGTGTGCGTGCGAGCAGTGAAGTCACCAACGCTGAAGAGGCAAACGCCGATGTCACAGCAGATGCGCTTGTCGCCGTAGCAGACGTCATCAGTGCATACGAGGGTGCCTACATAGACGACAACCAGGTGGGAGCCGAGTTCTCAAGCGACAGCGGACGCACGCTTTCGGTAGTGCTCACCATTCGCGACGATGCCACCTACGAAATATCTCAGTGGCGTGCCACCACTCAATGGAATGAAGCCGGCTCTGGCGAGGTGCTGTGGTCGGGTTCCGCTCAATCACGATAGGAGATAACATGGAACTGAAACAGCTACTCAAGGAAATGGTTGACGCGAACGCGTCCGACATCTTCGTCATCGCTGGCCTGCCGCTTTCCTACGAGATGGGTGGCAGGCAGGTGCGCCTTGACGTTGCGCCGTTTACACCCGCCGACACCGAGCGCTTCGTTCGCAGCATCTACGAGATGTCTGGGCGAAACATGAACGCGTTCGAGAGCAGTCTCAACCATGACGACGACTTCTCCTTCGCCATCGCCGGCATCGGTCGCTTCCGCGTGAACATTTTCCGACAGCGTGGCTCGTACAGCGCGGTTATCCGCGTGATCCCCTTTGGCTTACCCAACCCCGCCGACTTCCATATTCCCGACGAAGTACTCGACCTGACGCGATTCCAGAAAGGCCTCGTGCTGGTGACAGGACCTGCTGGTGTGGGTAAGTCAACCACACTCGCATGCATCATCGACAAGCTGAACCATGAACGCACCGGGCACATTGTTACCATGGAAGATCCCATCGAGTACATACATCGTCATGGAACCTGCATTGTAACGCAGCGCGAAATTCCCACCGATGTGGCCACGTATAGCGAGGCACTGCGCTCGGCCATGCGCGAAAGCCCCGACATCATCTTGCTGGGCGAAATGCGAGATCAGGACACCATTGGAACCGCCGTCACCGCTGCCGAGATGGCGCAGCTGCTGTTCTCCACACTGCATACCTCGGGTGCTGCGAACACGGTCGACCGCATCGTTGATGCATTCCCTGCTTCGCAGCAGCGTCAAATTCGCATTCAGTTATCCATGGTGCTTCGCGCTATTGTCAGCCAGCAGCTCGTGCCCACCATCGACGGCGGCGTGATGCCGGCCTTCGAGATTATGGTAACGAACACCGCCATCCGTAACCTCATTCGCGAGTCGAAGACGCACCAAATCGACAGTGCTATCGCCGCAGGAGGCGCCGAAGGTATGCGTACCATGGACCAGAGTCTGTTTACACTGGTGAAAGAAGGGCATGTAGCTCGAGACGTGGCACTGCATTACGCACACCATCAGGAAGCTTTGGAGAAGCGTTTCGAGGTTGAAGGATTGTAAGCGATTCGACGAGTAGCAGCAAGCAAACAAGAATAGCCACACCAACCGCACCGAACAACCGCACCGAAAAAAGAGAGGGTACCGACATAAACATCGGTACCCTCTCTTTTCGTACGTTCTTACTGTAAGATTACTGCAAGAACTCCCTCAATACCCTCACCAATGTGTTGATCTCGAGCGGCTTTGACATGTGCGCGTTCATACCCGCATTCAACGCTCGCTTCATATCGTCAGCGAATGCATCGGCTGTGAGTGCAACAATAGGAATAGTTGCCAAGTCGGGGCGACCAGCCAATCCTAACGAACGGATGGCTCGCGCAGCCTCGTAGCCATTCATCACCGGCATCTGACCATCCATGAGAACCAAATCGAAGGTTCCCGGCGGGTTGTCGCGCAACATTTCCAGCGCAACCCTACCATTGATAGCATGCGCTGTAGCAGCTCCCGTAAACGATAAGATATCCAATCCAATGGATGCTGCAAGCTCGTTATCCTCAACCAGCAGAATACGCTTATCCGAGAAGTCGGCTTGGCGAAGCAAGTCGGCTTCTTTCGCTGCATCATCACGCTCAGCTTCATCGTCCTTGCCACCCACCAGCAGGCTATTCATCACATGAACCAAGCGAGACTTAAACATCGGCTTTGACACAAACGCATCAATGCCCGCCATACGTGCCTCTTGCTCGATCGCCATCCAATCATAGGCCGACAAAATGATGATAGGCACATGGTCGGGTAGAATCTCACGCAGCTCACGAGCTGTCTCAATGCCACTTTTACCTGGCATCTTCCAGTCCAGAATAACCGCTGAGTATTCTTCGGGTGTCTCAACCCGCTCCCGCACACGAGCAATGGCAGCATCGCCGGAAAGCACGTAATCGGGTACCATGCCAATCTCGTCCAGCATCTCGCAGGCACCCTCGCACGCCACCTGGTCGTTATCAGCCACCAAAACGTACAAATCGCACAGCGCCGAGGTGTCTTCAAGATCAGCCTCGCGCAGCTTCAAATGCACCGTCACCACAAACGTGGTACCTTCGCCCAGTTTGCTCTGCACGTCGATAGAGCCGTTCATCAGGCTGACCACGCTCTTCACGATGGACATACCCAAACCCGTGCCCTCAACGTTGGTCATGCGGTTGTCGTTCGCGCGCGCAAACGGCTCGAACACGCGCTCAACGAATTCCTCACTCATGCCGCAACCCGTGTCGGTGAACGTGAACTGGTAGCACGCACACCCGCTGATGCGCGTGGGAATTTCGGCGATGGTAAGCCCAATGGTGCCGCCTTCAGGCGTGAACTTTACCGAATTACCCATAATGTTAACGAACACCTGCTGCAGGCGCATGAAGTCACCCACCACATGCTCGTGGATAACACCTGCAGTATCAACCTTTAGGTGCTGTTGCTTTGCCGCCACCTGCGGATGGATGATGGTAAGCAAATTCTCAATGGCTTCAGGCAAGTCAAAGTCATCCTCTGCCAGCCCGATATTGCCACTCTCGATCCGTGCCATGTCGAGCACCTCGTTAATAAGCCCCAGCAAATGCCGGCTTGACACGGTGATCTTCTGCAGGCAGTCCTTCACACGCTCGGAATCGTTGATATGCATAGTCGCGATGGCGGTAAGTCCCATGATGGAGTTCATGGGCGTACGAATATCGTGGCTCATGCTACCTAAGAAGTCGCTCTTCGCACGCGATGCCTGCTCGGCGGCACGGTAGGCGTCCTCGAGCGCCTCACGGGCGCGCGCTTCCTCCACCTTCACCGTGGTCACGTCCTGCACGGCGTACAGCAGGCTAGCAGGGTGGCCTTCATTATCGCGACGCAGGCACACCATGGACGGCTGCAGCCACCGCACCTCACCCTGATAGTTCACGCGGTATTCGAAACGCATAATTTGCACGTCGGGCGTGAAGTTGCGCATGATGCTATCAAGCATAATCATGTCGCGCACTTTCTCGCGCTCATCATCGTAGACGGCCTGACTGACCCAGAAGTTAGCGAAATCCGTAAACTTGCCGCGTTTCGGAAGACGATCGTCGAGGTCCTCCCCTTTGATATACTCGTATATGTTGTTTTGCAAATCGAGAACAGCAAAGCGCTTAAACAACTGAGAAGATGCATCGGCAACACGTTCGAACTGGTCTTTTTTAATTGTGATCTCTTTATTCTTCCGTGACGCACGCACGATAACAACCGCGAGGGCACAAATAAACACCACGATGATGGCCGCGATCAGCGCAATGCCGATAATGTTGGTACGCTCTACAATGGATGTATTGATGGTTGCCGGATAGGTGCGCAACAACGTCCAGTCGTGATCGGAGAGCTTCACCATGTACGCAAGTCCCAAACCACGCGGAGATTCGTACGTAAACGTCATGGACTCGCCTCGCTCAAGCGATGGCAAGAGTTCTCCAACTGAAGTTCCATCAGTACTGTCAACCGCGCTGATGTCAAGCTGATCAGACTCAACCTTTACAAACGTGCTCGAGCATGCAATAACAACACCCTCGTCGTTGCACAGGTAGGTCGACGCGTACTCGTTGTAATACGTTGTCGATATGGTCCTCTCGAGCAGCTCGTTGCTCCATACGCCCGACATCACACCGACATAGGTATCCCCGTCATACACAGGTTCGAAGAATACGATGGACAAACCCTCACCAATACGCTCGTCGTTCACCGTGGCAACGCCTGCTTCCTTGATGGGGTTTTCCCGAGGTTGTACCTGGCTGACCTTGCCGCGCGAATTGTACGTGGTTCCATCAACCGTTTCGAACGCTAGATAGTCGAAAGGTGTACCTTCCTCAAGAAACTCCAGCTCGTTGCAGATCTCGTCGTCGGTCGGATGAACCTCTTCGAAGAGAGTACTCGCCATGAATAAGCTCTGTTGAGAGTTCTCGAACACGCTATCAAGACGTTCGAGCGCCTGGTTCGTGCTTGCTTCGAGGTACAGCGCATTTTGAGAAACGGTGCGCTGATAATTCATCGAAAGAAACGCGGCGATGATTGCCACGATACATGCCGCTACGATCGTCGCGACGACAATGCGCCAGCGAAGCTCTTTCTTATCCTCGCTTTGCATGGTGAGATACCTTCTCTCCCGTCCTACTATCCTGATGAAATTGTGAGTCGGGCACGTTACTCGTTAACGGTCGCCAATGCGTCGATCGTCGTTCGGTAGGCGTCTTGCACGGCTTCCATGAGCGGTACAAGCGCCGCCTCATCAACAGCGCCGCCCTCTTTAACGGGACGCAACGCTTGCGTGAGTTCGTCGGCTGCCACGTGCAGCGGCATGAAGCCTAAGTCGTGGCTCACACCTTTCAGTGTGTGAGCTGCGCGGAAGGCGTCTTCCAGCGCATGCGCTTCCATGGCGCGCTCAAGGTTGGCAAACGTATCGTCGTGAGGAAACATCCCCACAAACTTCGCCACACGCTCGTCGGTGAGCAAGCGCCCGCGCACCCCTTCTAAGTCTCCACCCATCATGGCATAGCACGATTCCAACGTCATGGTTATCTCTCTCCTTGTTTCTTCGTTTATCTCAACTATGATTTATCGTTTCCTCGCCGTTTTGCGACACCTGCCGATTGGCGTCGCTCACGCCCGGTATAGCTCCGTTCTGGCTTATCGATGGGAGACAGGCTCGATACCTCGCAAACGGGCCCTGTCTCATCTTCGCAGAACGAGCATGAACCGCCACCCAACCGTTTCACGCGGTAAAGCGCCCGGTCGGCGCAGCGGAACATTTCATCGTAATCCTTTCCTACCACGTCGGCGCAAGCAACACCCATACTCGACGACACGGGGAAACCCTCGAATTCGCTGCGAATGGCAGAATGGATACGCCGCGCCAGATGTCGCCGGTCGGTTTCCTGGTCGCACATCATGAACACAAGGAATTCATCGCCCCCAATACGCGCCACCAAATCATCCTCGCGCACGCTAGCGCTGAGACGATCGGCAAAGTAGCGCAGCACGCGGTCACCGAATTCGTGGCCGTACGTATCGTTAGCCTCCTTGAAATGATCCAAATCAACAATCAGCATAATAAATAAGCAGTCGGGATTCGCCTCCATACGCTCGGTTGCCACCTTGCGTGCGTAGGCATGGTTCGCCAGTGCCGTGAGCGAGTCGTGCCATGCCCGAAACTGCAAATCCATCAGAAGTGAGCGCTGGTCGTGCACGTCAGTGAGCTTGCCGAGTGCGCCCATGTACACCGGTTTGTCATCATCGGACCACAGCGCGCGCGACACCACGTTGTACCAGCGTGTCTCGCCGTTCGCCACACCGCACATGTCGAAACGAACGATGGGATCGTCAGGCGAGGTATCCATCATGCGATGAAGAAACTCGGTAACCCCTTCGCGCCCAAACACACGGATAAGCGCCTCGCTCTTCTCTGGATCGGGAATAACCTCAGGCAGCCCCAAATTGATGCGCCCGTAGTCAGACATCACCAACATAGGAGGATCTTGCGACAGCTCATACTGAACCTCGTTGGACATCTCGGCATAGAAGTTATACTTCATACGCTCGTAATCCAACAAGCTAATCGTGCGGCTCGTCGTTCCCTTTTCGTCAACGTCCGCCAACGCCTCCATAACGCGTTTCGTTCCGTAATTGCCGCGTCCGTCGGATGAGAGGCTTTCCATCTGTCCGTGGATGGAGTCAGCGTTATCGCGCAAAACGTCAATAAGCAGCGGGTTGAACGCGCCGCATTCACCACCAATGATCATGCTCATGGCCTTCTCGTGTGAGAAGGCCGGCTTATACACGCGTTCGCTGGTGAGAGCGTCATACACGTCAGCCAAAGCAACCACCTGAGCGGAAATAGGAATATCATCACCCACCAAGCCATCGGGGTATCCGCGCCCATCGTAGCGTTCGTGGTGCCAACGGCAAATGGCGTACGCGGTCTTCACCAGCGGCTCGTTTTGACCGGTGGGTAGTTTTTCCAGCATTTCGGCTCCCACAGCCGAATGTGTCTTCATGATACGGAATTCCTCGTCGGTCAAGCGCCCTGGCTTGTTTAGGATTTCCTCGGCGATAGCAATCTTGCCAATATCATGCAAGCTCGACGCCATGGAGATCGTCGAGATGTCTGCAGAGGCGAGATCATATGCATCGGTTTTTTCCGCCAGACAGGTGAGCAAAATCTCAGTTAAGGCACGCACACGCAATACGTGCATGCCGCTTTCGCCGTTGCGGAACTCCACGATGTGGCTCAATATGGAAACCATAAGGTTAACGTCGCGCTCGCGCTCGTTGATCTCATCGGCCACCATACCAGCTAGTACTCGCTGCTTGCTGTACAGCATGATAGTGTTGCGCACGCGGTGACGCACGATGTTAATATCGAAGGGCCGGGTAAGAAAATCAGTGACACCCAGCTCGTAGGCGCGCTCAATGTATGCCGGATCGCTTTCGGCCGACACCATAACCACAGGTATGTCTTTGATCCAGCCGCGTCGCTGCATGACGGAAAGCACTGCGAAGCCGTCCATCTCAGGCATCACGTAGTCGAGCAGCACAAGTGAAATACCCAGCCCCAACTTGCTAATGGCGGCAATAGCCTGCTTGCCGTTCTCTGCTTCGATAACATTGAACTCATCCGCCATCATGTCAGCCAGCAACGCGCGGTTAAACATCGAGTCATCCACCACGAGAACGGTCTTCTTTTTACTCAGAGAGGTGGCTACCATATACCCCCCCCCCCGATGATCGTTTGGGTTGCGAGCCAGCATGCACCAACAGTCCCTTTCCATCTCGCGCGCGCCCGCACCTGAACGCGCAACGAAGAGCTTCGCGTTTATGCCTAACACCATAGTGCCAAACATCCGATAGTTCTTCCCATTAACTTGTATCCCCTCCCCCGCAAAAATGCGTTCCCGCAGAATCTTATCACGTATGGCATACGATTGTGCTGATCGTAACCATGATTACATATGAGTGACACCATACTATGGGAACCACAACACTCAAGAGCACGAGTAAGGATTCGATAGAGTTCTGACGACGTGCGAAACGAAAGCGCCAGACCAGAGCGAAATGCCCGTCAAAGACCACAAGAAGTTAAGGAAACACTAATTAATCCGTCTTGCCCTTCGTTGACGACTCGGCACAGGGTAAGACGAATTCAATCAGTGTTTCCTTCATATCGTCTAGGACGGCGCAGCGATGGATACAGAAGAGCCGGAGCAGTGCGGTAGTGCAGCAGTGTGGAGCAGTTCAGCGGTGCGGCGCCATGGCCGCAACGCGCTAATCAAGACGTACGACTCTCGTGGCAATACGCTCGGTAAGCACCGGCGAATGCGACACAAATACGAGTCCGGCGTTCGCGCGCGCCACTTCTTCGAGTAACACGCGCCAAATTCGGGCCTGCGTAACAGCGTCAAGCATAGTAGACACTTCGTCGGCGACGAGATAGCGTGGGCGCGCGATAAGCGCCCGCGCAATGCAGAAACGCTGCAATTCACCGCCGGATAACTCATGGGGATAGCGCGACATCCAGTGGCTCTGAATACCAAGTGTGCAAAGCAGTTCAGTTGGGGCTTCTCCCGCCTCGGCGAGCACATTACGCATGCGCATACGGGGGTCGACCGTCCGTTCGGGATGCTGCGACACCAGCTGCACCGGACACACGCCACGCCTCGGCAGCGGTGCGCCGTCAACCAGCACGCTCCCCTTCTGCGGCAACTCATAACCTGCAAGCAGGCGACACAATGTCGTTTTGCCGAAACCCGAGCGCGCAACAAGCGCCACACGCTCACCCGGCTCAACCGCCAGATTGAAATCGCGGTAGAGCGGCGCACACCCCGGATACGCAAACGTAACACCCCGAACCTCAAGCATGCGTTATCCCTTTCTCAGAACAAACCTCCTCAAGCTGAGCAGCATCTCCTCGGTCCACATCAGTCAGCGAGGGTGCGCAGGGTGCGCCAGATTGCGGTGAGAGCCCGAGGAAGCGGCCTTCGGGCCGCGACGAGGGGTAGGAACCGCAAGATGGCGTGCACTGTGCGACCGCAGCGTCGGCGAGTTCCGGCCGTTCGTTAGAACGGACGGAACCAAAAAGCGCGTGCCAGAGTTCCTTTGTGAAGGGATGCTGCAGCGTGTCGGGACTGGCAAAGTTCTCCACGGCGGTTTCCTCAACGATGGTACCGTCTTGGAATACAGCCACACGATCAGCTACACGGAGCGCAAGCTCAATGTCGTGCGTGATAAGCATAACCCCACCCCCGCCGTCGGCGAACGCGCGGAAGTCATCGAGTGCACGAACAGCCAGTTCAAGGTCGAGCCCAGGCGTCGGCTCATCGGCAATAATCACACGTGGGTTGTCCATAAGCGCACAAGCGAGCAGCACGCGACGAGCCATGCCACCGGAAAGCTCATGCGGATAGAGTTCTTCCACAGAAGATGCAAGTCCGTAACGCTCAAACAGCTCACGCTGACGCGCTGCACGACCGCCACGTTGCACACCTCGCGCCGCGCGGCCGAACCCTCGAACCTGGCGGCCCACCTTCATCAGCGGGTCTAAGCTGGCAATACTTTGAGGAACGAGCGATATTCCGTTACCACGAAGGCGGGAGAGCTGTTCCGCATCGCACGGCTCGCCGTCAAACCACACCCGACCTCGCACTGTGGCATTCGGTTCGAAAATACCCATGATAGTATCGGCCAGAAGCGACTTTCCCGAACCTGATGCACCCACGACGGCAACAATCTCGCCACTATGAACCGAAATGCTCAGATCGTGCACAACTTCAACAAAGCGCTGCTTCGCCAAAAAGAACGAAGCGTCGGTGTCATACATACGAAAACCGACAGAAAGCCCCTCTACCTGCAGTAAATGGTGCCCCCCACCATGATAAGAGTCAGGTGCATGCGTGTGATGATGGTGCGAATCGTGCGCATGATGATGCAACTCGTGCAAACCGGCGACCTCCTATTCCTGTGAACTGTGCGGATCGACAAGCTTACGCAAACACGACCCCGCCACGTCGAACAGCAGCACCACCCCAACGAGCGCACATCCGGGAAACACTGCCAGCCACCACATGCCAGCGGACAGATACGCCATTGATTCGCTCAAGATAATACCAATCGCCGGCTGCTCGGGCGACAGACCGAACCCCAAAAACGTAATAGCTGCCTCATGCAGGATGGCATGGGGAAACAGCAGGATAAGCCCAACCAAAAACTGTGGAAACACGAACGGGAACACATGCGTAAGCGCGATGCGCACTCGGCTTTGCCCGAGCCGCCGCGCTACCTCAACATAACCCGCTTGCTTGCATTGCAGCACTTCGGCGCGCACCACACGTGCCAAACTTGGCCAATGCGTCACCGCTACGCCAACAGTTACACCCCAAAACCCTTTACCAAGCGCAAACGATATCAGTACGAGCAACACAATATGGGGCACGCCCATAACCAGATCGATAAGCCACGTGACCGCTGCATCGACCCGTTTGCCTCCCAGTGCCGCAGCAGCGCCTAAAACAAGCGCGATGATCGATGACACTGTGGCGGCCAACAACCCCACGAGCACACTCGTTGACAAGCCAGCCACGGTGCGCAGTAGCATATCGCGTCCCATCCAATCGGTGCCGAAGGGATGCTGTGCACTTGGAGCTAAGTTTTTCGCCATGAAATCGGTAGCTGTGGCAGCGTCGGAAACAAGAATGCCAAAAACCACCACCGCAACCAGCGCGCAGACAGCGGCAATGAATGCCGCAAGTGTCGCTTTCCGGTTAGCTACACGCGCGCGGCGCGGCGCATGCAGCAGCGGCACAGATGATGTAGATGGTTCAGACGGTGTGGGGACGAAAACGTCGTCGGAATGAACAAGTTCTCCAGATGAAGTCGCTTGGACAAAGGGACGGCTCATAATACGGCCCCTTTTCGGATACGTGGGTCGACCACCCCGTACAGCACGTTCGCAACCAAGTTTCCAAAAAACACAATGGCTGCCGACATCACTGCAATACCGGCAAGCAGCGCTGCGTCGCCACCAAGACCGGCCACAACCGCAGCCTGCCCCAACCCCGGATACGAAAACACCTGTTCAACCAACACTGATCCGCCTAAAATCTCGGATACAGATGCGAACTGCAGCGTGATGGCAGGCAGCGCGATATTGCGCAACCCATGCGCGCGAAGCGCCTCCCACAGGGTTAGGCCCCGCGCGCGAGCAAAGCGCACGTAGTCACTCTCAAGCACATCGATGGTTTTCTCGCGCGTGTGCAAAGCGATGTTCGCCACGCCCACCACCGACAACGTGAGTGCAGGCAATATCAAATGACGCAGCGTGTCAGTAAGGGTCACGTCGTCGGCCGAAACGCCAATGGGTACCGAAAAACCAAAGGGAAACCACCCCAGCTGCACCGAAAACACAATCAGGAACACCAGGCCCAGCCAAAACGTGGGAACCGACGCCAACAGGAAGCAGTACCCCTTGACAATACGATCAAGAAGACGCCCTCGGTTTGCACCTGCTGCAACACCAAGCACGAAGCCTAACGCACCGCTTATCACCCACGCCACTACCATGAGCGCCAACGAATTGAGCGCACGTGTGGCGATAACCTCAGAAACCGGCGCATTAAACCGCAACGATGTACCCAAGTCGCCCTGTACGGCGCTGGTAAGCCACGAAACGTAGCGCTCCCAAAACGGCGTTTCCACCCCCCAGTACTCACTGAGCTGGGCGCGCTTTTCCTCACTCATACCAAGGTACGCCGCCTGACCCACGTTCGCTTGAACAGGATCAATAGGCGATACGCTCACCAACGCGAACACCAACAAGCTCACTGCTAAAAGCAGCAGCAACATCTTTACAGCATTTCGAATGAGAAACCGCGCCATAGCTACCTTTAAGCCCAACTCCACCTATCAACGTTGTTCACAAGCGACCACCCATGCCCATGCGGATGCGGCTTCTGCTCAGCAACGCTTAACCCAGCGCGTTGGAAGTACAAATGATCGACGTTGGCCAGCCAAATCCACGTGGAAGCCCCGCGCGGTGCCACACCCGTATGCGTTTCCTCGTCCCACTGCGCACGCTGATAGAATTCATAGG
The DNA here is from genome assembly GCF_011038965.1 of Adlercreutzia sp. ZJ141. Lineage (GTDB taxonomy): Bacteria > Actinomycetota > Coriobacteriia > Coriobacteriales > Eggerthellaceae > ZJ141. The sequence continues at coordinate 17,224 of NZ_JAAKEB010000018.1, read as the reverse complement.
AATCCTCCACGTTGCGCTGCGCAATCGCAGCCTCCAAATTCGCATCAACCTGGGCGTTCTCGTAGCTTGCATAGTTTCCCCAGCCATTCGAATGGGTGAGCTCGTAGAGCTCAACTGGCGAGTTCGATCCCCAACCCCACAAAACCGGCTCTGAGTACTGATGTGGATAAATGTCGTCCCAGCTGGCGCCTTTCACGTTTACCTCGATGCCGAGTTCGGCCATCTGCTCGGCGAAATCGGATGCGAGTGCCTGACGAACCGAGTCGCCTGCCGAATAGTACAAATTAAACGACGCACGAACGCCATCCTTCACCAGCACGCCGTCAGATGCGACCGACCAGCCGCCTTCAGCAAGAAGCTCCCGCGCTCGATCGACGTCGTACTCGACAGCCATATCGGCAGACGACCAGGGCATGCCGTCACCAACACTCCACGCAACCGTGCCATAACCGTTCAGCACGTGATCGATCATGCGGTTGCGGTCAACACCGCAGTTCATCGCCTGTCGCAGAGACACATCGCAGGTGGCAGCGTTACCCACCTCATACGACACGCCGCCGTCTTCCTCTTTCGCAGGGCTACCCACCGGCACACTTGGCAGCGATATGCCACGCGAGTCTACTGAAGCGCAGTTCAGCAACTCGTAGCCACTCGGCAATGCATCGGCGAGCGTGGCTGAGGTGTACGCGACGTCAATCTGACCCGCCTGCGCACCGGCAAGCGAGGCGTCTTCTTCCATGAACACCACCACGACGCGCTCCATCTGAACAGCGTCGCCATAGTAGTCGGGGTTCGCGCGCAGGATAACCTGCTGCCCCTGATCCCACTGCTCAAGTACGTAGCGGCCGCTACCAATGGGGTTCTTTCCGTAATCGTTACCATAAGCGTGCTCCGGTACGATACCAACCACTGCCAGCGTGTACAGCAGCGCATTAAACGGCTTTTTCAAACGGATTTCAACCGTTGTGTTATCGACAACCACCGCCTCATCAACCATGGACAAATCACACTCCGACGCCTCCCCTGTGGCAATGCTGTTTATGGTGAAGGAGACATCGGTAGCAGTAAGCGGCTCGCCGTCGGTAAAACGCACGTCATCGCGAATATGGAAGGTCCACGTCAAGCCATCTTCGGAACACTCATACGACGTAGCTAGGTCGTTTTTGAACCCGAGATTCACATCAGTGGTGATAAGCGTCGATTGGATGAGCGGCTCGTGCACATGCTCGCCGCAGCCCCATGCAACCAACGGGTCGAAACCCGCCGCCGGCTCAGATCCCGGCGTCATGGACACAATCACCTGACGTACACCCTCGCTGGAATTCGCCGACGCACCACCAGCTTCGCCTTCCCCGTTTCCCGTGCATGCACCAAGCACGCCGCCGAGGGTAAGCGACGCCACACCAACACCAGCCAACTTCGCAAAACGCCTTCGTGATAAGGAAACCATACGCCCTCCTAAGGGTCATAAGCGGCACGCAGCCATACTGTAACATGTTACGAATTTTTATTCCGTAACATACAATAGCAGAGCAGCGATGCTTTTTGCCCGCGAATCAGCGAATAGTGCTACGAATTATGGAACTGTGTTACTTGAAACAAGAACGTGAGCCCACAGACATGCAATCACTCTCATCAACGAAGACTCAGGTTCGTAATCTTATACGACGGCCGTCGTTTAGACCTGAGGCGGCTCTCCCGTTTCCAGAATCCGCAGCAGCGCCTGCTCATCAAGCACGGGCACACCTAAACTCACCGCCTTGTCGTACTTGCTACCAGCCGCCTCGCCAGCAATCACGAAGTTCGTCTTCTTCGACACACTGCCCGACACCTTCGCCCCCAACGCCTTCAGAGCACTTCCCGCCTCGTCACGGGTCATGCCGCTTTGTACCAAGCTGCCCGTGAGCACAAACGTAAGCCCTGTCAACGTCTGTTCGCGCGCATCATGCACGGCCGACGTCTCATCCTTCAGACACACACCTGCTGTGCGCAAGCGGTCGATAACACCTATGTTGCCAGGGGTGCGTAGGAACACGAAAATACTGCGCGCGATCTTTGGGCCCACACCATCAACGGCGGCCAAACCCGCCTCGTCAGCAGCCATAAGTTCATCGATGGAAGGATACGCCGCTTCCAGCCATTCGGCTGTGGCCTTACCGACATGACGAATTCCCAATCCGAACAGCGCACGAGAAAACGCGCGGTCGCGGCTTGCGTCAATAGCGCTCACCAGCTTTTTCGCCACGGTATGCCCCAAGCGGATAGGCTCGCCCTCCTTGTTCTGCCGTCCCATGTTAAGCAACGCGAGCTCGGTTTCGGTAAGCGAGTAGTAATCGGCAACGTCGGAAAGACGGCCAGCCTCCACCAAGCGGCTCACGATTTCCTCACCCATGCCATCGATATCCATAGCACCACGGCTCGCCCAATGCAGCAGGCGTTCAAGCGCTTGAGCAGGACAGTCGATAGAAATGCAGCGATGCGCCACTTCTCCTTCCTCACGGATGACAGGGCTTGAGCAGCTCGGGCACACCTCAGGCATACTCCACGGTTGAGCATTCACATCGCGCAGCGAGAGCACTGGCCCTAACACCTCGGGAATTACATCTCCTGCTTTACGCACGATAACCGTGTCACCAATGCGCACATCCTTGCGACGCACCTCATCGAGGTTGTGCAGCGTGGCACGCGACACCGTAGAACCCGCCACCACCACCGGATCAAGCTCGGCCACCGGCGTAAGCGCTCCGGTGCGACCCACCTGCACGGTAATATCGCAAAGAAGGGTCGTTTTTTCTTCGGGGGGAAACTTGAACGCGATAGCCCAGCGTGGCGCGCGGGCAGTGTATCCCATGGCGCGCTGCTGAGTAAAGGAATCGACCTTTATCACCACGCCATCAATCTCGTAGGGAAGCTGCTCGCGGCGCTCGACCGCGCGCTCGCAGAACGCCCGCACCTCATCGCGCGTAACACAACGGGCAACGTCGGGGTTTACGTGGAAACCCGCAGCGCGCAGCCACTGGAGCAGTTCCCATTGGGTTTCAGCGGAAAGCGCGTTCGAGTCGGCAACTGCGTACAGAAATGTTGACAGATCGCGTCCGGCAGTCACTTTCGCATCTTTTTGCCGTAAGCTTCCCGCTGCAGCATTGCGGGGATTAGCAAACGGCGTGCGCCCGTTCGCCTCAGCGGCGCGGTTAAGCCCTGCAAAGCTTGCCTTAGGCATGTACACCTCACCACGAAGCTCGATGGCGGCGTCTTGTCTCCTTGAAGCAATGCCACGTTCAAACCCTTCGCGCAAACGCAGCGGCACGTCATGCACCGTGCGCATGTTCACTGTCACGTCCTCGCCGGTGGTTCCGTCCCCACGCGTGGCAGCACGCACGAGCCTACCGGCCTCATAGGTCAGCGCAATAGACGAACCGTCGATCTTCAGCTCACACACCACTGGAACAAACGATCCAAACGTCTCTTCGACGCGATCCATCCACGCACCGAGCTCGCCAAGGTCCATGGCATTGTCGAGCGAATACATGCGCTGTTCATGACGAACAGGAGTGAACTGTTCGCCCACATAACCTCCCACACGCTGCGTGGGACTTGCCGAGTCAACGAGTTCGGGATGTGCTGCTTCAAGCTCTCGCAGCTCGCGCATAAGCGAATCGAACGCCGCGTCGGAGATTTCTGGCGCGTCCATGGCGTAGTACAGGTAGGTGTGATGTTCGATTTCACGACGCAGCGCTTCCGCACGCGCCGCCGGATCGGTGACACAAGCCGCTAGATCACGGCCGTCGAGTAAGGTCTGCTGATGAGCACTCATACGGATATCCTCGCAAATGTAGTTTTCTTCACATTACATTCCAGCCGCACCATAATCCCAAGGTGAGCTGGGAGCGATATTTGGGCAATTCTAGCACTGATCGAAGGAGCGCACCGCATCCGGAATCGAAGCGATAACATCTTCGGGAACAACGCACACCGATGTGAGTCGTTGCTCGGCGATGCGTCCTGCACGGGCATGCATCATTACCCCCGATACCGCTGACTCGAACACAGGGCCACCCTGCGCCAAGTAGGCACCAATGATGCCCGCCAGCACATCGCCCGTGCCAGCCTTGGCAAGCGCGCTCGTTCCGTCCGACACGCACTGGGTAGAGACACCATCCGACACGTACGTGTCGGGGCCTTTTAAGACCACTACCGCACGCGAGGCTGCAGCCAGATCGCACGCATATGCCGCCAGATCGGCTCGATAAGAGCGCCTCGGTTCTGCGGGCTTTGCGAGCTTTGCGGACGCCACCAGCTTCGTGCATGCGCCTGTCTGCAGCGACGATGCTTCAGCACGTGAGAAAACACGCGGTGGCTGAGCAACGCCCACGCATACCGCTAAGCGAGCAGCTTCGCCTCCATGCGGCGTGATCACCGTATCAAGCCCCGCTTCAGCGCGTCGCTGCAAAAGCCCACGGCAATCCTGTGACGCCAAGCACCCAATAGCACCGCCGTCAATAAGCACAGGTGCCTGAGCCATAGAGAGCACGAACGCTAGCAAGCGCGCAGATGCAGCATCGTCGGCATCGAATCCCGGACCAACCACGTAGGCAACCGGTTTGCCCGCCGAGCTCGGCGTGATGCGTGTACACGGCCAATGATCCCACGACCTGACTACCAGCGACAACCCACATGATCGAACGATGTCGACCGATTCTGGCGCGCACACAACCTCAACGTAGCCCGCTCCTAAGCGCTGTGCGGCAAGCGCGGCCAAGCCCGCAGCTCCCGGATAAGCAGCCGAACCACCTACCACGGTTAGCTTGCCGCGCGTGTACTTGTTCGCATCGGCCGCCGGCCAGGGGATAAGCGGCAAGGTGGAAACAAATTCAAAACTCTCAGACATGTAAGCCCTCTATCACATGCAGGCGGCAGAAAACGTGGTTTTATCAGCTGCAACCTCGGTGGAATCATCGGCAATACTTGAAACAACTGGTGCCTCAAGGTTATCAAGCATGCCGCGTGCTTCCTTGAAACGGCGGGCCAATTCCTCCATCGGGTCCTTGCGTTCCTCGGAAGCACGAACCGAACTATCGGTGATAGCCATGGCGCAGGCGACGGCCTCATCGTGCGTGTACGACAGCGATAAGGGAAGTTCACGTACACCCAACTGGGAAGCAACACGCTTCGCCTCACCATGAAGCACCGCATACGGACGACCTTTTGCAGTGCGGCGAACTTCCACATCGCATGGGCCAATGCCACCCGAAAAGCCCGTTCCTAGCGCCTTCAGCACCGCCTCTTTCGCGGCGAAGCGTGTGGCAAAATGAGCTTCGGGTGACGCCGTGCCTTCGCAGTATGCGCGCTCGGCCTCGGAGAACACCTTTTCCGCAAAGCTCGATGTGCGCGCCAGAATAGCCTTCATGCGGGCGATTTCCACAATGTCGACACCAAGACCAACCTGGCCACCAAGCATTTCGCTCGAACCACCCACTTCGCCCACGTCGACCACCTCACGCATGTCGCGCAGCCTATTCAACGGTCACGCTCTTCGCCAAGTTACGCGGCTGATCGACATCACAGCCACGCGCCACAGCGATGCTGCGCGCCAGCAACTGCAACGGCACACTCGCGGTAATAGGGCTGAAACAATCGCGCACCTTCGGAATGTAGATTACATGGTCGGCGTGCTTGCGAATTTCCTCGTCGCCCTCGGTAGCAATGGCCACGATCATGGCGCCACGAGCACGACTTTCCTGCAAGTTTGATATAACTTTGTCGTACACCGGGCTCTTGGTAGCAACCGCAATAATAGGGAATCCCTCGTCAATGAGCGCAATGGGGCCGTGTTTCATCTCGCCCGCCGCATACGCCTCCGCATGCAAGTAACTGATCTCTTTGAGCTTGAGTGCCCCTTCCGACGATATAGCCGCACCCATGCCTCGCCCAATGAACAGTGCACTTGTCGCGTCCTTGCAGGCCAGAGCCGCCCCGTCTACAGCTTCCGTGTCGGAAAGGATGCGCTCGACCTGAGCGGCGGTATCAGCGAGCTCGCGGAATAGCATGCGCAGCTGATTTGTCTTCAGCTCGCCCTGCACCTGCGCAAGCAACATGGCCAAAAGCGTCAAACTCACTACCTGACCAAGGAAGCTCTTTGTGGAGGCGACGGCTATTTCTTTGTTCGCCTTCGTGTAAATAACTCCGTCACTTTCCCGCGCAACAGGACTGCCGATGACGTTCGTAATGCCGAACACCTTCGCACCCTTCACGCGCGCATCGCGGATGGCAGCAAGGGTGTCCGCTGTCTCACCCGACTGACTGACCGCCACCACCAACGTAGTAGGCGTGATAATGGGGTTGCGATAGCGAAATTCGCTTGCTACCTCAACCTCACAGGGAATGCGCGCCCAACCTTCGATGAGATTCTTCGCGATAAGACCCGCATGATAGCTAGTACCGCACGCGATCACGTACACGCGGTCGATAAGACTCAGTTCTTCAGGGCTCATATCAAGCTCGTCAATAGAAAGTGACCCATTCACCAAACGCCCCGCCAACGTGTCGCGGATAACACGCGGCTGCTCGTGAATCTCTTTCATCATAAAGTCGGGATAGCCGCCTTTCTCCGCCATGTCAACATCCCAGTCAACATGGGTAACAGCGGGCGTAATGGGCATACCCCGTCCGTCGAAGTAGTCGATGCCAAGCGGTGTGAGCTTCGCAAACTCGCCGTCGCCGAGCACCACCACGTCACGCGTTGCGTCGATCATGGCGATAATGTCGGAGGCGACGTAGCTGCCGTGCTCGCCGCGCCCAATGACGATAGGGGAATCTTTGCGGGTAACCACGATAACGCCCGGCTCCATATCGCAGACAACGGCCAAGCCGTACGCGCCCACCACCTGGTCGCACGCCGTGCGCACCGCAGCCATCAGATCACCCTCGTAGGCCTCCTCGATCAGATGCGCCACCGTTTCGGTGTCGGTGTCGCTCGTGAATGTGTGTCCGCGCGCCTCAAGCGCTTCGCGCAGTTCGGCGAAGTTTTCGATAATGCCGTTATGTACCACAGCAATGTGCCCGCCGCATGAGGTGTGCGGATGAGCGTTCGCCTCACTCGGGCGCCCATGAGTTGCCCAGCGAGTATGTCCAATGCCGCACTGCCCGCCCATGTCAAGCTGCTCAACGGCCTCAGCAAGCGCGGCAACCTTGCCTTTACGATGGCAAACTGACACGCGCCCATCACGTTCGACAGCAATACCAGCAGAATCGTATCCGCGATATTCGAGCCGCCGCAAGCCCTCGATCAGAATGCCTGAAACGGGCTTAGCTCCTGTGTATCCGACAATGCCGCACATAGGCATGTCCTCCCTTTTCCACATCGTGAACATGCGCCAACGCGGCGCATTGGTTTCGCATTCGGTCATTGTACGACAAGCATCAAAGAAGCCCGGTTGCCGACGTAAGAAGTCGGAAACCTCACATAACGCCTTACTTAACACTGCGCCCCAACGCCGTGTAACCGATATTCGAGAACCTGAGACAAACACACAGCGGCAAGGCCCACGTGATAGATGAGAGCCCCTGCAAGATTCCTGCAAGGTTTTTGCGAGGTTTCACACGGTTTCTGGCAAAACACCGAAGGAACCCGCAGGAACGCAACCTAAAACCCACTTGATCGCGAGTAGAAAAGCATTCCTGTTCCGTTGGAAACGTGCGACTGTGCGCAGGTACCCTGCCTCTATGATCGAAGGTATTGACCCATGCGCCGCAACCTTGGTTGCCTGGCGACGCACACGCGTCGCACAAGCCCTCATACGGCGCTTTTCGAAAGGAGGCATTCCATGACTATGCGCACCGCGAAAGCACGTCGTATCAAAACTGCTTGCTTAACCTTGGCGCTAGCGGTGGCATGCGGTATAGGTATACTGTACGCCACCACCGCTCGTCCTGACGTAGTAGCACCAGATGAGGCCTATGCGGCAAGCACAACGTTTTACTGCTATCAGGGAGGATCGGGAACCAATTCGGGCACCATGTATCGCTCGACGGAGGGGGCAGTCGCGTTCTGTACGAACCAGTACAAGGAAGGACCACTGCCGGAATCGGCGGGCGGGTCGGCATTCAGTGAGACAACCAGCGCGGCTTGCTGGGATTACCTGATGTACCATGGCTATCCGAACACCACCACGATTGGAGGCAAGAGCTGGTCGGCGCTGCATGCCTCCGACATTACACAGATTGCGGCATGGCTTATCACCGACCGTTCCTACCACATGATCGACTACGCAGGCACCGACGTGCTCGCCGCCGCTGAACGACTGGCCGACGAAGCACTTGCATATCGGGGTGGTGGCGTTGAAGACGGATGGTCGACACTGTGGAAACCAGCAGATGACAAGCTACAGGTGCTCGTGACCACCGCCAGCCCCGGCTGGATCGAGCTTGCCAAAACAAGCGCCGATGACACACTAACAAATGGCAACGCATGCTATCGGCTCGAAGGAGCACGTTACGGCGTGTACAAGGATGAGGCTTGCACGACAGAGCTTTGCGCCATGACGACGAAAGCCGATGGCACCGCCGCCTCCGAAAAGCTCGGACAAGGGACATATTGGGTTCGAGAAACGAAGGCACCTGCAGGCTACATACTCGATTCGACCGTTTACCAGGTGACGGTGCAAGCAGGAAAGGCTACACGCGTTAACGACGGCACCGTACAGGACGCCCCGCGCTACGGAAGTCTCGATCTGCTGCTGCTCAAGCACGACGGCGAACTTCCGTGTGACGATGCGGGCAACAGTCCGCTTGGGGCAGCAAGCCTGGCCCAAGCGCGCTTCGCCATCGACTTCTACGGCGGGCAATACGGCAGTGCGCAAGAAGCGCAAGCATCCGGCGCGCCACTGCGCAGCTGGACGGTACAAACCGATGAGCAGGGTCGCGTGTTGCTCGACACACCAGACGCAACGTTTGAAACCGCCGACGGCGAAACCCTGCCGTACCTGGTGGACGGTGACGATCTATTCTTCGCCAATGGTAAGCCAGCACTACCGCTTGGCACCTGCGTCATTCGCGAAGAAACTGCCCCGAGCGGCTATCTGCCGCCCGTTGATGACAACGTACAAATTACGAACATCACCGAAGTAGGAGATGGCCAAACCGATGTCACCTTCGCGATTCCCAAAATAGAAAACCAGGTAAAACGTGGTGATCTCGAATTCACGAAAGTTCGTGCTTCGACGATGGAACGCCTCGTGAACGTCCCCTTCAAGCTGACGAGCGCAACTACCGGGGAAGCCCACATCATCATAACCGACGCAAACGGATACGCCTCAACCGCAGCAGCCCATACACCACGCGTCGACGACACCGGCACGGTCGTTGCCAATGGAAACGACCCGTTTGAACTCGATGCCACCTACCCTCTTGATGACTCCTGTAGCGTATGGTTCGGAACAGCCGACGACAAGCAGAGTACCCCCACCAACGAACGTGGCGCGCTGCCTTACGATGTGTACTCACTCGAAGAGCTACCCTGCCCGGCAAACGAAGGACTTGAACTCGTGCGCATTGATAACATCGCCATCGCTCGTGATTCCGTAACCGTACAACTCGGAACCGTAACCGACAGCTGGCCCGAGATAGGCACCACGGCAACCGACGCACGTGACGGCGACAAAGTACTCGCACCCGAAAGTGACGTCTCCATAGTAGACCGAGTTGCTTACAGCGGCCTTATTCCCGGCAAGGAATACACCGTGCGCGGAACCCTTATGAACGCCGACACGGGAGAACCCATCACAACAACCCGCACAGAAGATAGCAGCGCGGAAACCGAGTTACCCGACGAACCCATCACCGCAGAGGCATCGTTTACGCCCACTAACCCAACGGGTGCAATCGAGGTCCCATTCTTCCTTTCCACCGATGAACTTGCCGGTGCGAGCGTTGTTGTTTTCGAAGAGCTCTACCGCGACGACCGTATGGTTGCAAGCCATGCCGATCTTACCAACACCGACCAAACCGTAACTGTCGAAGCCCCCGAAGAACCCACAACACCCGAAGAGCCTCAAACACCTGAGAAGCCAACCGTTCCAAGCACTCCCGCATCGACGCTACCCGCAACCGGCGACGCTGCCATGCGTGGTGCATCCTTCGCACTGGCCACCGCATTGGTAATGATAGGAATCATTGCTGCAACCATCGCGTTCGCGCGCCGACGCCGCTAACACACCCCGAACGCAACTTAGTGCAGCTCAGTCGCACGAACTCGCATGCTCGCCCAACATCAAACGGGCGGGCATGCGACGCATCTGCCTCAAATTGGATAACAAGAACCACGAAGCCCCTGCCATTTTCGCCAGAAGGCTGCTATTGTTATGCGATGCAAACCACGCAGGCGGAAAGGCTGATCTATGAACATCGAGCAAGCGACCGAGCAGATACGCAGCGCCATCACGGCGTACCTGTCGAAAGACGAGCATGGCCTGTACCGCATTCCCTTCCACATGCAGCGGCCCATCATCATGTTCGGACCTCCGGGTGTGGGGAAAACCGCAATTGTCTCGCAAGTCGCGCAAGAACTCGACATCAACTTCGTCAGCTATTCCATCACGCACCACACGCGACAAAGTGCACTGGGCCTGCCGTTCATTTCTTCCGAAGAATTCGATGGAGAAAACTGCCGCGTGTCTCAGTACACGATGTCGGAAATCATCGCTGCTGTTCATCAGGCGCGCCGCACAAGCGGCGTAGACGAAGGTATTCTGTTCCTCGATGAGGTTAACTGCGTCAGCGAAACGCTTGCTCCAGCAATGCTTCAGTTCCTGCAATACAAAACGTTCGGCATGCACCGCCTGCCCGAAGGGTGGATCATCGTCACCGCCGGAAACCCGCCCGAGTACAACCGGGCAGCACGCGAATTCGACCCCGCCACGCTCGACCGCTTGAAGCGGATCGATATTGAACCCGACGTAACCGTATGGCAAGACTATGCTGCAGCTCACGGTGTTCACCCGGCGATAACCACTTTCCTTGATGCCAAGCCGGGTTCGTTTTACAAAGTGCGCGCTGGAGCAAAAGGTGCAAAGCTGGTGACTGCACGCGGATGGGAAGACCTCTCCCGCATGCTGCAAGCCTATGAAGCGGAAAGCCTCATAGTAAACGCGGAACTGATTCGCCAATACCTACAAGACGAGGATACCGCCCACGAGTTCTTCGCATATTATGAGCTCTTCCGCGCCTACCGAGATGACTACCGTATTCCAGACATCCTGAGTGGCGCTTTCGATGACACCATACGTGATCGAGCACGCGCCGCCCGGTTTGATGAGCGAATCGCCCTCGTTGGCTTACTCACCGATGCTTTGTCAACACAAGTTCACGGCGCTATGGAACTGGAAAGCGCCCTGCGCCTCGTCCGCGCCGACCTCATGGAGCTTAAAGGGACGCTTGTCGGCGACGAAGCGGCACTCGCCTTGCGCAAGCGTGCAAGTTCCGTGCGCGGGGAATGCGAAACGGGCAACCGTGCCAAAAGCGAACCCGGCGACCGCCGCGTGGTAAAGGCGCTGCGCGTGAGCGTACTGAACATGGCAGCAGATGCAGCCGACGAAGCTATGCGAACCGGTAGCGCGCGATTCGATGCGGCAAAAGAGGTGTTCAATTCCCAGGTAAAGCGCTGCGATTCGCTGCTGCAACGCGCCATCTCGTCGGTGAACAGCGTCTTTTCCTTCCTTGATACCACCTTTGGAGAAGACTCGCAAGAATCGCTGATGATGGTCGCGAAGCTTTCCGCTGACCCGCTGCTTGTACGCATGGTGAGCGAGCACGGATGCGAGGGCTACCTGCGACACAACAAGAGCTTGCTGTTCACCGAGCGGGGTCTTAACCTGCTCAAGCAGGCGGACAACCTCGCCTAGGTGGCACGCGACTATGCCGCAAATCAACCTGACGGAAAAAGATGAGCTCGCGCTGCGCGTCATCAACTTGGCGAAAGCCCTCGTGCTCGCTGACAACCATTTCCTCTCAGCCGCCGTCGGGCGCTTGCACGTGACACCCTCGTTTCTTGATGACCCCTTCGCAACCGATGGGTTCTCCCTCGCATTCGATGCCGAGCGAGTATTACGAGCGTTTCGCAGCTTACGCGCAGCCCCCAAGCACGACCTGCTGCACAGCGTCATGCATTGCGTTTTTTTGCATCCGTACGTAGGTCCGTCAGTCGATCAGCCCCTCTGGGATCTCGCTAGCGACATTGCCGCAGAGCGCGCTGCGGCAAAGCTCTGCGGACCACGGCCCGGAATGCGAGGGGTTGAAATCGCAGATGCTCTTGAGCGTATCGAGCGCGAATTAGGCGGTCATGTGACTGCGGAAAAAGCATATGGACGCTTGCGAGCGGGACAATGGCACTCTTATGTGGAAAAATGGGCGAGCCTGTTTCACTCCGATGCCCACGGTATCTGGTACGTACCGCTCGGGGCAGGCGACGTTGACGGAAATGATTCTGCCGACAGCAACCCATCTGACGGAGACGGACAGCATACAAACGACTCGGATAGCGACGGGGCAAATGCCCCTGGGTGCAGCAATACCAATACTGAGAACAACCCATCTCACGACGACGGCTCAGCAAGTGGGCACACCCTTGCTCGTCCACTTACCGAACGTCAGAAGCAAGAGTGGCGCCACGTTGCAGTCAATCTCTCGGTTAACCTGCAAACCATGTCACGCACCCGCGGCGAACAACTTTCGGGTTTTTCAGAAGAACTCATGACTATCTCACGCGAAAAGATTGATTACGCAGCGTTCCTACGGCAATTCGCTACACCCGGCGAAGTGATGCGTCTCTCAGATGACGAGTTCGATTACATCTTCTATACGTTCGGCCTTAAGCTCTACGGCGATTTGCCACTCATCGAACCACTGGAAAGCCGCGAAGAAAAACGTATTCGCGAATTTGTGATCGTCATCGACACCTCGGGCAGCGTATACGGCGAGGCAGTACGTCGCTTCATGGGAACGACCGTCGACATCTTACAATCAACCGAATCATTCTTCGATCAGGTGAACATCCATATCATCCAGTGCGATGCAGGCGTGGTCAGCGACGACGTCGTGATAACCCTTGATGACCTTACGAAATGGGAATATGCTGCAACAGTACGCGGCGGTGGAGGTACCGACTTCCGCCCGGCATTCGAACATGTTGACACGCTGCTGGAGGACGGGGCATTTGAAAACCTGGGTGGCCTCATCTACTTCACCGACGGATGGGGCATCTACCCCGAACACATGCCCGCATACCGGACGGCGTTTGTATTCTACGATGATGACCACCGTCCAGAGGACGTTCCGCCATGGGCGGTACAGATCGTGCTCGGTAACGAGGATATCAACCACTTAACTCCGCCTTCAGCTTAGACTAGAAGCGCACAACAAAAAGGAGCACCGCATGAGTAACATTCGCACCATCGGCGAGCTCACCCTTGAACTCTTCGATGAAGGTTGGCACGTCGTCGCATGCGATGACGGTGTCACACACGTCATCATACCCAGCGAGGTTGAAGGCACGGCCGTCACGTTCATCGGGTCGAAAGCATTCGAAGACCATCGAAGCTTAGAATCGGTAGTCCTACCCGACTCGATAACGTTCATCGGAAACTTCGCCTTCCAGAGATGCGGTGCACTTTCGTCGGTGTGTCTCCCCTCCGCCATAAAGTCGCTCAACCTCGGTGTATTTTGGGGCTGTGTGTCTCTTGTGGAAATCGACATCCCTTCTTCGGTAACCATCATTGGCGACGGAGCGTTTCGCAATTGCACTTCGCTGGTATCTGTGACGATACCCAGCAGCGTCGAAACGATCGGTGATAGTGCGTTTCGGGGATGCACAACCCTTCCCACAATCCACATCCCTCATTCGGTCACCACGGTCAGTCGCAGCGCGTTTCGCGACTGCAGCTCACTTTCAACAGTGAACTTGGCGAACTCGGTAACCTACGTTGGACCACGTGCGTTTCAAGATTGCCCAAAGCTCACCACGATAACAATCATCGGAGAGAATCCCGACGCAACCGCTTCGGCTTTCCTTAACACACAAACTGTTTATCTGGTCGCCGACTATGTGGTTTCTCGAAACCTTATGCCGTTTGACGACGCGAAGCGCTTGTTATTGTCAACCGTTCCGCAAGAGAAGCTGCTCGGCGCGCGCGTGGCAGCTTCTTACCCAGACCGCTTAGATGAGATTCCCAGCAAGTTTCCTCTCATGCGAGCACTCGCGGAAGCAGGACGTGTCGTTGATCTGCGCTCACTCGAAAACCAGCCCGGCTTCTTTACGCGTGCAAACCTTCTGCGCGGCATCGATGCAGCCTCGCGCTGCGGACAAACCGAAGCCGTAGCGTATCTAATGGATCGAAAAGCCGCACTTGATGCGCCCACCACTGCGGATGTAGACCCCGAAACAAACACCAGCCGTTCGGTATCCTGCGGCCTTGAGTTATAGAGTAAACGGTCTTTTCATGCAAGCGGGGTTCGGTCACATAACCGAACCCCGCTTACTCTCAACAGCTTCACCCGTAGACGAAGTACCCTACTCTACGGCTCCTAGTTACTGGAACGAGACACCTGATATGCTTCCACCAGCTTCTTGGTAACATCAGCAGGTGCTGGCTCGTAACCTTCGAGCTTCAGCGTGTAAGAACCGTTACCGCGCGTAATAGAGCGCAGATCCTTGGTATAGGTGACCACCTCAGCATAGGGAATGCGCACCATGATGATCGTGTCGCCCGCATCGTTTGAGTCGGTGCCAAGAATGCGACCACGGCGCATGGACACATCACCCATAACCGTGCCAGCGTATTCTTCACTTACCGTAACATCAATCTCGGCCATCGGCTCAAGCAATACCGGATCGGCCTTTTCGCATGCAGCGCGGAAGCCAATACGAGCAGCCGTCTTGAACGCCATCTCGTTAGAGTCAACCGAATGATAGCTGCCGTCATACACCACACATTTGATATCAACCATGGGGTAACCAGCAAGGAAGCCTTCAGCCATGGCATCCTGCACTCCCTTGTCGACAGCCGGAATGAGACCATTGGGGATAGCGCCACCCTTGATCTCGTCCAAGAACTCATAGCCCGCTCCCGGATTCGGTTCCAAGCGCAGCCAGCAATCGCCAAACTGACCCGATCCACCCGTCTGCTTCTTGTGACGGCCCTGCGCCTCGGCGGTTTTACGAATCGTCTCACGATACGGAATACGAAGCTTGCCAAGACGAACATCAACGCCTGTCTGATCCTTACAACGCTTCAAAATGGTTTCCACCTGAGTATCACCCATCGTGGTGACCACAGTTTGACGCGTTTCCTCGTTGCGGGTAATGATAACCGTCGGGTCGTTTTCAGCCGTGCGCGCTAAGAACGTACCTAGTTTATCCTCGTCATTCTTGTTGCATGCTTCAATGACCACCGGATACTGGGGCACTGGCAACGGCAGTGGATCGATCGCAATATCGCCCGACTTCGACAGCGTGTCACCCGTGCGCGTGTCGGAAAGCTTCGGCACGACGATGATGTCACCCGCCTTCGCGCTTTTCACGTCAGTGGCTTCCTTACCCATCATCACATACAAATGGCCGATGCGGTCCTTTTTGCCCGTGCGCGAATTGATGATCTCCATGCCAGGTTCAAGCACGCCCGAGAACACCTTCAGGAAGCTCAAGCGGCCAACGTACGGGTCAGCGATGGTTTTGAACACGAACGCAGCAGGCTCGCCGTTCTCATCGACAAAGGTCTCCTCACCATTCGCCAGGCGGAAGCGACCATGATGACGTGGATGCGGGAAGTACGTGGCAATATCTTCCATCAAACCCTGGATACCCTGCTCGATAATGGTCGAACCCACGAACACCGGAATGAACAGCTCTTGCGCAATAGCCTTGTCAAGCAAGTTCTCAAGCTCTTCCTGTGTGAGCTGTTCTTCGCCATCAAGGTATTTCATCATCAGATCGTCGTCGGCCTCAGCAACCAAATCACACAGCTTCTCACGCGCAACACGAGCCTCATCGAGATACTTCTCAGGAATATCCTCGATACGTTCTGTCGTGCCATCTTGGTCGAAGTAACGCGCCGTCATGCGAATGACGTCAATGACGCCCTTGAAATCGGCATCCTGACCAATAGGAATAGTTACCGAACCCAAGCGCGAGCCAAAGCGAGCATGCAGCAGCGCCATGGCGGTGTCGAAATCGGCATGTTCACGGTCGATGTGGTTGATAAATACCGCACGAGAAAGGCGCATATCCTCGGCTTCACGCCATAGCTTCGTGGTCATCACCTGCGGACCAGCAACGGCGTCAACCACAAACAGAGCCATTTCCGCCGCCTGCATGCAAGCCATAGTGTCACCGATAAAATCGGGGTGCCCCGACGTATCGAGCACATTGATTTTGAAATCCTTATACGGAATAGGCGCAATCGAAGTGCCTATAGTGAACTTGCGGCGAATCTCTTCATCGTCGTAATCAAGGAAGGATTTCCCATCGTGCGTGGTTCCCATACGCGGCGTACGCCCGGATACGTGCAGCATAGCCTCTGCAAGTGATGTCTTACCAGACCCATCCTGTCCAACCAGCACGATGTTACGTACATGCTCGGTAGCGGGAGCTGCCATGTTGACCACCAACCTTCCTGTTAGGCGATCTACGCGCGCACCACGTGCGACAGCGCAGACCATCAAGTCGAGCTTTCAGACACACGCAAGCAAAAATCGCAGCGTGTCTTCTAGTGAAACACTGGCTAATCCCGTTTCATCTGCGTTTGCAGAGCGGAAGGCTGAGGGCCAAAATCGAATGCGCACACTGACGTGCGCAAACGAGGTTTATCACCTTCAAGCACCCCATTGCAAACGCAGGACAAACGGAGTTATTCAGTATTTTCCTAGTCTACCGCACCTTGAGCTTTTCATGGTCGACAACATGAGCAAAAGCAACACTTGAAAGCAAGAGAGTCTCCATCCAAACCCCGCCACGCACGTCTAAGCAAGCAAAAGGCCCCGCACGATACGGGGCCTTGTTTGTTGTTGTGGGATAAGGGCCAAACACACAGGTGGCACTAAAACACACATGTGCCCCCCGCGAGCGCGGCACCCTATCCTCCCACGGGCTTGCCCCGCAGTACTTTCGGCGATGGCGGGCTTAACTACCGAGTTCGGAACGGTATCGGGTGTGTCCCCGCCTCCATGGCCACGCTCG
>NZ_JAAKEB010000017.1 GCF_011038965.1 Adlercreutzia sp. ZJ141 | reverse complement strand
GAGGGCATGATATCGCTTGCCTATGCCAAGCACGGAAGCTATCACATCCAAGAGGTTGAGGCACCCGAAGGTTATGCCATCACCGACCTTGACGAGGAAGGAAGCGCTCGTGTCATCGACTTTACGGTAAACGACCAAGGCATGATCGAGTGGGATGAGACAGAGTCTATGGCTCAGACCCATGTGTTTGAGCTTGAGAACACACCAAAGACCATGAAGACCACGGCAACAGATGCAGAGTCGGGTACCCACGAGGGCCAAGCGCGGGATGAGCTTGCCATTGTAGACACAATCGAATACACCGGTCTTATTCCGGGTAACGTCTACACGGCATCAGGCACACTCATGGACAAGGCCACCGGTGCGCCCGCACTTGACGATGAGGGCAACGAGATCACCGCTTCTACCACCTTCACCGCAGAAGAATCCTGCGGAACGGTCGAGGTGACCTTCACGTTCGCAGGCACAAGCCTTGCGGGTAAGTCGCTCGTGGCGTTTGAGACCATGCTCTTCGAAGACGCCGAGTATATGGTGCACGCCGACATTGACGACGTTGACCAGACGGTCGCCATCGTTGACATCGCTACCCAGGCACGTGACGGCATCACGAATACAAGCGAAGGAGCCGCCACGAAAGACGGCAAGCTCATCGACACTGTTGCCTATACAGGCCTTACCCCCGGACATGAGTACCGCATCTTTACCACCCTCATGGACAAGTCTACAAACACTGCTCTTACAGGCGATGACGGGCTTCCGAAGGTGGGTACTACCGTGTTCACACCGAATACTCCTGACGGAACCGTGGACGTCACGGTCGACATCGACACGACCAAGCTTGCGGGCACGTCGGTTGTCTTCTTCGAGAAGCTCACCGACAAGGATGAGAGCATCATCGCCACACACGAAGACATCAACGACGAAGGTCAGACAGTGAGCTTTCCGTCCATCCACACGACAGCAGCAGACGGCGCTGACGGCGACAAGAACGTGATCGCCAATGACAAGGCCAAAATCGTAGACACAGTGTCTTACGAAAACCTCGCCGTCGGCAAGGAGTACGTCGTAACCGGCACCCTTATGGACAAGGCCACAGGCGAGCCGCTAAAGGACGCCCAGGGCAAAGAAATCACAGCGTCTTCCGTGTTCACGCCCGAGCAGCCCGACGGCGAAGTCGAGGTCACTTTCGAGTTCGACGCCACGGGACTTGAGGAAAAGACCGCCGTTGTATTCGAAACGCTCGTAAAGGATGGCATTGAGGTTGCAACCCATGCAGATATTAATGATGAGGCCCAGACGGTAAACATCGTGTCCGATGAGCCCACGCCTGAGCCAGAACCCGTACCTGGGCAAACGCCTGAGCCTGAGGCTTCCGGCAAGGGATATCCCAAGACCGGCGCCGTCGTCACAGCGTGCGCCGTCGGGGCAAGCGCATGCGCACTTGTTGCGTTTAGCTTAGCAGGGGGCACAAGCGCGTTCCTAAGGCGACGTGAGCGCAGCGAAGCGGAACCCTCCGATGAGAAGTAGGCGCACACGCAGCGCTAAGTGTGGAGGCGGGTGTTTTTCCCGCCTCCACGGCATCGTCGCGCGCTTTTTCTTGAGTGTCGCGGTGGCGTGTCTTCTCGCCTTCGCACTCTGGCAAACGCTCCCACCTGACGCCAGTCCCGCGCCCGCAAGGCAGCCCGACGTAGAAGCAGGAACCGAACCTGGGGGCGAGCAGCCCTGCCCAATCGACTGGGATGCGCTTCCAGAGTCAATCGTCGCATGGGTGGAGGTGCCTGGGACAACCATCGATGAGCCCATAGCGCAGGCGACACCGGACTGCCCGAACAGATACCTCTACGAGGACGCATTAGGGCAGGGTGCATACGGCACCCCGTATATCGACTGCGAGTGCACGGTGGACTCCCCATTCGCCATGGTCTACGGTCACAACTTAAGCGACGGCACGGTCTTTGCCGACTTCGCAAACTTTATCGACGAGACATACGCGCGGCAGCACGAGGTCATCTACGTGCACACACGCACAGATGGCGGATGCTATGAGCTCAAGGTCAGGGCAGTTGACGTGGTCGACGCACGCCAAGAGATGCTGCGCACGAGCTTCGCCACAGATGAGGATCGCGTCGCATACGTCGAAGGTGCCATAACCCGAAGCGATCTGGTGCTCGACGGGGGTGTGAGCACAAGTGATGTGGTCTGGGCCTTTGCGACCTGCAGCGATCAGACGGGAAATTATCGCACCGTCGTGTACGCATCCACATCTCAACCTGCTTAATTAAGAGATACGACAGCACCGCACGAGGCGAGCCAAGCACCCCGTGCGCCCCATGTGGTGCTGAGTATCGCTTTCTGCGATCGCGATGCGACATATGAAGGAGGCATCCATGTCAAACGCAACCTACGGGTACGCCCGCGTATCCTCCAAAGACCAAAACCTAGACAGGCAGCTCGATGCTCTTCTGGCCTTCCCGATTGATAAGTCAAACGTGTTCGCAGACAAGGCAAGCGGCAAGGACTTCGAGCGGCCAGAGTATAAGCGTCTCATGGATGTGATGGAGCCGGGTGACGTGATGGTCGTCAAAAGCATCGACCGGTTGGGGCGCAACTACGACGAGATCATAGATGAGTGGAGAAACATCACAAAGCACATGGGATGCGCGATCGTGGTGCTCGACATGCCACTGCTTGACACCCGGGAGTCCAAGGAAAACGTCACGGGCGTGTTCATCGCTGATATCGTGCTACAGCTTTTGAGCTACGTCGCGCAGATGGAGCGCGAAAACATTCGCCAGCGCCAGGCTGAAGGAATTGCTTCGGCGAAGGCGCGCGGCGTGCGGTTCGGGCGTCCGAGCAAGAAGAAGCCTACGAGCTATAAGGCGACAAGGCAGGCATACTTGGAGGGGCACATCACACGTGCTGAGGCGGCCGGGAGACTGAAGGTGAGCCTGAGCACGTTTGACAAGTGGCTGCGCGAAGAGCGCAAGGATAAGGCCGAAAGCTAGCGGCACATGACAACCGCCGCTGAAAAACAAATCCTTAGAAACAATTGAATAAGACCTGTTCAGACCACGTTTTCAACGTCTGAAAAAGTACACCTTTTCACTCACCGACAATGTCGTGAATTATACACGTCTTTTGGCGGATTATACACGTCTCTTGAAATGTTTACCCTGTTCACACGGTTTTCATTACCGTTTTTCGTTTACTGGTACCCCTAATTTTTAAGTGTACTTTTCCAACACCCTCACCGGCAAGAGGCGCAGATCGCCGCCTTTAACAGGCCGCGGTCGCGTCTTGTCTTGACCAAAAGTAGGCAAGGGGGGTGGATATGACCAAACAACCTGCGGAAACGCTGACTCTCGGAGGAATGCCGGTTGGCAGACGCACGCCTCGCGGCACCAGACGCTGGTATGTGGTCCACGCCCCTGGGTGCGAGCAGGCCACCTGCGAGAAGGTGCGCAAGCTCATGCCTCCTGACCTGCTGGAGGACGCATTCGTGATGCGCAAAGAGCGCTGGCGCAAATACCACGGTACATGGAGCCTCTACCCGGTTCCGATGTATCACGAGTACTTCTTCGTCGTGACGAAGGACGTGCTCACCTTAGACAAGGAGCTTGCCAAGCTCTCCTTCCCTGCGCGCATAGCGAAGGCCGACGCCGGTAAGCACTTCGCGCCGCTCTCCGCAGCCGCGCAGGAGTGGTACGAGGGCGTTCTCGACACAGAGCGTGTCATCCGCACGAGCACCGCCGTCATTGAGGACGGCGTGCTGCATGTGCAATCGGGCCCGCTTGTCGGCCAGGAGGATCGTGTGGTCAAGGTGAACCGCCACAAGCGCTTCTGCTTCGTAGATGTGGACGGAGGGTTTGCCGAGTGTGTGCCCATGGACGTGCCGTTCAAGAGCTAGGGGGCGCTCATGTGGTTTGCGATCAACGTGAAACCAGGCTGTGAGGAGCAAGCGCTCACCCTTTTGCAGAAGCGTGCGCTTTCCGACGGCCTTGAGGAGCTGTTCGTGCCGCGAGCCGAAGTGGGCTTGCCGCGCGAAGGCTCGGATCCGCCGCAGGAACCCTTAGCTCCGGGATTGCTCGTGGCCGTGGCACCTGGAAGGCGCGAGGTACGCGCGGCCCTGCGCCACGCGCGCGGCATCGACGAGCTGCTGCAAGACGGCCCCAGCGCTGCGGAGATGAAGCCGGGTGAGGTCGCGCTTCTAGGTGAACTCACGCGCCCAGGACACCGCACCGTCGGTTTCTCGGAGGGACACGTCGGCACGGGCGGTGCGATCACGGTGACGAGCGGGCCGCTTTGCGGCCGCGAAAACCTGATCCGCCGCGTAAGGAACCGAGGCAAGCGCGCCTACGTGCGCATGAGCGTGGCCGGACAAGAGGTGGAGGCTCAAGTGGGTCTGCGCGTCACCTGCCAGCGGAGCACTACCAAGCGGCAATGACGTAGGGAAACGAACCGGGATTATTGCGCGCTCAAGAGGGCGCTCAGGATGAAGGAAAGGAAGCAGGGTTGGCAAGCAGCATGGTCAACGGAGTAGCAGATGCTCTCTGCATGGAACCTGCAGAGGGTTTTGCAGCAGCCGAGGAATCGGCCGAGCGTTTGTTTCGGGCCGACGCCCTTTCTGTATCTGTTGAATGCTCTGCCAACATGACTGACGCTGAGGCTGCCTCTGTACTCGCGACAACGAACTCCGGTATCCGCCCCGACCTGTCGCGTTACGGTTATCGCGCCGTCAAACGTGCCTTCGATATCGCGGCGTCGGGCGCGGCCATTTTGGTGCTGTTGGTGCCGGGTCTCGTGATGTGCGCCGTCATCTGTATTAAGTCGCCCGGTGCGAGTCCTTTTTATAGTCAACTGCGTGTGGGGCGCCTGCGGAAAGACGGCACTTACAAGCTCTTCCGTATGTGGAAGTTCAGGAGCATGGTGCCCAACGCTGATCAGATGCTCGACGATCTTCAAGACAAGAACGAGGCCGATGGCCCGCTGTTTAAGATAAAGGATGACCCCCGTATCATCCCTAACATTGGGCACTTCATTCGTAAACACTCCCTCGACGAGCTCCCTCAACTGGTCAACGTCTTTTTGGGCGATATGAGTCTCATCGGTCCTCGCCCGGGGCTGCCCAATGAAGTTGTCCAATACAACGTACGAGCCAAACAGCGCTTAACCGTGAAGCCCGGTTGCGGAGGTGCTTGGCAGGTTAAGGGCCGTTCCGATGTTGGCTTTGATGACATGGTCACACTCGATCTTAGATACATAGATAAACGTTCTACGCGACATGATTTGGATCTTATTTTCAGTACCATTCGCGCAATGCTCACCGGAGAGGGGGCGGCATAGATGGCAGGTCTTTACTCCGATCTCCCGCAGCGAGTCAAGGTACTTGGTGTGCCGATAGATCCTTGGTCCATGGCTCAGACCGTTGAAGCTTGTGATCGTATAGTGCGTGAGGGATGCTTTGCGCACCTTATGGGAGTAAACGCAGACAAACTATTACAGATGCGTGACGACCCTTGGATGGATGCCTGCGTACGTCGCTGTGAGGTAGTGAACGCAGACGGTGCATCTATGGTAATGGCTGCCGAAAGACTTGGAGTTGACGTACCGGAGCGTGTAGCTGGAGTTGATCTAATGTGGGAGCTGTGCGCTCTCGCTGAGAAGGCGGGGTATCCCATTTATCTCCTGGGGGCCAAGTCTGAGATTGTGGCTAAGGCGGTTGACGTATTGCGGGAGAAGTACCCGAAACTTAATGTTTGCGGCCTCCGTGATGGCTACTTCAAAGAAGACGAGTTAGATTCAGTGTATGACGAGGTGTCTGCCTTGCGTCCGGCGATTGTGTTCGTAGGTATTACGAGTCCTAAGAAAGAACAATTAATAGAAGGCTTCCGCGAGCTTGGGGTTTCTGGGGCTTACGTGGGTGTAGGGGGAGCTTTTGATGTAGTGTCGGGCAATATCCCGCGCGCACCAGTATGGATGCAGAAGGCGCGACTCGAATGGCTTTTCCGTATGTTTCAGGAACCACGAAGGCTCGTGAAAAGGTATGTGGTGGGTAATGCCCGCTTCTTCCGTATCTTACGCGCGGAGGAGAAGCGGGCTAGGAGGGGTCTATGAACTTGGTTTCGGGCGCTGCAGCCTCTTCACAAACAACCTCTGAAGTTGCGTCTGTTGTTCGCAGGGATGCGGATGATCTCCCTCTCATTTCCATTGTAGTGGCTATCTATAATGTTGAAGGCTATCTCAACGATTGCGTACGTAGCATTATTTCCCAGTCATATGCGAATCTTGATATCGTACTTGTAGATGATGGTTCAACAGATTCATCGGGCGATATGTGTGATCGATTTGCCCTACAAGATCCGCGCGTGCGCGTTGTGCATAAGGTTAACGGAGGGCTCTCTGATGCCCGAAACGCTGGGCTTTCTGTTGTGCACGGTGACTACGTCGCATTCGTCGATGGAGATGATTTTGTCTCCCGATACTATATCGATGAACTCGCTAAACCGATCTTTGAAGGCGGCTGCGATCTGTCCGCATGCGACTCAATAGAAATAAGTAGTGCAGATTATTATGATTTCTCAAATCATTCCAGATCTACTTATTTGACCTATTATACCGAGGAAGCACTCGTTGAGATGCTTCTCGGGAGGGTATTTAGTGTCTCCGCCTGTGGCAAGCTCGCACCGACGATACTATGGTCGGCTCATCCCTTTCCGACTGGAAAAGTCTACGAAGACCTTTTCCTGATGCCCGATATTTTTGCTTCAGCTTCCAAGGTAGCTAAAATACAGGCTCCCCTGTATGGGCAACTCATGCGAAGTGGCTCCATCACGAGAGAACGCCATATTTCAGTCAGGCAGTACCGCGACTACCACGATGCTTTACTACGTAACGAGAAACGTTTTTCTGAGCATGCGTCCTCAAAAGTGAGGGATGCCTGTTTAGCTAGAGAACAGGTTGAGTGTGCTCGCATGGCACGAATTTATCGTTCTGTTGAAGAGCGTGACGATACGAGCAAGGAAATATATCTCGACGTTATCAGAAGGCTACGTAGTAGCAGTTGCTTTTCGAACTCTTTTGATCTCTCAATTGTGGACTGGATCTCAATAACCCTTACTAGATACTCGCCCTTTCTTGGACGGATCGCATTTCGCTTATTCCAAAAAACAAAAGTTCTTCGTTCCTCTATGCTAAGAAGGAGGACGGATGACTAGAAAGATTACCACGCGACGTGGGGTCGGTGTCGTGGGGGATCTCAGGATCGTTGATCTAGCAGGTGCTTTACTGTTCGCTCTACTTCTTGTCGAAAACTGCCTTCAGAGCAAAGTCTGGGGACCTGCAGCCTACATAGATGAGCTTTCTGCTCTCATCTTTGCTTTTCTTGCGCTAAGGAAGATAGTTGGTGGACATAGCTCTCTTTGGTTGTCACTTGAAGACAAGTTGCTTATTGCTGGCTGCTTTTTTCTTATGGGCATTGGGTTTCTTGGGAATGTTGTCAGTTCTTTTCAGAGTGTTTGGAGCGCGGTTGCCATAGATTTCTTTACCTGCTTGAAGTTTTTCATCGCCTTTCTTTCTCTGAAGATTCTGAATGACCATGGCGTCTCGCATACACTTTTATCTCTTTGTGTCGGAATTGGTAAGGCCTATATCATCGTCATGATGATTTGTCTGGTGGCGGACCAGGTAGTCGGCATTGGCATGACAACCGAAACTCGATTTGGAATCAGAAATTTCGTATTCTTTTTCGCTCACCCCAGCAACTTCTCCGCCTCAATTGTCGGCCTGCTTGCCTTATTGATGATGGATAGACGCAGTAATCGATTCTATATTGTCTGCTGTTTCATCCTTCTTTTTTTTACGACTCGTTACAAGGCAATTGCCTTTGCTGGAATCATACTTGTTACCTTGTTTGTATTCAGCAGGACCAACAGAATAACTGTTAGCTTCGTTTTTCTTGCTCTGATCTGCGCTGTCGTGCTTGCTGCCGATCAAATTACTACGTACTACTTCTCCGGCAATGAAACTGCTAGAGCAGCCCTTCTTGACAGATCTATGAGTATTGCCAACTGGTTATTTCCCCTTGGTTCCGGCTTTGGGACATACGGTTGTGAGGTTAGCAAGACTGCCTACACATCGCTATATTACTTGTTCGGATTGAATCTAATTTATGGACTTACTCCTTCCGATCCCGCTTATTTAGCCGATATGTTTTGGCCTACGGTTATTGCACAATTTGGTTGGATCGGCTTCGCCACTTATCTTGTTATGGTCATAGTTTTTGTAAAGGGAGTGGCTTCTGATGCCAGACGTTCAAAGTGCTTTTTCTGGGCAGCTATGGCTATACCAATTTATCTTCTTGTTACAAGTACGTCCGAGCCTTCTTTCTTCTCTTCTTATGCTGTGTACCTAGCTTTTTGCCTTGTTCTTGTAGCACGTGGTCATCTCGGAGTCTCGCTGCAGGAACTGGATGCCTCCATAGATGAACGGAGACTTAGAGGAGACATTAGGCCAGCCATAAAACTGTTGAAGGATTAACAAGATGAGTACTATCTTTGTCGTTGCAACTGACGGAAACATCGAAACCTTACCTCCAGCAATTACTGTCTGCGGAGCTCTGCTTAACTTGGGTCATTGTGTTGTCTTGGCTTGTCGCAATGTTGCTGGGATTCCAGCCGAACTATCTAGCTGCAGTGAATTCTCTTCTTTCGAGCTTGGGCCTAGAGGAGACTCCAAGATCAGCCGCATGAAGAGCGATTCTGATACCCAAAGGAAGTTGCAGCGTATCCTGCGCGGTAGACAGAAGTTCGACGTTGTGTGGACAGTGACCGAATGTTCAGCGAGAGACTGCGGGTGTGATCTATTTGAGTTCAGGCATGTTATGCAGCTGTTGGAGCTTTCAACCTCTGCACCACCGCGACTCGGTCATAATGACGCCTTTCCTCTTAAAGCTGACTACGTTTTGGAACTTGCCCGCCAAGCTTACCGTGTTGTTGTTCCCGAGTACAACAGATCTTTTATACAGCAGGCTTGGTGGCGCCTTTCTAGAAGACCTGCGGTCCTACCTAACAAGCCTTTCCTCCAAGGCGACGAAACGTCATTAACAAGGGAGTACGCCGACTCGCTCTCTCGACTTTGTAAGGAGCGCAGACGTGTTTTACTCTATCAGGGTGTTATTTCCCCAGACAGGGATTTCTCAGGATGTATCGACGCAGTTGAGATGTTGGGCAAGGACTACGTCTTGTACCTGATGGGACTGAGGGATGACGAGAGCGGAAGGGCACTTCGCGAGAAGATCGTAGGTAGTAACAGTATTGTTCTCGTTGAGTTTGTGCCGGCTCCCCAACACCTCGTCTTTACCAAACATGCCCACATTGGCCTTCTTCCTTATCAGCCTGCTTTCGCTGGCAGACAGTCGCCGCTCAATGCGCTTTACTGTGCTCCAAACAAGATATGGGAATACTCGCGTTTCGGTCTTCCTATGATTGGTTCTGATGTTCCTGGTCTTACTTCGGTTTTTACGCAGGTGGGCTTGGGCGTAACTTGTAACATCAATGATCCGGGCTCCATCGTCGAGGCGGTGCGTCAAATCGAGGCTGACTATGGTGGCTATTCCAAGCGCAGTAGAGCATATTTCGATTCCGTGAACATCGTCGAGATTGTTCGCAAAATATTGAAGGGGGATTAGATATGTTGGACACCAATAGCGCCCCCATTCTTTCTCTGTATGGAGTTGGAGGTCTCTATAACTACGGCTGCGAGGCTATCGTGCGCGGAACGGCGATCATTCTGCGGCACGCTGTGCCAGGTGCACAAATCCGATATATCACTCCTCTCCCAGAGGACGATGCGCGCCGTATAACAGACACAGATGTCGAGGTCGCACAACTTCGAACCGGCAAGCGCGGCATACCCTTAAAAGTCGTTAACAAGATCGCACGGGCTGTGTGCATCCCCTTTGACTCGACGAGAGTAGACTACGATTCCATTCTCGAAGGCGCAGACGCTCTCGTCTCTATCGGCGGTGACATCTACACCATCCCGGTCCACCTGCGTGAACATGGTAGGTATCCGTACTTCAACTCGCTCGTCCGGGCAGGCGAGGTCGCACGGCAGCGCGGTATCACGGAAGTCGTCATCGGGGCATCCGTCGGTCCTTTCGGCGACTACAAGCCCGCCGTGGACTACTACGCCGATCATCTGCGAAACATTGACCTTGTCTGTTGTCGCGAAAGACGCAGTGTGAAGTATCTCGAATCCATCGGAGTGAGTGAGAATGTTTGCCTGATGCCCGATCCGGCATTCTTCGTAACCGACGGGAGCGAGGGTCTCCACTATTGGGATAGCGCCAAATACTTGGGGATAAATCTCAGCCCGCTCTCGTTGCACGAATTATACGGAGGCGTCTCAGATTTGGATGTGGCGCGACTAGCCTCGCTTGTTGCCTCTCTCATGGATCAGACAAAACTACCCGCTCTTTTAATTCCTCATGTTGTTTCGCCTTGCAAGGAAGACAATGACTTGCTTTTTTTGCGACGAATATACAACGCCATGGATAACGCGCATTGTGCTCGCGCCGAGATAGTGGAGCCAAAGGGATTTCTCGATGCAAAACGCATGCTCCGATGCTGTCGCCTCGTGGTGGCAGCGCGCATGCACTGCGCCGTGAACGCCATGTGTGAGGGCGTGCCGACCATCTTGCTCTCCTACAGCCAGAAGGCGCAGGGGATGTGCGAGTTCGTTTACGGATCGGATCGCTGGGTTCTCCCGCTGATTGGAGCTGATGAGAAGCTGCCCGGCAAACTCGTTGAGCTTCAGGGGGAATCGATCAAGGTTCACGAGAGTCTTGTTTCTCGGATATCGCAAATAAGATCGACGCTGAAAACGACTAGCGGTTTTATGCAGCTGGAACATGTTCTTCTGAGTCAAAAGACAAATTCTGCTCGGCAGTAGAAAGCTGGGATTAGATATAATGAAAGATTTCAATAGAAAAGTTCATATGGCGCTGCGCATCGCGTACTTAAGCTTTCTGTGCTTATGCATGAACCCGGCCGCAAAAGGTGTTGTCATACCTTTTGCGGGGTCTCGAATTCGCATGGCGCGAGGATCAGAGATCCAAGTTAACGAAGGAGCGAAGCTATTCATCAATACCAATTGCGTCAGTCGAGGTGAGAGGAAGTCCACTATCAGATTGGACAAAGGAGCGAGGGTGAGAGCGCTTGGCAGCTTCTCATTCTTCTATGATGCCGATGTCGTTGTGTTTCCGGGAGGCGAGCTCACCCTCGGAAGCGGTTACATCAACTCAAACTGCAAGATTCGTTGCGCCAAATCGATAAACATAGGGAAAGAGGTCGCCATCTCACATGACGTGACGATTATGGACTCCGACCATCATTCGATTTGCGGCCAACCGGTCGCTGCAAGACCGGTTGTAATCGGCGATCACGTATGGATTGGAACCCGATCGACTATTCTCAAGGGCGTTACCGTCGGTGAAGGATCGATAGTCGCGGCGGGGGCGCTTGTCACCAAAGACATACCGCCCAACTCGCTGGTCGCAGGCGTCCCCGCAAAGGTAATCAAGGAGGGAGTCTGGTGGGATTGAGAAGACCGCATGTGGGAAAGACGGTAAATGCGACGGATTGCACAGGATGCGCGGCCTGCCACAGCATCTGTCCGGCGAATGCGGTTTCCATGCAACCGGATAAGAAAGGCTTCCTCTGTCCTTGTGTTGATGAGAACGCGTGCGTCTCGTGTGGAAAGTGCGTGCAGTCATGCCCCGTCATGTCATCATCGCCAGACTCGGTCCTGACGCCGGTTATGCATGCATACGCTGCATATTCAAGAAATGAAGATACTCGTTACCTAAGCACTTCGGGGGGTTTGTTCACCGAGCTTGCAACCGTAGTGCTTCTCGAAGGAGGAGCGGTATTCGGTGCGGCGTACGACAAGGACAACCAGATAGCCCATATGCTTGTCGAGGATATAGGTGATCTTCCGCGGCTTCGGCAGTCGAAGTATGCCCAAAGCAACAAAAAGGGCACCTATCTCGAAGCAAGGCGCCTTCTTGATGCCGGTCGCAAGGTTTTGTACGCTGCAGCTCCGTGTGAGATAGCCGCGTTGAAGACATTGGTTGGCGATCCAGCGAACCTCTTTACTGTTGATTTCCTTTGTCTAGGGTGCAACTCGCCCCTTGTTTATCGCAAGTACCTCGAATCATTGGAGAGACGCGCTGGTAGCCGTGTGGCGAAGGTTTGGTTCAAGAACAAGGAGATTAGCTGGAATCAATTCTCGACGAGGGTCGACTTCGACAACGGAAGCGTTTATCGCGAGGATAGAGACACCGACGGGTTCATGCGGGGATACATCGTCCATCCTCTCTACGTACGCGAATGCTGCGAACACTGTCACTTCAAGGGCACGCCTCATGGCAGCGACGTGACCCTGGGTGATTTCTGGGGCGTCGAGAGGATCCTTCCTGACATTGATACCTCACATGGAGTCTCCGTTGTGTTCGCTAACACGGCGCGAGGAGTTGGACTGTTCGAGGGTGTCGCCTCTCGTCTCGTCTGGAATGAGGTGCCCTTTGAGCAAACGCTGACACGCGCCAACATGAATGCTTTGACTCGCTGCGTGAAGCTAGACTCACGCTCCGAGCGATTCTACGCCGATCTCGTGGCTCATGGTTTCGACTACGCCATTCGAAGAAACGCCTCTGATCCATTCCTTTTGAGGGCGAAGAGACTGATTCGCAAGATCTTAAGCAGAGGGGGCGTTTAGCTTAATGGGGGGCATTGCGCGAGTAGGCTCTGCGCTCGGATACAATATAGCCGGGCTTTGCGCGAGCAAAGGAGCTGTTTTCATAGCCCAGGTGCTTGCCTCCCGCATCTTGGGCGCAACACTTTATGGCCAGGCAAGCATAGTGGTCAATACCACAGCGGTGTTTGCAACCATGGCTGCTTTGGGACTGGGGGTTCTGACGACCCGCTTTGCTGCTGAGCTAAGAGACAGCGACAAAGATCGCCTCAATCGAATACTCGGCATGTCGGCTGCTGTAGGGCTTGTTTCGTCCGTGTCCTTTGCCGGCGTTCTTTTCGCGGCGGCGGATGCGATCGCGCAATCCCAGCTCGGATCCTCGTCGATGGCTCCCTACTTAAGAGTAGCTGCGGTAACGCTCGCGTTTTCCACGTACAACGGAATCCAGAGGGGAACACTCGTTGGCTTGGAGCGCTTTCGGCAGGTGATGACGGTTGACATCGTTTCAGGGATGGCGAACATTATATTTTGTCCCGTTGCGGCTATTCTTTGGGGAGTGGACGGCTACATCGTGGCACTTGCTGTTGTTGCCGTGGTCACCAACCTGGCGTACTGGGTTTCTGTTAGGAGGGGACTGAGGCGCTTTAGTTTAAGGTTCGACCTTAAAGGTGCGAAAAGCGAGCTGCGACTGCTGGGCTCCTTCGCTCTGCCGACGATGCTTGCGGGCGTTCTAGTCGGTCCGGTGAACTGGGTCTGCGGCGTCCTTCTTATCAACTTGCCTGCAGGTTATGCCGAGTACGGCCTCTACTCTGCCGCCTTCCAGTGGAGAACGATGGTCACCACCGTTCTTGGAGCATTCGGAAACGCGATGCTTCCTATTCTTATTGCCGCCAAGGATTCGGATGAAAGCATCGAGAGGCTCAGCATGTTAACTGAGTGGATCGTTGCAATAGTAATATCTGCGCTCATTGTTCCGTTTTCTGGTGTGCTGACTGTTCTGTACGGCGAAACATATGACGCAAAGAGCTTCTCCGACTGCATGACAGCGCTTATGGCTTCGTGCGTGGTCGGATCATATCTCAATGGGGTCAATCGAAAAGTGATCCAAAGGCAGAAGATGTGGACAGCCTTCGTGGGCAATCTGATCTGGGCGATAGCGACGATCTTTTGCACGGTTGCGTTCTTGAGTCTCGGCGCTGTCGGCTTGGCATGCGCTGTTCTTGCGGGCTATGCCATCATGCTCACGTTCATGCTCGCTGTGCTCTATTATCAAGGCGCGTTCGATATGGGCATGCTCTTCAACGTGCGGGTCGGTTCTGTGTGGGTGCTTCTCGTCGCCTGGATGGCGCTGTCATTTCTGGCCGACTCGGTGGCGCTGAAGCTCCTTGCGAGTTCCGTTTTACTGATCGGCGTCGTTAAGGCTTTTGATTTGGTCAGGCTGGCGAGGAAGCTGCTATCGGCGATACTGGACAGGAGGACTCTATGATTGAAATACTGAAAAAGGTTAAAGACGTGTTGGCAAGGCAGCCTGTCTACGCAAACGTCAACGTTCTCTCAGCAGACGCGAGGCTGCAAGGGCGGTCTGCACTTGTAACCGGCGCGACGAGCGGAATTGGCCTGGCGATTGCCGAAAGACTCAGCGACGAGGGAGCGGTCGTGCATGTGACGGGAAGAAACGCCTCGAAGCTCGCAGAGTTGGGCGAGAGGGGATTTGTCGCACATCAGCTAGACGTTCGAGATCGAGCGGCCATTGCGCGTGTTATGGAGGACGTGTTCTCTCAGGATACTCCTGATATCTTGGTCAACAATGCTGGAGTGTATAGATGTCCCTCGTTTCTTGATTGCTCGGAAGCGGTGTGGGATGAGGTGGTGGACTCGAACCTCAAAGGAACTTTCTTCGTAGCTCAGGAGTTTTGTAGGCGAGTTATGAAGCGAGGGTGTGAAGGCACCGTCATCAACATTGCTTCGAACACGGGGCTTATGGGGGCGTGGTCGTGCTATGCGGTCTCCAAGCATGGCATTTGCGGCTTGACGCAGGGCCTTGGCAAAGAACTTCTCAAGGAGGGCATCACTGTGAACGCTATAGCGCCAGGACCTGTTGCCACTCCCCTCAATGGGAGATCCTCGGAAAGCGAGCTGGGGTATCCACCAGCGTCTGACGGAAGGATGGCCGTTGCCGAGGAAATCGCCGATCTTTCTGTGTGGCTCGTTTCGCCTGCAGCTCGCCATATGACGGGTCAGGTCATTGCATTGGACGGAGGCGAGTCATGCTCGTTGATGCGCTGCTAGTCGTTTTAATCGTCGCGATGGCTCTCGTCGCATGTGTCTTTGCGGCGAATGCGAGATACCTCGGAACGAACCACTGGAAGCTCAAGGTCTCGCAGCTGGAGAAATATATCGAAGAGGTGCCGAGGGGGCTGACCGTGGCCAATCTCGGCTCCGCGCATGCACGCGAAGCGTTCGACTACGAGGTTGCGGGGGTCAAAGGCTTCAACTTCGCGCTCAAGTCGCAGACCCTTTCGTATGATCTTGCGATACTTCGCCGGTATTCGGACAGATTCGCGACTGGTGCCATCGTGATCGTTGCCATTGCCCCGCTATTGTTTGCTGTGCTTCACTACCCGGGGCAGAACAACCGAATGTACTACCACTTTCTGCCTTGTGAGGACATTAGGGAATACAGCCCCTTGGTTGCGTTTCAGGAGCGTATGCTGCCTGTCCTGTCATCGAAAAGGGCTCTGTTCTCTGTTGTGAGGGATGTTTCCACGACAATGCCAGTTCATCAATGCATGAGTGAAGAGGAGCGGGAAGAGGAAGCCATTTGTATGGAACAGGCATGGTGCCGAAACTTCGGCCTAAAGAATCTGAAAGATGCTGCTCCTGCCGCGAGAATGGCGTCTGAGTTCGAAGCCAACCGGAAGAACCTACGAAAGATCGTCGAGCAAATTAGGGCAATCGGTGCCATGCCCGCTCTGGTTATACCGCCGATGACGAATGTGATGCTCGATCGCTTCTCGGACGCGTTCCTCAAGGCCTTCATGTACGACAACATCGTCGAATCTGGTGTAGATGCGCCTGTTCTCGACTATTTGCGCGACGAACGCTTTGTTGAAAGGCACGAATTATTCTTCGACTCCGAATTCTTGAACGCGACCGGATCTAGCGAGTTTACTCATATCGTTCTTAAAGATCTGGAAACTGTGTCGATTGCTGGTCAGAAACAATCTGCGAAGCAGGGATTGCGCAGCGACAGCACCAAGGAGGGTGGTTTTGATAATGCGAATGATTGCTGAACGTTAGAGAGGTTTCGGATGTGCAAAATCAAGATAATGCTCGTCTTCGGGACGCGTCCAGAGGCGATAAAGATGTGTCCACTCGTAAAGGAGCTTAAGAGTAGATCCGATGAGTTTGAAACGATCGTCTGCGTGACAGGTCAGCACCGTGAGATGCTCGACCAGGTGTTACGGGTCTTCAATGTCGTGCCAGATCATGACTTGTCAATTATGAGGCCTGGGCAGACACTCTTCGATGTGACCTGCGACGTACTGTTGAAGATCAAGGATGTGCTTGAGAGCGAGAGGCCGGATGGCGTGCTTGTGCACGGGGATACAACGACCTCGTTCGCTGCGGCTCTCGCGGCGTTCTATCTACAAATCCCCATAGGGCACGTGGAGGCAGGCCTACGCACACGTGACCTATATAGCCCCTGGCCCGAGGAGTTCAACCGGCAGGCAGTGGACGTGGCGTCCCGCTGGTACTTTGCGCCCACGGAGACCTCGCGCCAGAACCTGCTTGACGAGGCCAAGCCCGTGGAGCACATTTTCGTTACCGGCAATACTGGCATCGACGCATTGCGTACCACGGTGCGCGACGGCTACTCTCACCCTGAACTCGATTGGGCTGCTGGAAGTCGTCTCTTCCTTATAACGGCTCATCGCCGCGAGAACTTGGGTGAGCCGATGCACCGTATGTTCCGTGCAATCCGGCGTGTTATGGAAGAGCACCCCGACACGAAGGCGATTTATCCCATACACATGAACCCGCTTGTTCGCAAAGCCGCGCACGAGGAGTTGGATGGCTTCGACCGCTTGCGCATCATTGAGCCTCTGGAAGTCGTGGACTTTCACAACTTCATGGCGAGATCGCACCTCATCCTCACCGACTCGGGCGGCATTCAGGAGGAAGCTCCCTCGCTCGGCAAGCCCGTGCTCGTCATGCGCGACAACACCGAGCGCCCCGAGGGCGTGGCGGCAGGCACGCTGCGCCTGGTCGGCACCGAGGAGACGACTATCTACCGAGAGTTCTCGCTTTTGCTGGACGATCGCACCGCTTACGAGTCGATGTCGCATGCATCCAACCCCTACGGCGACGGGCACGCAAGCGAACGCATAGCCGATGTGCTCGCAAAGGAACTGTAAAGGAGCCACCCCATATACAACTAGGACCAGTCCCAGTTAGGTGGATCGGCTCTTACAAAACTTCGGAGGTTTTTCATCAACAAGTACAGTGGCATCAAAGCCCTGCTGTGGCAAACACCTTATCAACAAACCCAAGATGGGAGGTCGAAGCTGTCACAGCATATAGCGCTATGTCGAATTGCCGCGTTAGGAAACGCGGCAACGCCTGCCAAGCCGGTTGAACTCCCGTCGAACCGAAAGAATGGCCGCATTTAATACCACCACCACATGTCCCAAGCACGACGGCTTGCTGGGATTATAAGTAGGGGATGAATATTACGCGCCAATCGGTGCGTGATTCCACGGCGCATCGGTGCGCCGTTCCATGATCTGTCGGTGTACACCGATGCATTTTCCCAGCCCGGCGATGCCGGGCTTTTTTCCTTTCTAGAATCGATCGCAGAGACGCAATGGGCGTCTCTTAGGCCATCGAGAGAAAGGGAATCACAATGGTCAAGTACAGAGAGATCCTGCGATTAAGGTCGATGGGGGTGAGCCAGTACAACACTGCCCATTCATGCGGATGTGCACAGTCGACTGTGCAGGAGGTCGAGAAGCGAGCGCGCGCAAATGGGTTGTCGTGGCCGCTGCCTGAGGAAATGGACGATGCGGCGATACGAACAAGACTCTACCCGAAAGCCGAATCCCGCTCGTCAAAGCACCCGATCGATCACGAGAAGGTAGACGCCGAACTCATGCGTCGGGGCATGACGCTTACGCTTTGCTGGAACGAGTATTGCGAGGAGGCTATCGCCTCAGGTGGCGAACCCTACCAATACTCGGCGTTTTGTCAGCGGCAACGCAAATGGGCCGAGGAAAACGCCTTCACGATGCGCGTTGGCTGTAAATGCGGTGAGAAGATAGAAGTTGATTGGGCTGGTGACCGCGCGGAGTACTATGACCCAGACACGGGTCTGGCCAGAAAAGCGTGGGTATTTGTCGCATGCCTGCCGTGGTCGCAGTACATATTCGCCGAAGCCTTCCCCAACATGGGCGAGGAATCGTGGGTGACAGCGCATGTGCACGCATTCTCATTCTTCGGTGGCTCAACGCCAATACTGGTTCCAGATAATTGCAAGACCAGCGTAACTAAAAACACGCTTAACGAGCTCATCATAAATGAGCAGTACCGCCGCATGGCCGAACACTACGGATGCGCGGTGGTACCTGCCCGCCCTAGGCGTCCGCGCGACAAAGGGTCTGTGGAAGCTGCTGTCGGCCTTGTCGAGCGCCAGGCGATGGCGCCTCTGCGCAATCGGGTCTTTTTGTCGCTCGATGAGCTTAACACGGCGCTTTCTGCCAAGATTGCGGCCATAAACGCACGCCCGTTCCAGAAGCGCGATGGCAGCAGGAAAAGCGAGTATCTCGGCCAGGAGAAGGACTCACTCATCCCACTGCCGGCGCACCCGTACAGAATCGTCGTGCACAAGTCCGCCACCGTACAGTTTAACTATCACGTGTCCTTCGAGGGTATGTTCTACTCGGTGCCGTTTACGTGCCTGAGAAAGAAGGCTGACATATCCGCGACATCTACCGCCGTCGTTATCGCTGTCGATGGCGAGCGTGTGGCGACCCATCCACGTCTCCACGGCGCTAAGGGTCAGTACTCCACCAACCCCGAGCACATGCCTGATGCGCACCGTGACTTTGCCGAGTGGAATGGCGACAGGTTCCGCAGGTGGGCTGCAGAGAAAGGACCTTCAGTTGCCGCTGTCGTCGACGCGATGCTGCGCTCAAGGACAGTTGAGCAGCAGGCCTATCGTACCTGCCGGGCTTTGCTCGACTTAGGACGACGCCATGGGGATGGGATTCTAGAGGAAGCGTGCGCAAAGGCGCTCGAGTACTCGCGCAACCCCAGCTACAAGACGGTAAAGACCATAGCGTCAAAGCTCGCAGCCGAAAACACCGATGAATCGGATGTTCATGCCTACCTGCGCGGTAGCGACTACTACGACAGTACCGACACCACCCAAAAGACGGAAAACGAAGATAGCAAGGAGGAATAGTCATGGTGGCGATGCAATCGACGATAGACAAGCTGTTCGAGATGAGGATGACAACGATGGCAAGGACCTACCGCGACCTCGGGGATGCGCCGGGCACAACGGAGATGGACTTCGACGAGCGCCTTGCGATGATCGTCGATGCCGAGTGGGATGCGCGTCGCGTCAACAGACGCATGCGTCTTCTGCGGCAGGCTGCGTTCTCCGCGCCTGACGCCAACGTCGCAAACATCCGCTACGACCCCGACCGCAAGCTCGACCGCGACCGCATCGTTGAACTGGCGGGGTGCGGCTGGGTGCGGGATGCCCGCAACGTCGTGGTGACAGGAGCGACCGGTGCTGGAAAAACTTGGGTCGGGTGTGCCCTTGGCGTTGCTGCATGCAATGCATTTTACAGCGTGCGATATGTACGCTTGCCCGAGATGCTTGACGATCTTTGCGTCAAAAAGGACGAAGAATGGATCAAGGTGAAAAAGAAATACGTGAAGTGTGATTTATTGATAATCGATGATTGGATGTTGGAGCCTCTCAAGGAAGGCGAGGCCCGCGAGGTGCTCGAGATCGTCGAGGCGCGCAACATGCGGGGATCCATAATGCTATGCTCCCAGTTTGGAGCAGGCGGCTGGGCAAAGAAGCTTGGAGGTGATGCCATCGCCGAGGCGATAGTAGATCGCATTGTTCACAACTCCTATGTCATCCATATCGAGGGCGACGAATCAATGCGCAAGCGTATGAGCAATATTGGCTAACTGCAAGCCAAGATAACGGAATCACAGGTGTGGGTGTGGTCATGCGGCTCGCCCGCACCGATTTTGCGCGCAAGCGCGCACCGACGCGCCGTGGAACGGCGCACCGACGAACCATGGAACACCACACCGGAAAAAACGTAATACGCAGGGGATTTACGCTTTCGATGCGCTACACCAGATCAGAACTCCTCTTCAAGCTTACTCAAAAGAGTTCCTTTTATTTCATCGTCATTAAGAAGTGCAAGAGCAAAAGTCTTTTTTCCGGCATCCTTGAGAGAAGCACCGACATGATAGACGGTCTCGTCGTCGATGATCAGAAACCTGTCATGAAAGTCGCTGGTCCTACAAACTTGCAACGTCCCGTATTGGGATTCGAATACGTTCACATCCGACGCGGCGAGGATCGCAG
The DNA here is from genome assembly GCF_011038965.1 of Adlercreutzia sp. ZJ141. Classification (GTDB taxonomy): domain Bacteria; phylum Actinomycetota; class Coriobacteriia; order Coriobacteriales; family Eggerthellaceae; genus ZJ141. The sequence goes on along the minus strand of NZ_JAAKEB010000017.1, from coordinate 24,282 downwards.
ACGGATAAGTTACCAGTCGGCACTCAACGCCATCCCTCTTCTTCGAAAGTATGTTCAGCGTCTTCTCGTCAACGTAACCATCGACCACAGTTACGCTCTTCTCTGCAGTTTTAACCAAGTCGGTGAGCAGCATGAAAGCATCGAGCACTTCACCCTTGAAAAAGACCTTCTGGCTCGGCAGAGCATGGGCATCAAGATAGCCGAAGACCCTGTCGAACCGCTCGTCGGTGCTCTGCTGGTATTCGAGTTGCCTGTGTTCGATCGTTGCCATACGGTCAAGAAGGGTGGCGTTGTTCGCGATGAACTTCCTCATCTCAACGAAGGCTCTCATGATGCCAACGCTTACTTGGATCGCCTTTTGGCTGTTTAGCAGCCCGGAAAGCATAGCGATTCCCTGCTCGGTGTAGGCATAAGGTATATAGCGCCTGCCACCACGTCCGCCCTCGGTATCGTTTGAGGTGACAATTTGGCACCTCAAACTTGCGTATTCCTCTTTTTTCAACTGGAAGCGAAAATCCTCGGGGAATCTGTCAGCGTGTCTATTCGCAACCCTGTTGAGGTACTTCGTCTCAACTTCATACAGAAACGCAAGATCAGAGTCGATAATTACCTGCTGGTTTCTTAAGACGTGGATAAAACGTCCTGGATTCTCTCCAACTTGCACTTCTAAGACATCTTCTGACACGGAAGCACCTTTCTTAAGCAGAAATAAAGAGGAAGTATAGGAACATTATCCTCTATGACCGTGGACTCAGAAACAACGATTGCCGAATAATCGACGATTTCTCGGGCTCTTCGGATCTATTCCCAATGGCCGCCGATTACCTTGGTTTCCCAATGGCCTTCTGCTGCATGGTTCACGGTGTTGTAACCGGTGACGATCTGCTTGACCTCACTGTGATGCCCGGAGCCTTCTCCGGCGAGCATGTGCGCCTTGCCATGCGTCGATGTGTTGCCCGTGACATCAGCGCCGCACACGTTGCAGATCGAGACCTCCTTGGTACCGTAAATCGGAACCTGTTCGATCCAAGCTGCCTTGTCCTCAACCCAGACCTTCTCGGTATCCTCGACCCACTTCCTCTGAGGCTGCGGCGGGGTGGGACACTCCCCACTTTCCGAAGTGTTCTCGCCTGGAGACAGAGCCACATCTTTCGCCTGTGCGGTTGCGCTCTGAGAAGCTGGCTGTGCTTCGGCTACGATCGGTTCAGCCGCTGCCACAGAGGCGTTCTCTCCGCTCGCGTCAACATCCGGAGTCTCCTCCCGAGCACCATCATCAACAGCCGAAACCCCCTTATCACCGGTCTCGTTGGTCTCTTGCGCGACAGGGTTTGCCGCTACAACCTCGTTCGAGTCGGTATCGCTTGCAGCTGTTCCAGTTGAGCATGCTGAGAGCGCGGCCAAAAAGGCCACGACCACAACGACAACAACAGCAACACCGATGCAAACACCGCGCACCTTCCTGCTCTTCATCGAATCGAAAACTCTCTTCATCTCCATCACTCCCTACATGAACCGAAACACTGCCTTGATGAGCCAGCGAACAAAGCTACCAGCCAACCTCATCGAGATCACCCCATTTCTCTTCCTCGTCGTCTTCTTCCGCTTCACTCGCAAGCTTCGCCGCCACGAGCTTCGACACAACGCTCCTCGGCACTCCAGGGACGCAGGGCTCGGCCTCGTCGGTGAGCTTTCGCAGATACGAGTACAGCTCGCAGATTCGCTCGTGTAAGCCCTTCGATGACGAGCCGATGCACTCGTAGGCCTTCTCGTCGAAGCTCTGAAGGTCGATGAGCTCTCCGAGCACACGCTTCACGACCGCCTCGCCATCGACCACGACAAGTTCGACATGCTCAAGCTCTGCGGCCGATGCAAGCAAGAAGCGCCAGCCTTTGGTACGTCTGGCAACGGGAACGTCGTCTTCGGCGGCATCCTTCTTAAAGGTTTCGTCTGTGCGGTAGCTGTGTGCGGTGAGCCAGAGTCCGTCGAATCCCATGTCGTCGAATCGCACCTCGAAGTTGGTGAGCATGTTCTGCTTTCCCAAGGGAAGCGCTGACGTGAACGTGGACGTGTCGAAGACGTCGAGGCGCTTGTCGTCGTAGGTTATCTTCACGATCATCTCTCGCCCCTCTCCCTGTAGCGCACACGCTCCGCTTCCTGGGTGCGTTGGCGCTGCTGTGCGTTGCCCTGGTTGCCGCGCCTTCGGGTGGACACGGGCTCGGCTGGGTCGCAACGGTCACGCCTCGTCATGAGGCCGTTGTCCGTCACGTAAGCCCGCGCTTCCGTGAGCCTCCTGAACCCTTCGGTACCCTCGTGCCCGCGCCGGGCCAGAGTCGCAAGCCTGCGGTCGAAGTCCTCCAGGTATCGGACGTCGAACTTGGCACAGGTTTCGAGCACAGCCGAAAGGCGGCTTAAGTCCTGCAGGTCGTTGAGCTCAACCGCCTCAACAGCCCTGTGCCTGATCTCCCTGCCCGTCCTTGGCTCAGGCTGGTACGAAACCTGTCGCTCGAAGCGGCTTTTCAGCATCTGCTTTCCGAAGGTGTAGCCGAGCCTCTCGCCCGACACCCTTCTCGTCGGCTGGTCGGCTAACGCGAATATCCAATCGTCGCGCCTGGCGCTTCGCGAGTTGTCGGAGACCTCGATGCCAAGACGCCCGAGCGCCTCCATGAAGTCAGCCTCGCTTCGCGACGTGTTCTTGGCAAGGGCCACCCGCGCGCGGATGTCACCGACCCACGAGTAGCTGCCCTCGCGCATAAGCTCGCGCTCGGCTCGGCCGAAGTACACGGCCTGGCGGCTTCGAGGGTGCGCCTCGCCATGGTCTCGCTCACCGCGCTTGGGCATCACGTTCGAGAGACCTGTTAGCCCTCGCTTGCGCGCCATGTCCTGCAGGTCGCGGTTGAGGTCTTCGGGGTGGTCGGTATGAAGCCTTCGCTCCGTCACGAGGTCCACGTTGTTCACGACGATGTGCGCATGCGGTATGCGGCCCTCGTTGTCGTCGTGGTAGACGATGGCTATCTCGTGGTTGCCGAAGTGCTTCTTCGCCCAGGCTTGCGAAAGCTCGCGAAGCTCTGGCATATCGATGCTGTCATCGGGGTCGGGCGATATGACGAAGTGCTTGAAGGTTCTGGCTCGCATCCCTCTCCACGGCTCGTCTGTTCCATATGCCCTTCTTGTCGCGTCCATCTCGGCGTCCCACTCAACATCAAGCGCCTTGCCACCGCGATCCTCGACCGTCCATTCCTCGAAGGGCAGGTTCAAGAAATCGCGTCCCAGGGCACGGCCGCCCTTCTCAAGGTAGTTGCGGATGCCGCCTGTTCCGCCATGCCCGGATATGACCTTCAAGATGGGCATGGTCAGTCCTCGACGAGCTGCTTGGCCTGAAGCTCGGCGATCTCGTAGACGATTCGCTGAGCGTTGTTGTTCACATCCAAAAGCGTACACTCGATGCTCTCAGCCTTGCCGTCAAGGATGTCAGAGGTGGCCTTTCCGTGCGCGATGTAGTAGTTGATGGAGTTCATCGCGTGCACGGCCTGGTTGTAGTGATACCCCCAGCGCGTGAGCTCCTTTGAGATCCTGCGCAACGACTTTTTGTCGAGGACGATGCACGGCACGACATCGGCCTGCTCGCCTTCGGTGACTATCGGTATGCGGATGAGATAGCGAAGGTATTTCGACTGGGAGAGCTGCGCCTCGCGGCAACGCTTTGCGAGTCTTTGGTAATCGTCCTCCGCGAGGCGAAAGCTCAAGGTGTGGGTCTTGTTGTTGGCTGCCATGGTATTTCTCTCCTAACCACCGAATGTTCTCAATCAGGGGCGCGGGGACTCCCCCGCCGGGTGATGAGCCTCGGATTTCGCCTGCGAGATTCGAGGCTCATCACCCGCATTCCCCGCGCTCCCCGGAGCCGAGCCTCCAAAATTGCTCGGCGACATAACGGTTCGAACGCCTGCGGGGAACAAGTGCCATGGCGATGGAATGAAAATGTAATACGCCATGGGCTACTTGCTGGGTTTCGCGTCTGAGCGCCTATGGCATCCAAGTTGGGTACTTATCCCAAGAATTGCGTTCTGGGCGCTTAGCCGCCGTGTTGGAGGGAGAGTGTTGAGATTCATATGCGAGCATGGAGTCGCCTCGTTCCTTGCGTCTTCGCCGCATCTCCGGATGGTGGAATGAGATGCCGTCTGGTCTGTATTACATTTTCATTGTACACCAAAACCGTACAAAATTGTACGGTTTTGGAATTTGGGTGCTGGCACGTGATTCCGAGCGACGATTGTTCCCCGAAGGCCGCCGAGTCCCATCGACCCGGCGACGCTTGCGGGACTCCTCAAGAGGAGGAAAGGAGGTCTGTTATTCCTCCCCTGGGATATTGCTGCAAGACATCACGTTGATGTGGTGCTTGATGAACGCCCTGTCCGGACTCATGATAAGCAGTCCGATGCGGTCGAAGCGAACGGCGCAATCGGCGTGGCTGCGGTTGTCCTTTAGCCACTTGATGGCGAAGCCTTCGAGCTCCTCTTGGTTCAGGTGCTCTGCTGGGAACGAATCGGAGTCCTTGCAGGCTGTGACGGTTGTGAAAACGAGGGCGTCTTTGTCTTTCGCCACGATGCTCACGCGCGAGTCGATGTCGGCTTCCCAGGGCTGCTCAACGATCTCGTATCCCCGGCGATTGAGGTACGCTGCTATTGCCTGATTAGACTTCTTGATGATTTCTTTCATGATGACCTCCTGGCTGTTTTAGGCTCGACCCTTTGCCTTGCCTTGTGACACGGGAGGGCGCACGGGTTCGCGCGCTTTGCAAAGGGGAAAGCGAAGCGGCACATGGAAGGTTGGTTCCTGCCGCGCTAGTTTTTTCATTTGTTTTCAGGGGGATTGCGAAGGCGCTTCTTCCATGAAAAGAAATGGGAAAAGTATCGCGGCCCTTGTCAAAGCCCGAGCGGTTCCGTGCGAGCGTGCGTGTGATAAGGCAGGAAAGGGTGAGGCGCGCAGGAGGGTATCGGGGGAGAACGTCGGTCGGGTCAGGTGAGCCCCTTCGGCAATCCGGTCACACGATTTCGATGGCCTGTCGGAGTTGTTTTCGGGGAAGGAGCTGTCAGCCCGCGTGGGGCCGGCAGCTCCCATGGAGACTTACTTGCGCGGCATAATGTAAGCGACGTCTCCCTGCACGTAGTTGTTGCAGTTCCAGGAGTAGTCGCCGTCGTGGTCGTAGCGCGCGACGTAGGGGACGCCGGTCACGTCGGATCCGTTGTGCACGCCCTCGCCGAAGCCGACGACGGGGTAGACCTTCCACGCGGACTCGAAATCGCGCATGAACACGAGATCGCCAACGCGGATGTCGGAGACGGGCACCTCGACGGAATCGAGGAAGGAGCCGAGCCGAAGCTTGGGGGGCATGGCCTTATCGAAGCTTCGCAGCATGTCGTCGAAGTCGTGCTCGTGCTGCTCGCGGGACTCCGGGAACTCATGCCAGCCCGTGACGTTGTAGTCGCCATCGAGCTCCTCCTCGATGCGGCCGACGATCTTCCAGCCGTCGATGATGTAGACGCCGTTGTCGCCCTGGTCGCCGAGCCGGTCGAATCGGTTGATGCCCACGCTTAAGGCACCTCCGAAGAAGTTGCCCATGACCTGCGCCATCCGCGCCCATCCGTAGCTGTCGCGGCTCGGCGGGCGGTACCCTTGAAGCTCGCAGTACTTGAGCAGCGGCTCCACCGTGTCGCGTCCGCCGTTCCAGTGCAGGTAGAGCGCCAGGTCCTTCTTCGGCGTTGTGATGACTGCCCGATTTCCCATGATGACCTCCTTGTTCTTTTGGCGGTCGCCCTGTGCCACCGCCTTGTGATCCGGGGCCGTGCACGGGCTCCGCCTGCGGCGCAAGGAATAAAGCGGGCTTCTTCGCAAAGGCCGTCAAGGCCGCAACCTGCACGAGAGGCGTGTCGAGGGAAATCTGCTTGTGCGAGTTTTGCGCAGGAAGGACGCGCCTTGCGGCGCATGAGGCGGGTTTCGTGCAAGAGTTCCTGGATGAGAGGCGGGGCGGGGCGATCATCAAAGGCAAGGAGGCGTGGGAGGCGGTGCTCTCAGAGACCGAGGAAAGACTTGCAGCTGTTGCGACATTTCCGTGAGCGCCGGGAACGAGCTGCCTTTTGCTGCAACCACGTGGTACGGGTTTGTACGATAATGACGGATATAGCAAGACTTGAAGAAAGCGGGCGCGTATGGCGGCTGTCGGCGAGAATATCAAGAAACATCGGAAGGCGCAGGGGCTGAGTATCGTGGGACTCGCGGAAAAGGTCGGCATGACCGAGGGAGCGATCCGGCACTACGAGAGCGGGATACGCACGCCTGGAGAAGAGCAGCTGGAGAAAATCGCACAAGCTCTCGGCGTGTCGCGTGGGATGCTTGAAGACCACAAGATCGAGAGCGCAAGGGATTTAGTAGGAGCCTTGCTCCAGCTTGAAGACGAGTTCGGGCTCGTTCCCGACATGTGCGACGGCGGTCTCAAGATCGACCAGAAGGCAAAGAACGCCCAAAAGACAGATGTCGCGCTCAAGGCCTGGGGTGCGGTGCGTTACCGTCTTATCACAGGCGAGATAACACAAGAGGAATACGAAGACTGGAAGAGTAAGTTTTAAGAGGAGGTCAATCAGCTGGTTTGGGCTGATGCTTAAACTTCCTGGAAAGCACCTGATAAGTTTTCGCGGCCCTTGTGCGTACGCACGGTTCTCGGCGAGCTTTCCGGTTAAAGGCAGGATGAGGCTCTTGGGCGCGTCAAGAGACGGTCGCAACCTTCTCATGCGGCTCGCGAAGTATCGGGGCGCTGGCGTGAACAGAAGAGAGGCGAAGAGGGCCCGCCGACTACAGGGCCGACGGGCTGGGAGTATGGTGTTCTGTCTCGGATGCCTACTCTCGCGGCTTGATGCGGACGAGGTCGCCGTGGACGTAGTTGTTGCAGTTCCACGAGAAGTCGCCGTCATGGCCGTACTGGGCGACGTAGGGCAGGTTGGGATAGGTGACCTTGCGCCTGCCGTTCGGCGCTTCGATCTCGACCGCGATGCGGTTGCTGCTCGGCTGTCCGAAGCCCACGACGGAAAACGACTTCCACTTGTCGCAGACGTTGTCGTAGAGCCACACCTCGTCGCCGAGCCTCACCTCGGATACCGGTACCTCAACCGAATCGAGCACCTCGCCGAGACGCAGGCCCTCCGGCATGGTAGCGTCGAATGCCCGCAGCATGTCGTCGAACTCGTGCCAGTCGTGCTCCTCGGAAGGGTCGAACGAGCGCATCCCGACGGCGTTCCAGTCCTCGTCGTACTCTGTTCGCAGGTGGTCGGCTATCCGCCATCCCTCGATGACGTAGATGCCGTTGTCGCCGGGGTCCATCTGGCGATCGGTGGTGTATTCGCCGATGCCGAGGGATAGAGAACCCCCGAAGAAGTTGCCCATGACCTGGCACATGCGCGCCCATCCGTACTCGTCTTGGCTCGGAGGGCGGTATCCCTGGAGCTCGCAGTATTTGAGTAGCGGCTCCACGGTGTCACGCCCGCCGTTCCAGTGCAGGAAGAGCCCGACCTTGCGCTCGGGCGTTGTGATGACGGCTCTGTTTCCCATGATGACCTCCTAGTGTTCGTGGCGCATCCTTCCTCGAATGCGCCTCCTTGGGAGAAGCGGCCGCCCGTGGGCGCACGCGGAGACAAGGGAGGAAGCGAAAACCGTAGGCCTGAGCTTTCGGTCGCTTTCGTTGGGTATTCAGCGAAAGGTTTTTCGCGGCCCTTGCCGCCGCGTGTGCCCACGGGCAGCTTGGCTCCCAGGACGGGGCACGCAGAGGAGGAGACGCTCACGGCGGAGGTCGTATGAGATATGTGGCGCTCACGGACAGCGCCTAACGGTAACGGGCTGACAGATGGATGCAGCGGAGGTCTAATTCACCTGATTCGATGGATTCGCGGCTGAACATGCAGGCGCATAAGGCCGCTGGGGCGGGGACGCACTAAGGAGGTCGGGCAACGTCTTCGATTTCTATCGGCGCGTCTTCAACAACATGAAGCAGGCCATCAACGTACCCTTTAAGCTCGACGAGAACAGTCAGCGCGTAGACGAGACCGAGGCGCACGATGCCCTGCGCGAAGCCATTGCGAACTGCCTTACGAACGCGGATTATCACGAACGTCGTGGTGTAGTCTTTCTCTGGAGAGAGGACGGTCTTCGCTTCTCGAACCCCGGCGGCTTCCGCATTGGTATAGAGGACGTCTACATCGGCGGCAATTCTGACCCGCGCAACGAGACGATGATGAAGATGTTCACGCTCATCAACATCGGCGAGCGTGCTGGGGGCGGTGTCCCAGACATGGTAAAGAAGTGGACTTACGCGGGTTTTGGGAGACCGGTGCTCAGCGAGCAGGTGAATCCCGAGCGGTCGAGCATCTTTCTGCCACTTGCTGTTGATCCTGTCGGCAATGATGTCGGTAATGTCGGTAATGATGTCGGTAGTGGGGCCGTGGAACACCACACCGGAAAAAACGTAATACGCACACAGAGCATCGCAGATAACCTAGGAATGAGCAAGCGGCATATCGAGAGAGTGATAGCGGGTCTTCGCAAAGAAGGCGTTTTGGTCCGCGAGGGTGGCACTCGCGGACGCTGGATAATAGCTAAGAACTGATAGCGGCGCTACTACGGAAAGATTTTCGGAGTAATTTCGGAGTAGGCTGTGGATTGTCGCACGTCAAGAGCACAGAAAGACGGTTGACTCGATGGGTGGCATGTGTGAACATAATCGCACGTAAAAAAGCCTTCGAGGCTTTGCGAGGGCCGGTCCTACTGGGACTGGCTCTATTTATATCTGGGCATGTTCCAAGACCGCATCAAGGTCGCTGGCGCAGGTTTCCACGATGCAGCGGACGGCAGCCAGATCGGCTGCCGTCCGCTGATGTCGGCCTTGTCTTCGAGCGTTGTCAAGAGCAACGCCGTGCCTTCCGGCCTCTCCAACGAATAGGTCACAACGTTGACGAGCTCTTTGGTCGGGGCCATACCTTCATTATCGGCCACCACCGAGCGGCTCGGTTCCCCGTCGAAGAACAGCTAGGTAACTCTCGTAGGCGAACACACGGTTGCGCGAAGCGTTAGTGGTTTCCCTTAAGATCCCAAGGTCGCACAGCTTGCGTACCGCCGAAGCAACCGTGTTGTAGCTCAAGGATAATTCCTCCGCGCAACGCCCGATGCTCATGATGGGGCGCTTCTCCACGTACTCGAGCACACTGGAAAGCGATTTTGCCGCACGCTGTGCTGCCACGATCTCCCAGCTCTTCCGGTGCAGATGATCAAGGGCACGCGCCGACTCAAGGGCATCTTGAGCGGCCGCCTTCACGGCCTCTAGGAAGAAGCGAATCCATTGCTCGTAGTTGCCCGATCGCCGCACTTCGCCCATGCGGTCGTAGTACTCAATTTGGTTGCGCTTGAGAAAATAGGATACGTAGAGCACCGGGCTGTGCAACATTCCCTGATCGATGAGGTAAAGCAAGATGAGCATGCGTCCGATCCTGCCGTTGCCGTCAAGGAAAGGGTGGATCGTCTCGAACTGATAGTGTATAAGAGCCGCACGAATAAGCGGATCGATTTCAGGATCAGCGTTGATGTAGCGCTCCAGGTCGGCAAGCGCGTCAATCATGTCGTCGACATTAGGCGGGATGTAACGTGCATCTTTCAGCGTGCATCCCGACGGACCGATCCAATTCTGCGAGCGGCGAAACTCACCCGGATTGCGCTCGGAACCCCGCCCGCTACCGAGCAATTGAGCATGAGCCTCGCGGAGCAAACGGTTACAAAGAGGCATCTCATCGAGACGATCGATCGCATGCCAGAGGCTTTTCGTGTAGCAGACTACATCATCAACATCCAAGTCGGCGTTGCTCTCGACCTCAGGATCGAGCAGGTCGTCGAGCGTACACTGAGTACCTTCGATCTGAGACGAAACAAGCGCCTCTTTGCGCACATACTGCGATACGAAAAGTTGCGCGTTCGGAATGAACTGAGCCATCGTGTCTAACTCTTGCAAACGACGAGAAGCGGCAAGAAGAAGCCGGAGGTCGTCACCATCCAATGAAATTTGAGGTTCTGGAGGAAGCGGCGCCGGCCTAAAAGAACGGTATGCTATCTCGCCATATAAATTGCTCACATATTCGCCCGAACGCCCCATGCCTGCCTCCCTCTTTTTGAAACATGAATCTCAGTATACCCTCTTTATTTCAAAATGTTATAAAAAATTGAAATAAAGAGGTTTTGATGCCTGTTTTGGTGCCACCAATCAGCGAAAGTCGGTATCGACGCCCCTTCCTATAGTCTTCGGCATCGAAGATATCATCTGCCTTTTCGCACCAAGCTCGCAAAGCGTCTTGCCGGATGGCTGTTAACGTCAGATAAATTAGCTTCTCAAGTAAGCATTTGGCTGACATTGAGGTTTTGGCTTGGCGAGGACGAAATAAAACCGATCCCACTCAGTATTATGAATTATCCGAAAGGCTGCTTGGTTAAGAGCAGTTAAGAGCAGTTAAGAGCAGTCCATACAAATAATGAGAACCTGGGACGGGGTTGCTCGCATATAAGCCCAAAGTGTCAACTAATCACTATCCACACCCTCCCCGTTGAATAGCTCGAAAAGCTTCAAGTATCTGTCGTATCGTTCCTTGCATCTTGCCAGGCATCGCTGGAATTGTCTGTCCTCGTCGCACGCCTTATCCAACTCCTCTTGCGAAGGTCGCTCTTCCGTGTTGTCGATCATAAGCGAGAGCACGACGCAGCGAGCGCTCCTGAGCTTGTTCCAAAGAGGTGCGAAATCTGGATCAGCATCGGCCAGCTCCTCCATGGTGAGTGGCTTGCCGTCATGTTCAAGAAGGTTCGGAGGTATGGGCTCGTCTGCGAACGTCTCAAGGCCGCCTTCTCCCTCAAGCCAGCGAATGAGGTTCTTCGCGAGCTTCTTGTCATCAGCGTTTCTCACCCAATAGGCCTTCGCATAGGCATCGTAAGCATGGATTATCTGCTCTGGCGTGTATCCGTCTGCGACCTTTCGCTTCCATGCCTTGAAGCAATCGCGTTTGAACTTGAGCGAGGAGACCGGCTTGATAGACATCTCGCATAGCTTCTCGAAAGACTCTGTGAACTCGCCTTTTCTGAAAGCTGCAAAATCGCCCTTCTCCTCTCTGCGGTCTGCCTTTGGTTCTGTTTCGGGGAGACAAGAGAGGAGTTTATCTTCATTAGTACGTTTATCAGATAAGTAATTTATTGGGTCTTGTTTTCCAGATATGGTTTTTCCAGATACGGGATTTCCAGATACGGATTTTCCCGTTCTGGTGCTGACCTGGGCATTCTTAGGGCAACCTTTTCCCGTAGCGGGAATATCGCTCTTCAGATCGAACTCAACGTTGCTGGTAGGGTCGCGCTTGAATTCGGAGAGAATCGCATACCCCTCCTCCTTCAATTCGGCTGCAACGCTCGCGTACATCGCTGGGTCATCGAGCGTGACCCACGTGGCTTCTTCGGCTTTAAGGAAACGCCCGTTCTCGCTTCGCCTTCTCGCTCTGATTATGTACCCAGCGCTCTCTAGCTCCTTGAGCCCAGCTGTCACGGCATCCACCCCATCTTTAACAAGCTTTGCGAAGCCACGGATGGTGAACACCCAATCGGGGTTGTTTTCAAGCGAGCGAATCTGACAGTAGATTCCCTTTGCTTTAAGGCTTAAGCTGTGATCGAAGAAGACCGTGTTTTCGACGTGGGTAAACGACCCTTTTCCACGGTGCATCATGTTACCCATCATGCACCTCTTCCTTCGCCAGCCAGTCGCGTTTTGCCTCAGCTGCTTCAAGCAGTTCCAAGGCTTTGATGATGCGCGCACCCATCTCTTCATTGCTCATGCCCGCTTTGAAGAAGCGCGAGATGTTCTTCTTAGGAATCTTGAATTGCTCGATCTGATTGGGTTTTTTCTCTTCCATGATCGAACTGACAAGGGCCGCTGTTAACGTACCCTCTTCCGAGTAGCGGCGCATCTTCACCGCTTGGGCATGGGACGGCGTGCAGGCTTGAGAGCCAATCGCTTCGAGAAGCCATCGCTGCTCATCTTCTTCGAGATAGCTGATCGCTATCGCTGGCTGCATCTTCATGCGCCCTGTATCCACGAGAGTCAGCAATTCCGGAATGAGATTCGTAAGGCGAATATAGCGTCGGATCATATCCTTGCTAACACCCAACTCTTCAGCCAAGATATCTCTCGACTTCCTGCCGCGCGACTTGTGCTCAAATTGCGCACAAGCAAGGTCGCTGCGGAAACCTTGTCGCTTCATAGCTTCAAGGCGCATCGAATAAGCGAATGCCCGTTCGCTCGGCAGGATGGTCTCCCTCTGAAGATTCGAATCCACCATTGCGATAACAGCTTCATCATCGGTGAGGTCTTTAACGATGCATGGCACATCGGTCAGCCCTACCACCTCAGCTGCGTGCTTTCTTCTATGGCCGCTTATGAGCTCGAATACGCCATCGTTTGCAGTTCGTACGGCTAGGGGTGACAGGATGCCATGCTCTTGGATGCTCTCGACGAGCTGCTCCATATCTTGATCGTCACGCACACCAAAGGGATGTTTGGGAAACGGGACGATCGAAGCTAACGGTAGCAATTGGATGACGCTGCTTCCCTTCGAGTCTCGCTCAACCTGTGAAGTGAAGAGCTCATCTACCGACGGAAGGCTTATGTTCACTTTCTTCTTAGCCATTGCAGATCACCTCATCTGCGAGGCTGGTAAAAGCGGACGCAACTTTACCTCGTTTGTCATAGGCGAAAATGCTTATCCCTGCGGCAGGTGTTTCTGCAGCTGATACAGCCCGAGGGATAATGGAATCGAATACGCGATAGGTCTTTCCGTATTGGCTGCGAATAGTCTGTTCCACCTCACGAGCAAGGTTGTTTCTGGTGTCGAAGAGCGTGATCAATATCCCCTCAACCTCAAGAGCAGGATTGATCTGTCGCTTAACCCTATTGATGGTCTTCAGGAGTTCGGTCATCGCAGATGCTGGTAAGAATTCCGCAGAAACGGGAACAAGGACACTGTCCGATGCGACGAATGCGTTCACGGGCAAGATGCCCAGCGTTGGCGCGCAATCAATAAGGACATAATCGTAGTTTTTCTTGATGCCAGAAAGCCAGGAGTTAAGAATCTGCTCACGCGACATCGCCATGAAGATGCTCATCTCCATGCTTGCAAGGTCGATGTTCGCAGGCATGAGATCGACGCCTTCTTTGTGGCTAAGGATTCCCTCATCAGCTTGCATGTCTATGCCGTCAATCACTGCTTGGATATGATTGGCGACGGTGATCTCTAAAGAATCGGGGTTGAACCAGCCGAGCGATTTGGTTAGATCGCCTTGAGGATCCGTATCCACCAGCAATACGCGCTTATCGCGCTTGGACAAAGCAATGCCAAGACTGAGCGTTGTGGCAGTCTTTCCCGTCCCTCCTTTTTGATTCGCTACTGCTATTGTTTTGCACGTCATGGTGCGCCTCCATTTCTGTGGCATGAGCCACATCGTGGAGGTCAGACAGCCCATTCGAAAAATGTGCGAATGGGCCGCACGTTTCACAAAATACTGGAAACGTACTGGAAAATTCGGGGTTGCAGAAATCGAGAAGGAAATCGAAGATGCTCAGAGGTTTCAAAATAATATGCTCTGAACTGGGGATTTAGCGAATGCACATTTCGCGTGTTTCGCGGATGCCCACCTCGCTAACAGCTTGGGAAGCTTGGGCCTTACCACTTGGCGACGCCCGCAGTAGAAGGCATTATACTCTGAGCTCCTTCGTTTCGTCGATCATTTCAGCAAATTATCACGAGCGCGTACCAGCGCGTACCGGCGTACCAGCGCGTACAAGCTAAAGCGTGAGGTAGTCCTCGTCGCTTACGGGCTCGCACCATTCGTTGCTCATGTTCGTGCCGCTTGCCTCGAAGGCCACGTGGCTCATCCAGCTGTCTTTGGCGGCGCCATGCCAGTGCTTCACGTTTGCAGGTATGGTGATGCAGTCGCCGGGGTGCAGTGCACGGGCTTCCTTTCCCCACTCCTGGTACCAGCCGCGTCCGTCGGTCACTAGCAGAATCTGCCCGCCGCCCTCATTGGCATGGTGAATGTGCCAGTGGTTGCGGCATCCCGGTTCGAAGGTGACGTTGGCAATAAACTGCGTGTTGGCCGGGTCGGTTAGGGGGTTTAGGTACGACCTTCCCGTGAAGTACTGCGCGTAGGCATCGTTGGGTGCCCCGAGGCCGAACACGCCACCGTGAGCCTTGGGTTCCTCAAGCCCCTGCGGGTCATCGGCGTATACCTTCACGGCAACGCGGAACGCTGCCCAAGCGTTCGGCCAACCGGCATAGAAGGCGACGTGGGTAAGTATCGCCGCCAGCTCGGACGCCGTTATGCCGTTTTGCTTGGCCGTGGCAAGGTGGTACTCGAACGACGTATCCACGAGTCCCTTCGCCACCAGTGTCGAAATTGTAAGGACCGAACGCATCTTGAGCGACAGCGCATCGTCGCTCCACACCTTCCCAAATAGCACGTCATCGTTGAGTTCTGCGAACTTCGGGGCAAAGTCCCCCAGCTGGTCGCGTCCTGCTGTTTGCACTACCTTTGTCATACGTTCCTCCTATGGTAAGACTCTCTGTTGCTCAGTAGTTCGATTTTGCGCGCGGTTCGTTCTCGCGCTGCTGCGTTTTTCGGAAACTTGTTCCCACTTGTCTTATTCGATCCGCTTGATGACACGCGCCGGGTTACCTGCAACGACGGTGCGCGCTGCCACATCTTTCGTGACTACCGCGCCTGCAGCAACGACCGCGCCGTCTCCGATGGTGATGCCGGGCAAGATAATGGCTCCCGACCCTACCCAAACGTCGCTGCCCAACCTTATGGACTTGGGTACCATGCTGCCGCGCTGCGCGGGATCCAGATGGTGGTTGAGTGTGGCCAGTACGACGTTGTGTCCTATGAGGCAGCCGTCGCTCAGGTAGATGCCGCCCTGGTCCTGGAACTTGCAGCCGCTGTTGATAAACACGTTTTTCCCGAGGAAGATATTCTTGCCGCAGTCTGCGTTGAACGGCGGGAACAGGGCGAAGCCCTCAGGAACGGGCCTGCCGGTTAACTCCGACATGAGTGCCGCGAGCTCGCCGGGTGCATGGTAGGTGCCGTTGATGTCCATGCAGATGCGGATAGCGTCTTGACTCATATCGTGCATCATGAGATGCATCTCGCTGCCGGCTTCTACCGTCTCACCTGCTAGAAGGCGCTTCAGGTATTCGGTACGCTCCACGTTTTAGCCTCCTTTTGTGTAACTGTTGTTCCGAACAGATTAGTCGGAGGGCTTACATATATCAATGTTGCATTTTATATAAACTCCCATACTGAGTTGATATACTACATGCAGTTGGGATTCCAGCCTATCGGATTCCAAGGAGCCCTGTATGGATATACGCACGATGCAATACTTCTTAGCTGTCGCCCGCGAGGGGAGCATCACGAAGGCAGCCGAATCGCTCCATATGACCCAGCCTCCACTCTCACGCCAGATGATCGAGCTCGAGACCGAGTTGGGAGTTGCGCTGTTCGATCGTAGTGGCAAGCGTGTCGCGCTTACCGAAGACGGGCGCGTATTTCGCGAGCGAGCTCAGGAGGTGGTGGACCTCGTGGAGTCCATACGTTGTGATATGGCTACTGGCTCGGAGGCTGTTACGGGCGAGGTGCGCATCGCATGCGGCGAGACAGATGCAGTTTCGTTTCTCGCGCGTGCCGCTGAGCGGATTCATCGTGTGCATCCTTCCGTTACGTATCGCCTGCTCAGTGGAGACGGCGATTTCGTTCTGGAAAAATTGGAGAACAATGCTGCTGACTTAGGTCTTCTTGTCGTGTCGAGCGTTGATAGCGGGAAGTTCAACTTTCTGCGCATTCCCGCCAAAGACACCTGGGGCGTGTTGATGAGGGAAGATGACGATCTCGCCTGCAAAGAGCGTATTGATCGCACGGATTTGGTCGGGCGGCCACTGCTTCTTCCGTACCGTGCTGCCATGGGAAGCGATCTCATGTCATGGTTCGGTTCGGAAAGGGACAAGCTTGATATCGTCGCGACCTACGACCTAGCCTACAATGTTTCTCGATTCACCCGGGAAGGCTTTGGGTATGCAATCGTCTTAGGAGGTATTGTGGATGCGACCGCAGGAAGTGGGCTGGCGTTTCGTCCTCTTGTCCCGCGTCTTGAAGCCGACTTGTTTCTGGTGTGGAAGCGCGAGCAGCGCCTATCTCGCGCAACGAAGGCATTTCTAGATGGGGTGACCTCGCTTGTGTAGCTCGTGTAAGGTTGAAAACTCAACTCTTCCGGACACAATGTAGTAGGTATGGGTTACCCTTTTCATATCACATAAGCATAGGTTGGTATGCCGCATGAGTATTTTACTTCCGACACGGTGAACGATAGTCTACTGTTGAACGAGAAAGCGAGAAAGGGCGGTTCATGGGCAATCAGATTATTCCCGAATCAAAGATGGGCTTTGGCTGCATGAGGTTACCGCTGCTTGACGAAGGCGATCAAACAAGCATCAACATTGAGCAGTTCAAGCAGATGGTGGACGTTTTCATGGAAGCAGGCAACACCTATTTCGACACTGCGTTCGTTTACCATGACGGTGCGTCTGAAACTGCAATCGGAGAAGTGCTTGTTGCGCGCTATCCGCGCGAATCGTTCACGCTTGCTACCAAGTGCCTCGCGTGGGCAATGCCCGACGCAGAATCGGCGAAGAATTGCCTGGACGTGTCTCTCGAACGTATGGGCACCGACTACGTTGATTACTATTTGCTGCACAACGTTGGTGGCAAGCGCACCGCGAAGTTCGACGAATATGGCATGTGGGAATGGGCGCAAGAGCAGAAAGCGGCAGGCAAGATTCGTTTTGTTGGCTTTTCCATGCATGACGACGCTGCATGTTTAGAAAAGCTGCTCGCGGCGCATCCGGAAATGGACTTCGTGCAGTTGCAGGTGAACTATCTGGATTGGAATGACCCACACAACGAAGCACGCCGACTCATGGAGGTGGCCGCGCGTCACGACAAGCCCGTCATCATTATGGAACCCGCACGTGGTGGGCGGCTGTGCAAGCTGCCTCAGGCCGCCGCTGATGTTCTGACTGCTTATAACCCGAGCGCCTCGCAAGCGGAGTGGGCCTACCGATTCTGCTGGAATTTGCCGAACGTGCTGGCCGTGCTTTCGGGCATGTCTACGGTTGAGCAGATGAGGGAAAACGTCGCGAGCTACACGGCAAACGTGCCGTTTACGTCTGCTGAAGAGACGGCTTTGAACGAAGCGATTGGTGTGTTGCGTTCACTTGCGGGCGTTCCCTGCACCGCATGCAATTACTGCATGAAGGGTTGTCCGTCGCATGTCCAGATCCCCCAGATCATGGAGCTATTGAACCTCGAGGCTATGACGGGTGATCACGATTTCGTTAAGGACCTGTACAGCTGGCAAGCAGCCGAGGGTACAGCGAGTGCCTGCATCAAATGTGGCAAGTGCGAGGCCATGTGTCCCCAGCAAATCGACATCATAAACCAGCTCGAGCGCGCCGTTGCGCTGTACGAATAACTTATAAGGCTGAACAACAAGGCCACGTGCTGTGGCTTTGTTGTTCAATCAATCAGTGTTCATTCAAGTTTGACAGTTGTAAGAGGCTATATTCGCTAATGACCAGCGGATACGGCCCCTATGTAGTTAGATTTTGTTGTAGTGATATTGCCTATTTTGGGTGAGATTGGGCGACATTGGGTCACGTCTAATGACACAATTGGTGGATGACCCGAGCGAAAGGCACGTGATGTACAGCTGCAACGAGCCTGGCTTCTTCCAATACGACGCCGAAGCAATCGAATATCTGATGTCGAAGGACAAAAAGCTGGCACGTGTCATCGAGACTGTTGGCAGCATTCGCCGTCCCATGGATGGGGACGTGTTCACCTCGGTTGTGAAGAGCATCGTCGGCCAACAGATTTCAACATCGGCGCTCAAAACCGTTCTCGGTCGTCTTACAGAAAAAACTGGTGACCCCATAACACCCGAAGCTGTTGGCGCCCTGAGCATCGACGACCTTCAGGGTTGCGGTATGACGTTTCGCAAGGCGGGCTACATCAAGTCCTTTGCCAATGCGGTCCTATCGGGTGAGTTCGATATAGGCGAGCTGGAGGGCATGGATGACGAAGCGGCTATCAAGGCCCTCACATCGCTAAGGGGCGTTGGAAGATGGACTGCGGAAATGATTCTAATCTTCAGCATGAACAGGATGAACGTGTTCGCCTTCGACGATGTTGGTATACATCGCGGAATCCGCATGGTATATCATCATAGGGTCGTAAGTAGGGAATTGTTCGAGAAGTATCGCCGACGTTTTACCCCCTATTGCACCGTTGCAAGCCTGTACTTCTGGCAGATATCACACATGGACGTTCCTGGATACGACCACGACTACGCTTCGAAGCACTAGCGATTGGGAAGTGGCAAAGGGGAGATTGGACATTTTAGTGGCTGTTGGTACCAAAGTGAGTTACCAGCCAGGCGGTTGGCTTCTGCTGATTATTCGCACGCTTTGTTCTCGGTAATTGTAGGGAGGATGTGGTGAGTAATAACCCCTCGCACCCCCGGCGACTAGCCAATGTGGCAGGGCGGAATATGGAGAGGGTACGCTCCGGCGACTCTCCTAGCTGCTCACCGATCGACTCGGTAAGGGCTTTTCGGTGATGAACCTCCAGTACATGCGTCGCTTCTATCTCACTCACCAGAAACAACAGACGCTGTCTGTTAAATTGACATGGTCGCATTACTGTGAGCTACTGGGTGTGGACGACGACCTCAAACGCTCCTTCTACGAGCGCGAGGCGGCCAATTCCGGGTGGAGCGTGCGGGAGCTCCGTCGCCCGATGAACAGCATGCTGTTTGAGAGGACGCTCAACGCGCGCGACGACGCGCGGAGCGCCGACATCCTGGCGCTCGCCAATGAGGGCGTGGTCTACCAGGAGCCCAAAGACGCCGTCCGCAACCCCTATGTGCTGCGGTTGCTAGCTCGCGGCCAAAGTCTTACGGTTGTCGAGGATCAGCTTTGTATATCCAATTCCACTGCTCGCACCCACACCGCAGTATTAATTGTAAAGTCGACATCCATGCAAAGCAGGAGCTCATCGCCCGATTGGAAAGCGTCTCTTTACAGCCAACCCAGTAATCATCTGCATTCGGAATGTCGCTTTTGATCCAAGCTTGATCAGCCGTTCGTTTCTTCGAGAAGATACATTTCGTCGCCATCTATAAGAAACTCAATAGGATCGTTGCACAACCGACCGATGGTTTTCACTGTGTCTACAAATGGTTGAGCTCCACAATTCTTGTTCTCCACAAAAAGCCCCAAGGCCTTTTCAGCATGTGACTCCTTTGCGCTAGAAACCGCTTCACCCGCAGACAAGAGGGCTTCATCGACAGAACCTTTTTCGATAACGGGAATCCTCTTGACAGCATTTCCCAGCCCTTTGAGGGCAAAACCAGCGGCACCCTTTGCGAAGGTCTCCACCGAACGCTTTGAATACGCCTCGAGCAAGTTGTAGCAATCGGTATAGACGAGCCGATACTGAAGAACGTGCTCTTCGATGTCAGTGGTCACCGAGCTTATATATCCTTCAGAGAACTGCCTAAGCAGTATGACCTCTAGAAATGAAGCATATGAGTACAAATAGAGAGCCAAGCGATACTGATCGAAATCATCTTGCATCTCTTTGAGTTTGGAATCCGTGCTGAAGTCGAAATGAATCAGATCCTTTTTGGCCGCCCGATCCTTCACGCGACCAGAATAGAACACAACATTTCTTTTCGCGCACTTCTTCTCATCCATGATCCGAACAAGACTGGCACGAGTGAAAGATTCGTCGTTCCAGTTATGCTGATACGAATAGCGAATGTCGTTGAGCGCATGGAGGCTCGCTTCGAGTTCTGCTTTTTTATCCCGTTCTAAGAAATCGATTATTTTATCCTGAAGCTCTATGATCTTATCGAGTTTCTTGTCGATGCTCGCAACAGCAATCGCAACAGCAATCATCATCGGGTCTATAGGCACCGTCGTCGTCATAGGTAAGTTGTCAATGGGGTTGAGTCGTGCCTGGCCAACAACGCCCCTATCCATGATGCTGCCAAGAAACCCTGATCCGTCACGGAATTGAGCAAGAGCGCCTGTCACGCCATTCGGAAACGACAGTTTGTAGATTCCAGGCCCACCAGCACCCAGAACGCTTGCATCGACCGTTGTGGTAACGATCCTGAATGCGTCCGATAAACTTGCCACTGCCCCGACTCCCATCGCAATTTGGGCAAGAGGAATCTCGGTCATGCGGCTCGACTTAATGTCAATTTCCGATCTTTTTGAAAAGGGCGTTATTTCAGCCACGGCTTTGATGATCTCAGATTGCTTCCCGCTGTCTACTTCTCTCATTCTTCGCACCAGCTTCTTGTTCTGCGTGCAGACACCACTGAGTACCGAATCTCGTACTACACCGCGTCTGCGAACTCTACCTTATAGCTTTGGCCAAGCGATTCACCAACTTTAATGACATATTGCTCGAGAATCGTTTCAGCATGGCTTCGCGCTTGCCACATTAGGTCTGGGTTATTTTCGGCAGACTGTTTCATTTCCGCTTGTGCAGCTTCGTATGCTTTTTCTTGATCTACCATTTCGATTTTAGTGAGTAATCCCTTTTCGCTGTATATGTCTGAAAAAGTCGTTTCATCTGCATCCGGAAGTCCAAGAACCTGCGCATTGGGGATATGGATGATCACGAGCCCGTTAGCATCGGGGGCCTCGATACTCACCTTCGATGCATCAATACCGATAGTAATCTTGCCGTCATACTCAAACCAAGCTTTTTTGTAGCCAACGTTGATGCCGAAGAGCATATCAGTTCCATCATTGAAAATCTCAGCAACGTTATGAAACGTACATTCTAAAGTGGCCAATTCAGCAACCTTCTTGCATCCGGAAAAATTTGGTTTCTTCTCTTCGACGCAGGAGGACAAGCTAAAGGAAGTGACAAGAGCGATTAGCAAAACGCAAATGACCTTATTCAGCTTCATTTGATCCTCCTTCGGATTCGTTATACTCAGACAAGCTCTTGAATTCCAGCTGGTATTCTTCGTTTAAGAGGGGCATTGTAAGAGCCTCTACGGTACTCTGCAGACTCTTGAGCGCTTCTTTTCGTATCGCATCCGCCTTTTGATTGATTTCATTGGTGGCATCTTCTTTGCAGAGAGCCAAAACATCACCTATGTTTGCGTCAGGATTCTCTGGGAGATACCCGAGCTTCGTCTCGTCGAGCACGGGAGTTCCTATCTCGGCATCTGGAAGATAAGCGGTGACGGTTTTATTGTCTTCGTCTGTAGAGAATCCTATGGCTGACATATCGTAGCTCACGGGAACCTGAGCTTCATACTTTACGCGATAATCCACTGTCTCAAGCCAAAGAAACTCGCTCTCCTTTTCGGCAATGCCTTTATACGTGTATTTGATTACAGTCAGGTCTTCTACGTTCACCGCTTCTTTCAGCGTTGTTTCAGAGAGGTATAGGGTCTCGTCGTCGTCCAGTAAGGCTGGCAGAGCGAATCCGAGAAACAAAAGCACTGCCATCAAAAAAACCAAGATGATTACAAGCTTCATTTTTGCGGGTATCTTTTTATGGCACTGCGAACTCTCTTCCTCGAAGCTCTTCTTTCGATTTGTTTATCGCGCTTAGTTTCGGCTTCAATCCTGGCCTTATGCGCCTCTTCGAGGTAGATCTGCTGTTCCGTTGCGGTATCGGGTAATTCTCTTTGCCTTCGGTCGTTGGCTTCCAAGTTCGCCTCCTTACAACTAGCTATTCATATTGCAATAATAGCTATCCGCAATATTATATTGCTATCGATAATCAATTGGGCTTAAAGGGGTTCTCATGAAGAAGGCTCTACCTGTAGTTATTGGCATAGCAATCGCCATCATCGTCGTAGTGTTGCTAGCTAGTTCTTTAGACATCATCGATATTCGACTCTAGCGATACGTCTGCTATAAGGTCGTTTGTCTCCGGACAGCCTTACGGCGGTCGAACCTACCGTATAACTATCGCTTGATCGAATCTCTTCATAACGCAACCCAGCTGACCATCAAAGTCAGCTGGGTCAACAATTTCCAGCACGATCGCAGTATGCTTCTTTATCAAGCGGCAGGTCTACCTCATTTTCAATACTATGAGAATCCGCTTGCTTATCACCGTGAATTAATTGCGCGGGTTTTGAAGCATTAGGAACGCTCGTTATCAAAGGTTCTCTTGTCAAAGAAAACAGAGCTTCAGCTCATCGGTAGATCCATGCCAGATAGCCAAGCTACTTTTTCATTAGCGGTTTGAGCTTGGTTTACTGGTTGTTGCGATTAAGGATCAGGTTCATCTTCTGGTGATCAGCAGAGTAGAACAAGCTGAAATCATACAGTCCCTCGCTATCCTCTGCATAATACGTCGAGTCAGTGAAGGTGGGATCGGTGGTGAATCCCATTCCTTTACACTCCTCGACGTACGCCTCGAATTCCTCCTGCGTCACGCCTATTGCATCAAAGCTAAATTGATCAGTAAAGTCGTTGATGTCCACGACGTAACCCGAGCTGAATCTCGGAACTAGAGCGCTCATTTCGCTATCCGACCATTGATTCACGTCGATAACGGTTTGTGACAAGCTGTATGAGTCCGATTTGAAATCGTAGTATTCCTCGTACATTTTCCCTTCGCTAATGTACTGAATTCGAATCATGTCAAGATCCATCAACTCATATTGAGCAATATCGTTTATGTAGGTGATTCCAACCTCCAATGTACCTGGAGCAGAGCTACCGCCAGGCTCAACAGGAATAGGGCACTCACACCACATACCATCCTGTTTCACATCTCCAACAGGGTCTGGGCACCATGTCTCGTCTTTCATGCTCGCAAATGCGCTCTCAAGTTGCTCATCGGAAGCATCGGGTTTGACTCTGAACTCCATTTGGACATTGGCTATAACATAGTCGGTATTGTTAACGTACTGCATGGCAACGCGCCTGTAGCCATCCTCGATTATGCCGTCAACGGACCAGAGTATGTCATCTATTTTTATGGCATCCTTGCTAGGAGTTGAGTCTCCCGTCTTGTCATCGCTTTGAGAGGGTGTGGTATTTCCGTCGCCCCCACAACCAACAAGTGCAAGCGATACCAACGCCGCGAAAAACAGGCTTACGACGATCAAACGCTGTCTAGTTTTTGTTCTCATGACAATTCTCCTTTCTTTTCGCATACCATCGCCTTTTTCCGTAGCGATGGCATGCTTACGTTCTTATTCGGATCTTCAGCTACTCGACCGGTTGATGCCGTGTGCTTTCGATCCCTAGCAGCTCGTCGCAGGTGCAGCTGTATACGAGCGCCATCTGTCTGACAACAAGCGCATCAGGTTCTTTTTCCCCTTCCTCAAACCGAGCGAGGTCACACGGTGATACCTCAAGCTTCTCTGCTGCCTCGTGGAGAGACATGTTCGCTCGCTGACGACAGCGCTTAAAGCCTTCCGAAGCCATACTCAAACTCACTTTCTGTATTTTCTTAGGATGATTATAAACAATCTTATAAATACACTTTGCAGTAAGCTGCTTTTTTCTCCTTTCTAGTAGGATTTTCTCTAGACACGTTGGAAAGGGTTGACATGGATGAAAGACGGCTCATCGGGTCGCGTATTGCATTTGCTCGCAAGGCAGCGCAGCTCAATCAGGCTGAGCTCGGCCGGGAAATCGGCGTTTCTGGTCAGACCATTTCCAACTGGGAGACAGCGCGCTACGTACCAAGCGCCAACGACGTCGTAGCCTTATCAAAGACGCTCCATTGCTCGTCAGACTTTCTGCTGGGCCTTTCTGATGATTTCGCGTTCACACAGAGGAATAGGCCATCGCATCTTCACTGAGAAGGGTTGCCAAGCACACCCGAAGAGTATGCTGATGTGTCACTGCATCGGCAGCTGCGTTGTCTCATTATGGGCGTTGTAATTTTCGCGAGATTGTATGCGGGGGTAAGCGTATCCCCCAGGAGTGCGTTTAGCGCCATGTGAGAAACCCACAGGCTATGCCTGTGGTGCGGTAGACGGTTAAACCGTACCGCTGACATGAGAATCAGAAAAAGGCTTTCCTGTCCTATGATGGGCCTGCGATGGTCCAGATCGCA
>NZ_JAAKEB010000016.1 GCF_011038965.1 Adlercreutzia sp. ZJ141 | reverse complement strand
TATGCTAGTGTCTTAGTGCCAGATGTTGTTTCGGTGAGCTTTTTGCTCGGCGGTAAGAGCGTTGATTTCTGCGATGCGGCTCTTGTAGTACGACGCCGTGCGCTCGTCGGTGAGCAGCGGCTGGAACACCTGGATGTATTTGATGCCTGAGTTTGAGTTGATCTCCATGATCTTTGGACCCTTGTCGGTTATTCCGATGTCAAACCCAAGATACTCGCATGCACCGAACTTCATACTCATGCGTTTCATGACATCAACCACCTCTGACCAGCAGTCGATGGTCAGATCGACGAGGGCATTGCTCGTGGGGTGTTGGGGGGCATTGATGACCTTGTTGGCGTAGACGATCGTGCCGTTCGAGATGTGGCCTGTATCCAGGTTAATCTTGGCGTTGTAGGAGAAGATATTGCTGTTGGTGGGCGGCACATAGTTAGGCTTGTGCCCATCTTCGTCTCCCCCCACGGCGAAGCGGATGTAGGCGGCGACGAGTTCTGGGTTAACGCCGCTTTCGTTAAGGACAATGGCTCGAATGGTGTGGATACGCGGGCTGATCTTCGCCAAGGGCTTTGCCGGGTGTAGGAACTCGGTGAAAACATAGTTCTTCATCTCTTGGAGTGACCGCACGAGCTCGTCTTCGGACACGGTCTTTCCGTCAAAAATGAAGGCGCCATCGACGAACTCCAGTTTGTGGAATCCGCAGGCAAGTGTTCCGTTGCAGGGTTTGGCGGCTACTTCACCCTTCTCCTTGAGGATAGCGATGAGTCCTGAAACGTCGGCTACTCCTTTGCTGTCCTGCAAGGGAAGGAAGCCTCGGGGGGTAGTGTAGTAGTAGTACTCGGGAAGATAGTGCTGCATATCGGTGCCCAGGAGCATAGCGTTGAGTGTGAGCTTGTCATTTATCCAAATTCGCTGCCAGTCGTTGAGCGGCCAGAGCTTCCAGTAGTCGTAGTCGGAAAGGTAATCTCCGATGTTTTCTGCGCTCAGCCCATAGGCACAAGCGGATTCGGCAAAGAAGCCGTTCTCGTGCGCCCATGAGAGGTATGTGGGATCGAACATCCCGCTGGCTATCTCGGCTTCTTTCATCTCGAGGAACTCTGCAGCCATTCGCTCGGTGAAGCCGTCGGCGAGAAGCGCCGAAAGAGTATTTTTATCGTACATGGAGTACCTTTCAGATATAGGAACTTTTCCGCTTACGAAGCGTTTTGTTCATGATAGTTGATGCGGTTGGGTTGTGAGTTGTGATTTGCTTCTTTGGCTGCTGGTTTTGGCGGGTGCAACGCATTGGGGATGTCTGCTGCCCTATAATTAATGCTGCAGCATGCTTGTAGCTGCTGACTTTGAGAGAAGAGGTTTGAATTGGATGACAGAAAGACACTGCTGCTGCTTGGCGGATCTCGACAGCAGGTTGTTGCCATTGAGGTGGCGAAGTCGTGCGGGTATCGCACGGTTCTCTGTGACTATCTCACCGACAACCCAGGTCAGCATTACGCTGACGTGTTTTATCTGGTCAGCACCACTGACAGGGATGCGGTTCTGGGGGTTGCGCGCAAGGAGCGCGTAGACGGAGTGATCGCGTACTCATCCGATCCTGCCTCTCCGACGGCGGCCTACGTTGCCGAACAGCTCGGCTTGCCGTCCAATCCTCTTGAGACGGTCGAGATAATGAGTTCGAAGAGCCTGTTCAGGGAGCATTTGACGCAAAATGGGTTTCCCTGTCCGAAGTCCTGCAGCTTCGACGCTGAGGAGGATGTCTGCCATGTGAGACGCCACATTGAGGCTCTCCGTCTGCCAGTGGTCGTGAAGCCCACCGACTCTTCGGGATCGAAAGGTGTCACGGTACTCCACAATCTTTCGAAGTTAAGCGAAGCGATCGATTATGCCCGATCCTATGGTCGAAACGGCATCGTTATCGTCGAGGAGTATATTAGTTATGGGTTTCCCCGCGTTGTCGGCGGTGACATTTTCGTCGTGGACGGCATCGTGAGGTTCTGGGGGCTTATGTCGTGTTTACGCGATTGCGGATCACCCCTTGTTCCCGTGGGCGAGCGGATGCCATCAGGGCTCACCTTCGAGCAATATCGTCGAACAAAAATGGTTCTACAAGAGCTTGTCACCTCGCTGGGTATTCGCTTTGGGGAGCTCAATGTTGAGGTAATCTACGGTGCCGATAATGAGCCGTATGTTTTGGAGTTGGGGAGCCGCGCAGGGGGGAATCTTATTCCTGTTCAGCTGTCCGATGCGAGTGGTGTCGATCTAGTCAAGGCCAATATCCGATGCGCTATGGGGGAGAATCCGGGTTTTATCGACTGGGAGTTCGGGCGGGTGCTCAATGCGACGTTCGTTCTGCATTCTACAGACAAGGGGCGCTATCGGGGCTACGAGCTTTCTGGAGTTGCCAAGGAGACCTTTTATCGCGAGGTCATGTATGTTGAGGCGGGAGATGTGGTCGATGCGTTCTCCAACGCAAACAAGGCGCTGGGTGTGCTGTTCTTTCGCTTCGAGTCAGAGGAGCAGCTCGAACATTTTACTGAACACTTCAGCGACTATGTTTCCGTGCTAGTGGAGACTGAAGACTGACTGGGCTTGCCGCGCTGATCGGGCTATCGCTTCGAGGTGCGCTATAATTGCAAGGATGTTTGACACCCGCGGGCGAAAGGAGATGGGTTTGAGAGCGCTCTGCGTCATACCGGCGTACAACGAGGAAGCCTCGCTGGAGAACACGGTAACCGACTTGCGTCGGCTCAACCCCGATGTCGACTTTCTTGTTGTGAACGACGGGTCGTCGGACTCGACGGCTGAGGTCTGCCGGCGCAACAAGTACCCATTTCTCGATCTGCCCATCAACCTGGGTCTCTCAGGGGCATTCCAAGCGGGCATGCGCTATGCGTATCGTTACGAATACGATTGCGTGGTGCAGTTCGACGCCGATGGCCAGCATTGCGCAGAGTACGTGGCAGCTCTCGTGGATGCGACGCGAAAGAGTGATATTGTAGTGGGATCCCGCTTCATCGTGGGCGAGCGACCACGATCGTTGCGTATGTTCGGCAGTATATTGATTGAGAAGGTCATCAAGCTTACCACGGGCACCACTATCAAAGACCCTACCTCGGGTATGCGCGCTTTCGGCAAACGGATGATCCCGCTGTTCTCGACGGAGCCGAACTTCGGCCCCGAGCCAGACACCATCTCTTATCTGATAAAGTGCGCGGGCGCGCGCGTTTGCGAGGTGCCTGTCGAGATGAGGGAGCGTTACGCGGGGCAGAGCTACCTCAATCTGAAGAGCTCGGTTCTCTATATGGCTCGCATGATTATGTCGATCCTATTCATTCAGTTCTTTCGCAAGGACCTTAGAGGTGGCGGTGATGCCCGATGATGACGCTGACATTGCGCGTTGTTTTGGTGATTGCCGCGCTTCTGGTTTTGATTCTTGTTCTGCGTAAGGTGCGCAATTCTCAGGTTCGCCTGGAGGATTCCCTGTTTTGGCTTATCCTGGCGCTTGCCCTTTTGGTCGTGAGCATCTTCCCGGGCATCTTCGAGTGGATGTCATCAGTGGCGGGTGTGTACGACCCGACAAACTTCGTCTTTCTCTTCTGTATCTTCGTCTTGTTGGTAAAGTGTCTCACTATGAACATCCGCATCTCCCAGCTCGACACACAGGTGAAGGAGCTAGCCCAGTATTTGGCGATTGAGAAGTTCGAGCGAAGACGACAGGACGAGACGACGATGTCCGAGCGAGGTGAACGGCTCGATCGCGGTGTCGATTCTCGTTCCGCAAGCGACTGCCCTGACGAGTAGATTGTAGATTGTAGCCAAATTGAACCCATGCGCAAGCGCATCAGCTAGGCAATTAGCAAGCCGCTTAGGCTGAGAGGGGCGCTCGGGACATTCACAGGCGACATATCCAGCGAAGGATTTTATCGCACAGAGCCTGCAGTTCACGGTCTTCGCCGAACACCTACGCGTTTCACGCACGCACCAAGAGAATAAGATGACCTTTGGCTGAAACGATCAAGCGACGTAACGTTGATAAAGAGATGATAAAGAAAAACGACGTCCATTATATCACGACAATTTGCAAAACGCCTGATAGAAGGCCTGCAGGCATTTTTGAGTCAATGTCATGAAGCCCAAAATGATTTTCAGTGATAAAGAGAAATTGCCCGATCGCCAAGCTATCTTCCATTACTTTATGCCCAATGAGGGATATATCGTTTGAACTTAGTTCCAGCGTTTTCATCTTCTTCTTTGATAAGCTCTTTCTCGCATGCTTCTCTGATTAGCCGTGAGATAGCCAAGGTATTCTTTCTTTCATTGTTCAGACCAAAGCGGCTGCGAAGGCTCTGATTCCCCATTGATTCGTCTTGTGCGTACATAAGGCAGGCGTGCCAGTAGAGGGCTTCCATGCGCTCGGTTTTTGTCATGCGATCGAAAGCCGAATCCGAATAGAGAGAAACGGTGGTTCCAAGGTCTTCGGTGCTGATAATTTTTGGAGCGGGCATAAATCGACTCTCGCACGCTTCAACCGCTCTGTCCCACCCAGTGCCTCCTTCTTCACAAAGATCCATTTGACGCAGCATGCGCACCAGTCCGTTATTTCGAGTTTTTGGTTGGGCATTGAGAATGCGGTCAGTGGGGATGAGGCACGATCCGGGATTACTAAACTCGATGCGGTTATCGTATATCTTTACTAGTGGGCCAGCGGTGGTAACGGTTGCGTCTTGATGGACGATAGCGTTAATGAGCAGTTCGCGAATGGCAGCTTGCGGATATGCGTATTGGATTTTTCGGAAAGCTCCCTCAGAGATCTCTTTTGCGGGTAATGAGGCCATAATGTAGCTTTCAGCTTGAGGAATTACCAGTGCATAGCCTTCGTCAAAGGTGCGGTCGGCGATGATGTTGAGGTTGCTTTTTCCCTCAAATCGGATTACTCGAAGCGGGCGTTTTCTCAACCCTGGGAAGCCGGACAGCTTCTT
This sequence comes from Adlercreutzia sp. ZJ141, assembly GCF_011038965.1. GTDB lineage: Bacteria > Actinomycetota > Coriobacteriia > Coriobacteriales > Eggerthellaceae > ZJ141. Next base: position 40,304 of record NZ_JAAKEB010000016.1, on the reverse strand, counting down.
TGCAAGAAGGAGAGCACCTAAATTAGTTATCGCGTAGTTTCCATCATCTTGGTACTTGATAAGTTCTTGTTCTGCAAAGGGGATGAGTGCCGATGCTAAGTCGGTGGGTTGTTTGAGTCCGAGCAAATCGAAATACGCGTCAACGGCAAGAAGCTCGCGCACGTCTTTTGCTGGGATGTTTTCGATGGCAGTTTGGAATTCAAACGTTGCGCGTTGAAGTCTGCGCCATAACTCTTCTTCTTTAGCTGATCCGAGAGCAAGGCATGTGGTTGCGTTTCCCTCACGAATGTAGGCGGCGTTGTTGAAGCGTACAGGCTGTCCCGATGCTGCTCTCACTTTCAGGATGACAAAGCGCCTGTTGGTATCGTCGGTAACCTGGCTGAACTCGTAGTTTGCATTAGGAGTAAGGTGGCGGGTGAGCCAAACCAGCAGATCTTGATTTCCTTCTCCTTTGGCTCGAAGATAGTCGAAAGTGGTTCCAACCAGTGCATGATCGGAGTCGCGAACGCCCCATATTTTATAGCCGTAATCGTGTCCGCAAAAAGCAGCGGCATTGGCAAGGGCTGAGATATCACGGCCTGTCCGCTGAGGATCCTTGTTGTTTTCTTTGAATTCAAGCCATTCGGTTTCGGCCGGATAACCAACGAGGGAATAAACAAGATCCATTGAGTGCTGGTTGGGCATTTCGACTCCTTGGAATACGTGAGTTGATAAAGAGATGATAAAGAGGTGATAAAGAAAAATCAAGCCCTTTGTGTTGCAAGAATTTGAAAAATACCTGATAGAAAGCTCGCGGGCATTTTTGAATCAACGTCATGAACCCCAAGATGATTTTCAGTGATAAAGAGAAACTGTCAGCATGGACGTAAGTGGTATGAAGTTCCTGTACGTAGTCAGGCTCTTAAAGTGGAATCTGCATGACGCGTGCAACTAGTATTAAGTAAAGTACTATTTTGCTTACACTACAGTCTTTGACAACTGCTGTGTTTCCGTGCGCTACAATAGCGGCGTTTCACTGGGGATTGCCCGTAAAACGCTCGTGGGAGTGATAGCGAGTTCGGCTGGGAAGGGAAAGTTATCATGCGCTTCGTGTCGTGGAACGTGAACGGCTTGCGCGCCGTGCTGAAAAAAGGGTTCGAGGACGTGGTGAGCGCGTTTGATGCCGACATATTCGCGCTGCAGGAAACGAAGCTGCAGGCAGGTCAGGCTGCACCCGATTTGCCGGACTACTACGAGTTTTGGAGCTATGCTGAGCGCAAAGGTTACTCGGGTACGGCGGTGTTTTCCAAGCGGCTGCCCTTACAGGTGCTGCACGGGCTGGGTTTCCCGCATCTCGATACCGAAGGGCGCATTTGTGCGCTTGAATTCCCCGAGTTCTGGTTTGTATGCGTGTACACCCCAAATGCACAAAACGAGCTGGCACGCATTGATCATCGTATGGAATGGGACGATGCGTTTCGCGAGTTCTGTACGGGGCTTGAATCAGGAGTGTTGCCGGCGGGTGTGCCCGTAGAGCGCCCGGGCGAAGGACCGGCGGAGTTTGGGACGGGGCACGTGGATGTCGCGGTGCTTCCAACAACACAGCCCGGGGATGCAACGAATCCGAAACCGGTAGTCATGTGCGGCGACTTCAACGTGGCCCATCAGGAGATTGACCTGAAAAATCCTGGCCCCAATAGGGGAAACGCAGGGTTTTCCGACGAAGAGCGTGCCAAGTTCACCGCGCTATTAGATGCGGGATTCATCGATACGTTCCGCCTGACGCACGGCCAGGAAGAGGGTGCGTACTCGTGGTGGAGCTACCGTTTTAATGCGCGCAAGAACAACGCTGGATGGCGCATCGATTACTTCCTGGTAAGCGAGCAGCTACGCCAGCGTGTGCAGGCTGCCAGCATTTACCCAGAGGTGTTCGGCAGCGACCATTGTCCCGTGGGCCTTTCGCTGGACGAGTTTACTGAATAAGCAGTTCGCTTCATCGTTTTGCCAATTTCTCGTTCAATTTGCGTCAACGGATCTCGGGTGTGGATCTCAGGTGTCTCAAATAATGATGCGAAGCAACGTATGCGTTGTGAAACCAACGCAAAAAAGAAGGGTTCAATGGAGCGAACGAGGGTTGCATGGCGGGCAATAATGACACTCCGGTGTGCGTGTTGTGCCCGATAGAACAAATGCTACAAAATAACTAGCATATTGCGGATGCCCTCGATTCGCTGGTAGAATGAAACCGTAACGGTATTTCCATCTCGTAACAAATAGAAGGGGGTGTGCGATGGATCTGCTAACCGATGTTGCGCTGCTGTCCCGAATCCAGTTTGCTTTGACAGTTGCCTACCATTTCTTCTTCGTGCCGCTGTCCATTGGCCTTGGCTTGATTCTGGCCATCAACGCAACAAAGCATTATCGCGCCGTGAAGAGGGGTGACGCATCCGCCGAGCAGGAAGGCAATGCAGTTCGCTTCTGGGTGAAAATCTTCACGGCCACGTTCGCCATCGGTGTTGCCACAGGTATCACGATGGAGTTCTCGTTCGGCACGAACTGGGCTAACTACTCGCGCTTCGTGGGAGACATTTTCGGTGCGCCGCTGGCGGCCGAGGCGCTGTTCGCGTTCTTCCTGGAGTCGGTATTCCTGGGAGTGTTGCTGTTCGGTCGCAACCGCGTGTCGCTGAAGTTCTACACGGTGTCTGCCTGGCTTGTGTGGTTTGGCTCGTGCCTTTCTGCCCTGTGGATTCTCATTGCGAACTCGTGGATGCAAACGCCGGCCGGAGCCCAGCTTGCGGCTGACGGCAGCAAAGCGGTTATCACTGACTTTTTGGCCGCTGCGTTCAACCCGTCCATTCTGCCTCGCTACGCACATACGGTCATCGCGTTGCTGATCATGGGTGCGTTCGTTGCTATGGCTGTGGCGGCATGGTATCTGCTTCGTGGCAAGTTCAAGGAATTCGCTCTGAAGACCATGAAGATCGGTGCTGTGGTGGGCATTGTTGCCAGCTGCGCCATGATCTTTGCTGCTCATGCTTCCGCTGTGTTGGTGTGGGAAGAGCAGCCCACGAAAATGGCCATGATGGAAGGTATGTACGAAGACGAGATTCCGCCGCTGTATGCGTTCGGCTGGGTTGACGAGAACGGCGAGAAGGTTCTCGCGCCCTTTGCCATTCCCGGCGGCACGAGCTTTTTGGCTACGGGCACCTTCGATACCGAGTACCAGGGCCTAAATTCGCTCGCTGAAACCGAGAAGTACGGCGACATCAACCCGTCTGAGCTGCCAGTAAACCTTGTGTTCCAGAGCTATCACCTTATGGTGGCTATGTACGGCGCTATCATGCTGGTGGTTATTCTGGCCTTGGTGTTCACGCTGCGCGGCGGGAAGATTGCGAACATGAAGTGGCTGCAGCGCTTGATCGTTATCGGCCCCTTGTTCCCGTTTATTGCCATTCAAACCGGTTGGATTACCGCCGAGGTTGGTCGTCAGCCGTGGGTAGTGTATCCGTCCGTGAGTGGTCCTGACGGCGTGAGCCTGCTTACTAACGATGCCATTTCTCAATCGGTGTCGGCTCCTGAGCTGCTTATCACGCTGGCGCTGTTCATTGCCATCTATGCATTCTTGCTGATTGGCTGGATTCGTATTGTGAAGGGCTTTATCCAGAAGGGTCCCGTGGGCGATGAGGTCGCACCGGCGCAGGACATGACGCCGACGCGTGCGACTGTGTCTGCTGTACCGGCAACTGAGACCGCTTCTGCGTCTGCGGTCGAGACGGCTGACGCTTCTAAGGAAGGTGAGTAACCATGACGTTTCTTCAGATACTGTGGTTCATTCTCATCTTCGTATTGATCGCTGGATACTTCGTGCTGGATGGTTTTGACCTTGGTGCTGGCGTGCTGTATCCGGTGCTGGGGAAAAACGAGCGTGACAAGGCTGTGGTGCGCCGGGCTATTGGTCCGGTGTGGGACGGCAACGAGGTGTGGCTGCTTACGGCGGGCGGTGCGCTGTTCGCTGCATTCGCTCCGGCGTATGCCACCACGTTCTCGGGCTTTTACCTGGCGGTTATGCTGGTGCTGTTTGGCTTGATTGTTCGTGCGGTTTCTCTTGAGTATCGTGCGCACGACCCCAAATGGGCGCGTTTGTGGGATGTTCTGTTCACGGTTGGGTCGCTTTTGCCGGCGCTGCTTTTGGGCGTTGCGGTAGGCAACATCTACGCAGGCATTCCCATGGACGCCGCCGGCAACTACAGCGGTGTTCCGCTGTTGGGCCTGATCACGCCGTTCACGTTGTTGTGTGGTCTGCTCGGTTTGGCTATGTGCCTTGCTGCCGGTGCATCGTGGGTGGCGCTGAAAGCTCCGAAGCCCTCTGACATGCAGGACCGCGCCGCCAAGTTGCGCATGCCGCTGCAGATTGTTGCGCTGGTGTTGTTCGCTGCCGTTTCGGTGTACGCGTTGGTTATCGTGCAGCCTGAAATGGCTGCTCAACTGGGCGTTGTGCGCTGGGTGTTCGCTATTCTGTTCGTGGTTGCTGTGGTCGCGGCGATCATGGCAGGCAAGAAGAATTGCGACATCGGGTCGTTCGTGCTGCAATCTGCCGCTGCGGTGTGCCTAGTTGCGCTGCTTGCCGCGAGCATGTTCCCCAACTTGGTGGTTGCTTCCGCCGATAGCGTGGGCGCCTCCATTACCATTGCCTCTGCGGCATCATCTGAGCTGGCGCTGTCGTGGATGACGGGCATTGCTTGTGTGGGCGTGCCGCTGGTGCTTATTTACCACGTGATCATTTATCGCACGTTCCGTGGGCGCGTGGCCGACGACGAGCTGGATTACTAGGTGATTCACGAGGTGGCTCGATTGCGGAAGCACACAGCTTTCAAGCTGCTGAGGTGCCGGATGTGTCGGATGGCTTTTCAAAAAGCTATCGCAGCTTTGGTTATGGGTGCGTGATACGAGCTTATTGCGATGGCGCCGCGCGTTGCGGCGCCATCGCTGTGCGTTGGTGGAGTTCGACAATAGGGGGCTTGGTGATGAGAACCTACTTTGGGTGGATAGCCGCCATCTGTGCAGCACTGGTGATGTTCGCTGTGGGTATTACACTCGTAGGTTACAAGCCACTCAGTGTTGGGCGCGTGGCAACGATGCTTGTGCTGACCGTAGGCGCAATCGGATTCGCAGTGGCGTCGCGTCGCGTGCGCTGACGCTTAGGAAGTGAAACGATCGAGAAACCCGGGTGGCTCGAAATGGCCGACCAGGGTTGGGTGGGCCGAGCGGAAACGCCGTGGGGCTGTTGACAACCTTGGTATAGAATGTCCCAGGTAAGAACAGGCGCGTTTGAGTGGGGGTTTGTTACGTGGATACGGAAAAGATCGAACAAGGCGTGCGCCTGATTCTTGAAGGAATTGGAGAGGATCCGAATCGCGAAGGGTTGCTTAAAACCCCCGGCCGCGTGGCGCGCATGTACGAAGAGGTGTTTGCCGGCATGGAGCAGGACCCTGCCGTGCATTTCGAAACGACGTTTGACGAGCATCACGAGGAAATGGTGCTTGTTCGTGACATCCCTTTCTACTCGATGTGTGAGCATCATCTGGTGCCGTTTTTCGGCAAAGCACACGTAGCATACATTCCTGCGGCTGATGGGCGCATTTGCGGGCTGTCGAAGCTTGCACGCCTGGTTGACGTATACGCGCGCCGCCCGCAGGTGCAGGAACGTTTAACCAGCCAGATTGCTGATACGCTCATCGAGCAACTGCACCCCCAAGGTGTGATCGTTGTGCTCGAGGCTGAGCACATGTGTATGAGCATGCGTGGCGTGAAAAAGCCAGGCAGCAGCACAACCACCAGCGCAGTGCGCGGTGTGTTCGAGCGTAGTCAGAATACGCGGCAAGAAGCGCTACAGCTGATCTTTCGTCCGTAGTGTTCGCTTGATGGTGCGGTCGCGGCTGGGTCGCACGTGTAGCTGGCCGCTTCTGTATTACAATGCGGGAAACCTCGTGAAAGGACCTTCCAATGAAGTGTGTTATATCTGTTTTGGGGAAAGACCGTAGCGGCGTGGTTGCGGCTATTTCTACGGTGTTGGCTGAATGTGATGCGAACATCGACGACATCAGCCAAACCGTTCTTGATGACATCTTTAGCATGACCATGCTCACTACGCTGAACACCGACGTCGCCGATTTTAATACCGTGCAGGAACGTCTCGAAGAAGCCGGCGCGAAGTTGGGCATGCAGGTTATCATCCAACGCGAAGACGTGTTCCAATTCATGTACAAGATTTAATGAACATGGTAAAGTTATCACGATAGTGTTTCCAATTAGTTCAAGCAGTTTCTTCTAATATCGGCTATAACCTGGTGCTTCACCTCTTTCTTGGACAAAGAATGCAGACTTTTATGCATCTGCACTAAAATGAATAATCAGTGAACTAATCGCGATTATAGAAAATTCAGAGCGACCTTGATAGAATGCCGTTAGGTTCGTTGTTACTGACGTCAAAATCAACACCAAAACTCGCGAGCGCCCGTTACTGATTGTTACCGACAAGGAGGAAAAAATGGCAAGCCCGGGTGGTGGAATCTGCTGGCGCAAAGCTGCAATTCTTGCAGGCGCCATCATTGCGTTGGTGATAGGTTCTGGATTCGCTACAGGCCAAGAGCTTTTTCAGTACTTTACTGCATATGGATTGCAGTGCGTATTTGCAATCGCTGTGTTCGCGATCCTGTTCATTTACTACAACTTCAATTTCGCCAAAGTAGGCGCTGAGCAGCGTTACGAAGTTGGCAACGATGTGTTCAAGTATTTCTGCGGAAAGACTATCGGCACCGCATTCGATTATTACTCGACCTTGTTCTGCTACATGTCCTTCTTTGTTATGGTTGGAGGTGCGGCATCTACGCTGCATCAGGGGTTCGGTATCCCCGAATGGGTTGGCGGTGTCCTGCTTGCTGGATTGGTTATTCTGGTTGTGGCGGCAGGGTTAAACAAACTTGTCAACATTATCGGCGTGATCGGACCTATCAAGATAGGCTTCTTCGTTGTTGTGGGTATTGCTGTGCTTATTGTGGGCTGGCCTCATATATCTGAGGGTCTTGAAACCATCGCGAGCGGCACCTATCAGGGAGCGGAGGCGGGCCAGACTGTTACCAAAGCCGGTGGAAACTGGCTGATGTCCGGGTTATCCTATGCTGGCTTTGTCTTGCTGTGGTTCTCGAGCTTCACTACTTTGCTGGGCGCGAAAAACGAGCTTAAGAACCTGAAGGCTGGCATTATCATTGCAACGGTGACTATTTGCGCAGCTATCCTGATAATTGTTCTAGCTCAGATTGCTAACATCAACACCACTGATGGCACCAATTACGTGTGGAATGCAGCTATACCCAACCTCATTCTTGCGGAAAGCCTAAACCCCGCCCTTTCGGTTGTATATGCCGTCGTGGTGTTCGTCGGTATATGCGCAACCGCAGTGCCCTTGCTGTATAACCCCGTTGCTCGCTTCGCGAAGGAGGGGACTCGAAAGTTTCGCATTCTTGCAGTTGTGCTCGGTGTTTCGGGCCTTGTCATTGGCCTGTTCGTTCCGTATCGCATGCTCGTGAATGTCGTGTACGTTCTGAACGGGTACGTCGGCGCGGTGCTGCTGATTTTCATGGTTCGGAAGAACACTATGGATCGCAGGACGGTTTCGTCGCCTCGGCCGAACTACGATGTGTGGTATCTGATGAAGAACGGGACGCCTTTGCCTGCCGAAGAAGTTCCTCGATAACTTTTCGCCTTGGGTTCCCGTGGTTCCCCATTCTGTATCCCCCACGGAAACCCAATGGTTCCTCTCTCCTGGTGCCGCTGCAGTTTTCCCTTATCCCGCAGCGGCACCACTCACATAACCACAAGAAGACTCAGTACTTTTGTTAACCAAGCAATTTCAGGATAGCGAGAGTCTATGAGCACGTCATCTTCAGCTCCAAAATACCTCAAAGAGCAGATCATGCGGGCGTCCATCGTTTTAACCGCTACTGATATTTTGCTCAGGGAAGGGTCTGCCGCAGTAACGTACGACAGCGTTGCTAGGTTGGCACGAATTCCTCGATCCCAGATACAGTATTACTTCAGCTCCATCGATTGCCTTTTGCGTGAAGCGGCTAACTACATTGCGAACCTCATGCTCGAACAATCGGAAGAGGCTGTCTGCGAAGCTGAGAAAATGCAGACGGAAGAGATCAGGGAGGAAATTGTTGGTCTTCTGATCAAGACGTGTCTTCCCGAGAACGATTCTCTTCTGGTGGGCTATTACAAGCAAATGTTGCTCGCCGACGAAGAGCAGGCTTTAAACGAGGTTTCCCAAAAGAGACGGCACAAATTGAACCTGTTGGCCGAACGGCTTTTGAGCAAAGCGGGTATGAACGTTGATGCGTGTGTGCTGAGCATTCAGATCGATGGTGCGGTATTGCAAGCGATTTCCGAAGGAAGCAACCCAAGGGAGTCGGCCGCCCGTGTTGTGGAAAGGAACATCAACGACGGTAGCTTTTCAAAGTAACTGCAACACTCGGGGGCAGTTGCGCTGAGTATGAAAAGTTTCGCCCGCGAATAGTAACGCAGCTAGAGTTCCGCCTCATCGGCGAGGTGGATAAAGCCTTGTATTCTAGTTTATGGAAGGTATAATACATGCAAATTGCATGTATTAGAGGGAGGACATTATGCCGGCGTTGCAAGTAAGAGAATTCCCTGAAGACCTTTACGGGGAGTTGCGTGTTTTCGCAGCTCGCAATCATAGAAGTATCGCGCAACAAGTTGTCGCTTCAGTTGAACAAGTAATTCACGAATGCGATCAGGCGCAGCGTACCCCCGAGCAGCGACGGCCATTTACTGTCGAGTCTCTCGCAGAGCGCGAGGCTCGCAATACCAAACGTGAAGAAATACTTCGACGAGCTCGTGAGCGACAAAGCAAGCTACGTAGCGGTATTCCTGAACCGTCCATCATGCTTGCTAAGGCTCGTGCCGAGCGCGATGTGCGATTCGATGAACTCGCTGCTGCCGTAGCAGGAGAGAAATGATGATCGTGCTAGATGCGAATGCCGCCCTCGCCATGGTCATGGGAACGGAATATGGGGAAGCACTCAAGATACTGCGTTTAAAAGACGAAAGAATCGCAGCGCCAACACTGCTTGTTACTGAGGTTACCCATGCGCTCACAAAATACATGCGCGGAAAACATCTGACACCTGAAGAGGCAATTGATTGTGGGCGGGATGCTATTGCTCTTGTTGATGATTTTTACGACGATGGCAATCTTTGGGTTGAAGCTATGACTGAGTCGGTCAGGCTCGGTCATTCGTCCTATGATCTGTTCTACTTCGTGTTGGCACGCCGTTTGGGTGCCACTCTCTTCACTGTCGACAAAAAGCTTCAATCCCTCTGCACCGCTAACGGCGTGAATTGTCTCTGGTTGGATGCTGCTTTTTAGCCGAGTGCCAACGGTGTCCTTGTGGGCTGTTTCGTATATGTGGGGTGCATGTGTTAGGGGGAGACTCTGCTCTTTGACACACTTGAGCGGGTACGTCGTTTCGCTCCGGCAGCATTGAGTTTTCGACAGTGTTGGAACAGAATGCCAGCGTGACTGTTACGGTTACTTGCTGGGTCTATGCTAGAATGGGCACAAAGTAAGTGCTGTTCTTCGGGGAGTTTGTTTGCTTACACGTGATGACATAACTACTGCAGTGGCTCAGGTGGCTCCGAAGTACGGCGTTCGACGCGCCCATCTCTTTGGAAGTTACGCAAGGGGTGATGCCTGTGCCGAATCGGATGTCGATCTTGTAATCGAGCTTGAGAAGCCCCTCGGGTTCGCTCTCGGCGGGCTGTATCTTGATCTTGAGAAACAGCTCGGGTGTGATGTCGATATCATTTGTGGAGCCGATAGGCTGTATCCCTTTGTGCGCGAAGCATTCGAGCGGGACAAGGTGTCTGTCTATGGATGACAAAAGCGACATCAGTCCGTTTCTTGTGCAAGAAGTTCTCGTCAATGCGCGCATGATTGATAGCAGGATCAAGAGCGAGCGAATCGACGAAGATCTATTTTCGAAGTCCCCTTTTCATCAGGATCTGCTTACTATGCCGCTTTTGCGTATTTGTGAGCTTGTGAGCAATCATAAGGATGCATTTAAAGCGATCAATCCGTCTTATCCATGGGATGAAGTTGCTAAAATGCGCAGTAAGATCGCTCATCCGTATGGCGGCTTTGATTTCTATTTTGTTTGGACTGCGATAGTTGAAGATCTTCCCAGTCTTGTTTCCATTTGCGAAGACTATGTCTCGTAAAGGTTGTGGCAAGACAATCGAATGAGTCTCAAAATCAGTAATTAACCCGCTATTAGGGTACACCTACCTAAGCCCCTTGAAGGGGAATTTCAAAAAAGTGGTGTTAAACGATTCATAGTAATAGCCCGAATATTACTATGGCACGGTATGACTTCAAATAGTTGTGCAAGTGATATAAAAGATCCTGCAGTTGCACCAAAATGAATAATTGATGAACTAATCGCGATTATTGAAAATACAGATCGGCCTTGATAGAATGCCGCTTAGTTCGTTGGTTACTGACGTCAAAATCAACACCAAAGCTCGAGAGCGCCCGTTAACGACTGCTACCGATAAGGAGAAGAAGATGGTAAGCCCGGGTGGTGGAATCTGTTGGCGTAAGGCTGCAATTCTTGCAGGTGCCATTATTGCGTTGGTAATAGGCTCTGGATTCGCTACAGGCCAAGAGCTCTTTCAGTACGTTACTGCATACGGATTGCAGTGCATATTCGCGATCCTGTTCATTGGGTGCGTCGGTGCAGCGCTGCTGGCATTCATGGTTCGAAAGAACATCATGGATCGCAAGCCTAAGGTAGTCTCGTCGCCTCGGCCGAACTACGGTGTGTGGTACCTGATGAAGAACGGGACGCCTTTGCCTGACGAAGAAGTCTCCAGCTAATCCTCCGCATGGAGCTGCCGAGTTTCCCCATTTCACGCCCCCACGGCAGCTCTATGGTTCCTCTCCTGGTGCCGCTGCAGTTTACCCCTATCCCGCAGCGGCACCAGCGGCTTAACCGCAAGGAAGCTCAGTGCTTTTGTTAGCCACGTAATTTCAGGATAGCGGGAGTCTATGAGTACGTCATCTTCAGCTCCAGAATACCTCAAAGAGCAGATCATGCGGACAACCATTATCTTGACCGCTGCTGACATCATGCTTAAGGAAGGGCCTGCCAATGTGACGTACGATAGCGTTGCTAAGTTGGCGCGAATTCCTCGATCGCAGATACCGCACTACTTCAGCTCCATCGATCGGCTTTTGCACGAAGGTGCCAACTCCATTGTGAACCTCATGCTCAAACAGTCGGAAGAGGTGGTCCTTGAGGTTGAGAAGATGCATGCGGAAGAGATCAGGGAACGAATTGTTGACCTTCTCATAAGAACGTGCCTTCCTGATGACAACACTGTTTTGGTGGGCTATTACAAGCAGATGCTGCTTGCCGAGAAAGAAAAGCCCCTCAATGTGGTTTACCAAAAGAGGCGTCGCAAATTGAATCTGTTGATCGAAGAGCTTTTGAGCAAAGCAGGCATTGACATTGATGCGTGCATGCTGAGCATTCAAATTGACGGAGCGGTATTGCAAGCGATTTCCAAAGGAGAAAACCCAAGGGAGTCGGCCACCTGCGTTGTGGAGAGGTACATCAACGATTCGCTTTACTGCAACCAACCCCAAAGTACGCCTCCTCGATAAGGCGGATAAGGTCTTGTGCTCTCGTTTATGGAGGGTATAATACATGCAAAACGCATGCATTATAAGGAGTGAGCGGGATAAGGTGTCTATCTATGGATGACAGAAGCGAATGTCATCAGGTGTCTGACACATTTGGTCGCTCCCGTAGGATTTCCTCGGCCAAATACTCATCGCTTCGGCAATGCAAATCAGCGACTCCCTCTTGAATGAGAGGCATAGTTTCCGAGTTGTAGAAAATACTCAGGGCTTTTTGCGCGCTGACGTTTTCTTTTTCTGCAATCGTAGCGATGATGCGCGCATACTTCATTTGCAACACCGTCTGTTTACCTTCTGCGCTCATCACAGCTCCTTTGCGCCGATAAAACTGAGCAGAATATCAAGGGCTTTCTGGTTTCGAATACACAGTTGATCATTGGGTTTTTCGTACGCGAGACGTCCGAGCGCTTCTTGTTTGGTTATTTCGCCCGCGAAATATAAATCGACTGTGGTAAACACTCTGTCATTTGCGATGCCTCCAAAGACAATGTCCCAGTCGGTTTGATCGTCGTCTTTTCTGCAGCTCATTACGAAGTCAAGCCAATCTTCATCGTAAGCATCGAAACGAAGAACTTTGAATAATTCAACGGCCGCCTCGTCGAAGTTGTATTCGTTAAGGAATGCCGCTTTCTTTCGAAGGGTGAAACGCCTTGCGTAGCTTACTGCCTGTTCGCGCATCGTGGTAACGTAAAATCCGCGGCCAAAATCGAGGTTGTTCCTCGAATGGACTGTGTCGGGGCTTTCTACTACGTAGGGGGATGCATGGTAGACCCTCATGCTATCAGCCCCTTTTCGTGCATGTATTCAACAAGATCATCCATGAGGTATTCCTTGCCAAATGTATGAAGTACGTCATACGCTTCGATGATGTAGCCGTCAAGAATCCCGCTCGTGGCGAGCATGTTGTATATTTCGGACTGAGATAGACCGAGACGTTTGGAGAGATTTCCTATACAGTATGTGACGAACTCAATTTGTTCGATGGACATAGCAGCCTCTTTTCATGTGCTTTTATGCATTGTAGCAGCAGCGTTCTGTTCTTGTCGGTGCCAACTGATTGACGAAATTGTCGCACCAAGGTTTCCCTAGCGCCTTTAGGGCGGTTCTCAGAAGATCGAGTGCTATTGCGTGCAGTTTCTTCGTTTCTTTTTGAAGCTAAATCAACAGTGCGAAAGAACGCGTATGATGACGAAATAGTTTGATAGTCAAACTAATTATTCGTCAAGCGTGCGAGGCAAGTTTCTGATTCGCGCGCCTAAATTGAAAGGATCCGAACATGACTGTTCGTTTTGTGATTGACTCGGCATCGGACATGGTTGAGCTGGCGTGTCCGTGCCAAGAAGCGACCCTCGGAAGCGATATGCTTGCGGGAGATGGTGCGCGTGCGCCCCGAGCCGATGACGTGCTGGCGGGAGATGGTGCACGTGCGCCCCGAGCCGACGAAGTAGTCGGTGATGCATTCTTGCCATTGACGGTAGCGTTTTGCGATGAGCAGGGTAATCGCGAAGAATATCTCGACGGGATTACGTTGTCGCATGCTGAGTTCTACGAGAAGCTTATCGAAAGCGATGAGCTGCCGAAAACGAGCCAAGTTGTTCCCTATGCGTTCGAAGAGGTGTTCGAACGCATAGTTTCCGCAGGTGACACAGCTGTTGTTGTTACTATATCTGGGAAGCTGTCGGGCACGTATGAAAGCGCGTGTGCTGCAGCGCATGGATATGAGGGTAAGGTCTTCGTGGTGGATAGCGAGAGCGCAACCATCGGCGAGCGCATTCTCATTGAACGGGGCATGCACCTGCGTGATCAGGGCATGGATGCCGCCGATATCGCTTGCGCGCTCGACCGCGAAAAGCGCAACATATGCGTTCTTGGCTTGCTCGACACGCTTGAGTACCTGCGCCGCGGCGGACGCATTTCTGCAGCGGTTGCGACGGCGGGCACGCTGCTTTCCATCAAACCGGTGATCACCATTGAGGATGGCGAGGTTGTGCTGCTTGGCAAGGCACGCGGCAGCAAGAAGGGCAACAACTTGCTGATCCAAGCGATCGAGAAAGTGGGCGGCGTCGACTTCTCGAAACCGTACGCGTTGGCGTACTCGGGCCTGAACGATGACCTTATTCGCAAGTATATGCAGGACAGTCGTCATCTGTGGGCTGATCATGTGGAAGATTTGCCCATTCGCACCGTTGGCAGTGCTATTGGCACGCACGTGGGACCTGGTGCTATCGCAGTCGCCTTCTTCGCGAAGGGAAGGGAATAGCGCGAGGTAGTCGTGCGGTTCTGACGATGCGGAGCGTGTAACGCTGGCTAAACGTGTTGGTAGTGTGTGATCCACAATATATGGGAGTCTATCTTGCTGTGCCCTACATTTTCTGGTAGGATTGCCTCGAGCTTGAAAATGCTACTTAATTTGTAGCATATCCGAGACATTTGACAAGTTCGCAGTGGGAATTTGCTGCGAACAAAAAATGATTACAACGTTGCCGCAGCACCTGTAAGCCAATGTGTTGTGGCGGCGAGATGAAGCGAAGGAGGCTGTCATGGCAACGGCGGTGTTGGAGCGAAACCAGGTTCAGCAGAATCTTCAGCAAGATCAGAAGCCCTTGCAGGACGTTTTCATGGTGAGGGATGTGTCCGTGAAGGTGAACTACGCTCACGATACCGATGTGCGCGTAACCGAGCAGGAAGTTCGCGCATATATCGAGCGCGGCAATCGGCGCAACCCCAACAGTACCGTGTCGGGTTTGACGCTCGATGTCGATGGCGAGGATGTGGGCATCTTCTACGAGTACAATGCGGTGCCGTTCGACCGCATCCGTCGCATTACCGGATATCTGGTGGGAACGCTCGATCGCTTCAACGACGGCAAGCGTGCCGAAGAGCACGACCGCGTAAAGCATGGCGTCCCCCAGTGCTGCCGTTAAGAGGTACCGCCTGAAACGACGCCAAGCGTTGCGCGTTCTCTAACTCGGATGCGTAGCGTGCTACCATAGACATTCCCAGAGCAACAGGAGACCCCGTAACTCGCCAAGCGAGCTGCGGGGTCTCCGACGTTGAAGCAAAAGCTGATGCAGTGCCAGTGGTATCGTTACTCTCCAGCAGGCGTGTCGAATGCGCCGGCGCAGTGGGGGCAGCGGGTTGCCCCGGCCTTCACTTCTTCCAGGCAGAAGGGGCAGGTGGGTGCTACGGGCTCTTCCGCACATTCGTCTTCGCCGCCGCGATGGGCCAGTTTGTTGCCCATGTTCTGCAGGTTGTTAATGCCTTTCACCAGGAAGAACACGACCAATGCCACAATAAGGAAGTTAATGATGGCGCTTAAGAACGCTCCGAAGTCGATGTTGGTGCCAGGAACCACCAATCCCGAAATGGAGTCTGCTCCGCCACCGGCGATGACGGCGATCAGCGGGTTGATGATGCTGTCGGTCAACGATGTGACGATACCCGTGAACGCGCCGCCGATAATGACGCCAATGGCCAAGTCCATCACATTGCCGCGGTTGATAAATTCCTTAAACTCGCCCAAGAGCCCTTTCATGTGCTAATCTCCTGTCCTTCCCGCCCACACTCCGTGCAGGCTCTCGTTCCATATTCAACAACGCGCGTTTCCCGTTTCGTGGGGCGAAGTGACAAACGCACGCTTGTGTTCGCAGATTCTACTGCAAGAACTCCCCGGTTTCCACATCCATGAAGGTGGAAAGTTGCAGCGAAGGCGCGGCTTCGTTCGTGTCGTTCGTTTTGTTTGCGCCAGTCGTGCCGTTTGCGCTGTTCGTTGCAGTCGTTTCGGCCGCTTCGGCTTTATTTCCAATACCATTGGGGTTTTCGGGGAAGATGAGCTTGAATGGAAGATCGGCGTAGTTTCCGTTCTTCGTGCGGCGAAGCATGCCGTGCTCCTTGAAGAATGCGAGCACGTTGCGGTGCCGGGGCTCGTCGTCGCGGTTTACGTATAGCGCGATAGTGCCCTTTGCGGCATTGCGGTAGCGTGCTTCAGCGACAATGCCCCGCTCAACGGCTTCCTTGCACAGGGCGGCCGCCGTATCACAATCGGAGAACGAAACCTCCCACTTGCCAACTTTTTCCTTAATGAAGGCACTGTCGGCATCATCGGCGGCGATGCGCGTCCACACCTTGTCCTTGACTACTTTGATTCCCATGCGGTGCCGCCTACACGAACTTCACGGCGGTGCCGTAGCACAGCATCTCGATGGTTCCTTCGGCCACGGATTCGCTGGAGAAACGAACGGCGACTACTGCGTTTGCGCCCATCGTTTGGGCGGCGGCGACCATACGGTCTTCGGCGATCTGGCGCGACTCGTTGGTCATGTCAGTGTACGTTTGTATCTCGCCACCGACCATGCTCTTGAACCCCGCCATCATGTCGCGGCCGACGTTTCTCGACGTGACAATGTTTCCGCGAACCAAGCCCAGAACCTGAACAGCCTGACCGGGCAGGACGTCTGCAGTGGTAACGATCATGAGAACCCCTTTCATTTGGTGGTTGAAGGCGTATTGGCCTTAATCAGTATTTCCCAAGTATAGCGAGCATGTAAGTTGTGGCGAAGCGGGGCAGAAAAGCTCCGAAAAAGCAAGACGGCTTTACTCGGTGTTTTCCTGGGGACAATGCCCGCCGTGCCAGCGCGTTCTCAGATGCCGCTATAATGGGCGCATGAAAGGCAAGAAGCTCATACTCGATCGCTATCGGCCCGTCGAACAGGCGGGTGCGGGTGGTTTTGGCACGGTGGTGAAGGCGTGGGACACGCGCATTCAGCGCTACGTTGCTATCAAGACCATTCAACTGAGCGAACGCGATGCGGCTGGTGTTCATGAGCTGAACCATCCATCGCTTCCAGCTGAGTCGGCGTTTCCGGCCGACCCTGAGTTTTTAGATGCTCGTTCAGCGCGTTTGCGTTCGACGGATACTCATGAATCCGACCTTCCTGACTCGACGCCACTCGTGCGGGAGCTTGCCAACCTGCCCGGTTTGGACGAAGCGCGCACGGCGGCAATGCTCGAGGATCCCAACATTGTTTCCGTGCATGATTTTGAAGTGCGCGATTCCACTGCGTATTTGATCATGGAATACGTTGAGGGCATGTCGCTGTCGAAGCTGTTGCATGAGTATGATAGCCAGCTCACGCTGAACCAGATAGCGGCAGTGTTCGAAGGAGTGGCGCACGCGCTTTGCGTGGCGCACGCCAACGGTGTTCTACACCTGGACATCAAGCCCGACAATGTGCTCATCGACGTAAAGGGACAGGTGAAGGTGACCGACTTCGGTCTTGCCACGCTTGCTGATGAAACAGGGGTGGGCTATGCCGGAGGCGGAACCATCGGGTACATGCCGCCCGAGCAGATCGACCGGCAGCCGCTCGATGAGCGCTGCGACGAATGGGCGCTGGCGGCGGTTACGTACGAGATGCTTTCCGGCGAAAACCCCTTCCGGGTGCGATCGTTGGAGCATGCGGCGGCTGCCATTGTTGACGCCGAGCTTGTGCTGCCTTCGCTATGTTGGGACGATCTTAACGAAGAAGCCGATAACGTGCTATTCGACGCGCTCGACCCTGATGCTGACGCGCGTTTTGCTACGGTGGAGGAATTCGCCGACGAGTATTTGCCATACCTGGGCGATGTCGAGTGCGGGATAGCTGAACTCGCTTCGGTGGTGAGTTGTGGCGATTTCGAAGACCCCGATGACGAAGACGAGTGGGGCTCAGGCGAAGTGTCACCGCACACTCGGTTTGTCGACCGCCTTCGCGACATAATCCCAGCGTCGCAAGCGCTTTCCCGTCACGTATCGCCTCGTGCGCTTTCCGCACTTGCTCATGGCGTTGGTTGTGTGGGCAGTGCCATTGTGTCGTGGATTGCGCTGTCGGGTATTGCCCCGCTGGTTGCGGGCGGGTCCGCTGCTGGGGCGAGCGCTGGGGCGGGCGCTGCGAGCACGGTTGCGTTCGTTGGCGCCAACCCGTGGCTGGTGGTACCCCTTGTTGTGGTCGCGCTGCTGGGGTTGGTGGTACCGCACGTTGGTGCACTTGCAAGCCTTGAGATGCTTGCTGTAGCGCTTGTGGTGCAGGGGCAACCTGCTGCAGGCGTGCTGTTCGCGGCGGTTACTGCGGCGTGGTGGTATTTCGCAGGTAAGGCGTCGAAGGGAAGTGCGAACGTCGCGTTTTCTCCGGTGCTTGCGGGCGCTGTTGGCTTGGGGCAGGTGGCGCCTTTGGTTGCCGGGTTTAGTCTTCCGCCGATGCGCGCCCTGGCTGCCACAGTGTATTCCCTGGTTGTTGCACTGGTGCTGTCAGCGTGCGGTCCAGAGCTGGGGCCCGGCTCGCTGGCAGGGATCGGATCGCTGTCGGGGTGGGACATTTCCCTGTGTTTGAGCGCTGACGGTTTCGCGAACATGCAGGAGGTGGCCGTGCGCGTGCTCGTTTCTCCGCAGTTTTGGTGCACTGCCGCAAGCTGGTTGGCTGCGTCATTTTTACTGGCGCTGTTCCGCCGTCGTCAAACGAGGGCATTTGCCGTTGCAGGTGTTGCTGTTTCTGGGGTGGTAATTGTCGCCGGTTTGATTGGCGGCGCCTGGATGGCAAGCGGCGGTGTGTCGCTTGTACCCGCGCCTGCCGATTGCGCTCTGGCATTCGCCTCCATCGCGGCGATGTTCCTGTGCTGCCTGTTCGTTCCCTCGAAGCATGATGCGCACGGCGGTGTATACTTTGCAGATGCTTCGTAAGAAGCATTCGTTGGACAACGTTGAACAACAGGTAAAGGACAGTCATGGAAATCATCGATTTTCTGTTCAACACGTATGCAGGCCTTGGATGCCTGATAGGTGGGGGTCTGATCATCAGCCTTATCGCCTGCGTTATCATGGAGCGGCGCACGCGAAAGACGTTCGTTGACCGCCCTGCAGGGGAAGATGACTGGTCGCTGTTCGACGACGATGACGACGAGGACGAAGATTAACGGAAAACCACGCTGCATGCGCATGTGACCTGCGCAGTGGTGCCGCCGGCGGAAAGCCGCGCCGTGCGCCGTGTGCAGGTTGCCCCGTGCGCTTTGCGACGTTTGAGCACAAGCACGAAAAGGAGAGCCGGAAATGCTGGATATCAAGTTTGTACGCGACAACCTAGAAGCCGTTGCTCAGGCGATGGAGAATCGAAACGCCTCGTGGGACAGCGCTCGCTTCTTAGAGCTTGACGAACAGCGCCGCGCTGCCATTGCGAAACAGGAAACGCTGCAGGCTGAGCGCAATGCCACGTCGAAGTCCATCGGGGCTATGATGGCGCAGGGTAAAAAGGAAGAAGCCGAGGCCGCAAAGGAGCGCGTGCGCACCATCAACGACGAGCTGACTTCCCTCACCGCCGCTCGAGAAGAGGCCGATGCGGCGCTTCGCGAGATTCTTATGACCACGCCGAATATTCCTCACGCCACCACACCGGTTGGCAAGGACGAAAACGACAACCCCGAAGTTCGCCGCTGGGGCACCCCACGCGATTTCGCCGCCGAAGGTATCGAGGCGAAGGCTCACTGGGACCTTGGCCCCGAGCTGGGCATTATGGACTTCGAGCGCGGCGTAAAGCTGGCCGCGAGCCGCTTCTACCTGTTGGGCGGCCTTGGCGCGCGTTTGGAGCGTTCGCTTATCAACTTCATGGCCGACACGCACACGAGCCGCGGCTACAAGGAATGGTGGTGCCCGGCCATGGCGAATGCCGAAACGCTGACGGGTACCGGTCAGTTGCCCAAGTTCGAAAACGACCTGTTCAAAACGCGCGAAGGGCTCTACCTTATTCCCACGGCTGAAGTGCAACTTACCAACATCCACCGCGATGAGACGCTTGACGCCAGCCAGCTGCCGCTGAAGTACTGCGCGTTCACGCCGTGCTTCCGCGAAGAGGCGGGCAGTGCCGGGCGCGATACCCGCGGCATCATTCGCGTGCACCAGTTCAGCAAGGTTGAGATGGTGAAGTTCTCCAAGCCCGAGGAAAGCCAGGCCGACCTTGAGTCCATGGTGGCCGATGCCGAGAATATCCTGCAGCTGCTCGAGCTCCCGTACCGCGTTATCTCGCTGTGCACGGGCGATCTGGGCTTCGGATCGTGCAAGACCTACGACTTGGAAGTGTGGCTGCCCTGCTACAACGACTACAAGGAAATTTCCAGCTGCTCCGATTGCTGGGACTTCCAGGCGCGTCGCGCGAACATCCGCTACCGCGACCCCGACAACTTCAAGGGTTCTCGTTATCTGCACACGCTCAACGGGTCGGGCTTGGCGGTGGGCCGAACCATGGCGGCCATCGTGGAGAACTATCAACAGGCCGACGGCTCCATCAAGGTGCCCGACGTGCTGGTGCCCTACATGGGCTGTGAATACATCACGCCCGAACAGGCGTAAGCACCTGCTCGCATTCTCTTGAGGGGAAAGGCGAGGAGCGGACGTGGTAACGAAGCGCAAGCCGACAAAGAGAACAAAGAATAACGCGGATGCCCGGCAGCTCGGGCATCCCGCGTCTGCGCCTGTGCCTACGGCTGACGAAACGGCGAAACGGAGCTCGCTTCCCGTTGTGGACGATCCGTTCGATGACGAATCGCCATTCGACGGCGATGATGTAGATGCTGGTAGCGACACGTCGGCGGAAAACCTGCTGCGCAGCAACTCGTCGCATTTGTCTGCGCGAGCCGCCGACGAAACTGTCAACACGGCTGACGACACGACCGATGGTGCGGCTGATGACACGACCGATGACAAGCGCGCAACGGAAACTCGTGACGTTACGAGAAAGCGGCCCACGGCGGCGAAAAAGCAGCATTCGCTTGGCGTACGGATCGCGCTGGGCTTTATGGCTACGGTGCTGATCGTGTTGGTTGTGGTGGGTGGATTGTTTTCGTGGAACCGCTGGTTTCGCTACGATGACGCCACCGACTTCATAGGGGAGTGGCAGATCCACGGCACGGAGGCGATCGTTCTCATCGACGGGGAAAACATCAACCTCGCCGCTGATGCGGCGTATTCCTACACGTTGGACACGAAGGCGAAAACCATTCATTTCACGATGGGAACGATGGAGGGAGGCGGCCGCTACCGTTTCTCGCACGACCGCGCACAGCTGGTCATCGAAGACGGTGAGTTTGGATCGTTATTGGGCAATGCGTGGCACGATTTCCCGTGGATGGTCAACGAACTGCTGCATCGGTATTTGGATGCCGATTTGAACGATCCATCGGGCGAGAATGTGTCGGTGCTCGATAGGCCAGGTACGTCGCAATGACGCGCGCCAGCGGCGAGCACCTGCCGTTGCGCGTGATTCGCGTGGCAGTGCATCCGGGCAGGATGATCTGCGACGTTCAGGTTCGCAAGGGGGTTTCCCGCTATGCCAGCGCCGAAATCATGGGTGCGGTTTTAGAGAAGCGGCCCGCTTTGCGACATCATGCGTGCATAAACGATGTGGGGCCGCGCTTTGCTGACGTTATGATGGGCACGTCGATTCCACATGTGCTCGAGCACGTGATTATCGACATTCAGGTTCAAGACGCGTTGCAGTCCGCCTTTCAGTCCGTTTCGCATCCCAGCGCGCAGGCGAGAAAGCACGCGCCACTTTTTGTAGGTACGACCGAATGGATCAGCGAGGATGCGGGTACCGCGCGCGTGGAGTTTTCCTTCATCGACGACATACAGGCCATGAAGGCGCTGAGGCAAGCGCTTGATTTGTTGAACGAAATTCTGAAATCGTAACTGAACACATGGCAACGGTTCGTTAACCTAATTCTAAAGCGCTCGTGTTTTCAGGCGATGCGGCCTGACGTGGCGTATAATTCGTTCCAATGATTCTTCAAATAAGGAGGTTTGCCATGAGCGGTAAATTCGGAGTGTTTCTTGGCGGTGCTTTGGCTGGAGCGGCGGCTGCGCTGCTATGCGCTCCTCGTGCGGGAGCAGATACCCGTGCCATGGTGTGTGATAAGGTGAACGCTATGTGGGGCGATGCCCAGCAAACCGCCGAAGACGCCGCCGACGCGGTTGAAGACGTTGTAGAGGACGTTGTCGAATCCGATGACCCGGTGAAGACCGCCACCGAAAAAGGTCAGGATTTCGCTCAGCAGGCCGCCGCTAAGGGCAAGGCATTTGCTCAGCAGGCCGCTGCTAAGGGTCAGGAATTCGCAGCTCAGGCGAAGGTGAAGGGCCAGGAAGTGTACGGTCAGGCATCCGTGCGCGTGCATGAGGCAACCGACAATATTAAGCCGGCATTTACGCAGAAAAACGACGAGCTGCGCGACAAGATCGAAGAAGCCCGTCAGCGCATTGCCGCGCAAGTTGCGCGCAACGCCGAAGAGGCTGCTGTGGCTGTAGAAACAAAAGCTGATGACGTTGCCCAGGCCGCCGAGGCCGTTGCGGAAACTGCGAATGAAGCAGCGTCTGTAGCCGAAGCGAAGGCTGAAGAGCCGAACGCCTAAATTATTTGGAAGCAATTGAAGCGGTTGCTTCGCGCGTTGGTTGTGGCGTGCGGGGCGCCGCTTCTCCATTGTTTGTATGAGCGATGCCAGACTGCGCAAGCGCTGGCAGTGCGCGTGAAAAGCGAGACATGCGGGGGACAATCGTGGCCAAGAGCATTACTACCAACGGCATGACGGGCATGCGCGTTTTGGGAGGGAAGAAGGGGACGAAGCGCATTGGCAAGGTGCGCCGGTTTGTGTTCCATCCTCGGTCGAAGCGCGTCGTGGGTTTTATCGTGAAGCGTCCCGACTTGCTGTGGATGTTCCATCGCAAAGACTTGTTCGTGTCCATTAACGGCTACGACATGGTTGATGGCCGCATTGTGGTGCGCGAAGACCCCGAAGCGACGAATAAGGGAGCGTGCAAGGCGCTCGGTGTTGATTGGAACGATTGTGTGCTCTGGGTGGGCTTGCCGGTCATGACCGAGGACGGCACGAGCTTTGGCGTGGTGGGCGATGTGACCTTTGACCGCATGACGGGCGCGGTGCAGTCGTTCGAAACAAATTCCGGTATGACGGCGAACGCCGTACTGGGAACGCGCACCATATCTGCCGACATGATTAAGGGTTTTCGCACAGGCATGGGAGCAGCGCTCGTTGACGACAGCGTTGTTGGCGAAGGCGACACTGAAGGCGAAAGCGCACCCGTCTTGGGAGCTATCTTAGTGTCCGACGAAGTGAAGCGTACGGAAACCGAAGGCGGCATCGCCGAGAAGGCGGGGCAGGCAACGGCCGTTGCTGTTGACAAGGTTCAAAGCAGCGTGAAGCCCGCCGCAAGTGCTGCCGTGGCGGCAACGGGTGAAGCGGTGAACAAGGGAGCGTATGCCACTGGCAAGCAGATTGCGAAGTCGAAAACCATGTTCTCCGACTTCAAGACTGAATATGACAAGGCGCGTGGTCCGAAACCTACCCCAGCGAAGAAGGCTGCCGCAAAAGGTTCGGCGAAAAAGGCCACCGTGAAAAAGCAGGGCAAAGGAAAGAATATGTTTGCCGCATTCAAGGATGAGTACAACAAGGCGCGACACGATGACTAAGCGCGCTGAACAAAGTACTGCGAGCAAGCGTGAGTCTGTTAGGCAGAAGGCGCACGAGAAAGCGCACGAAGAGGTAAGTGTTCGTGGGCATCGCATGGAGCAAGGCGATGTGTTTAAGTTCGTCGGGTTCGTTGCGTTCTTCGTGCTGATGGTTGTCATTGTGGTGCTGTGCTGGCCGCTGTTTGGAACGTTGTTCGGAGAAGGCGGTCTTGAAGAAGTAAAGCGCCAGGTGAGCGAAGCTGGTCCGTTGGGTATGCTGCTGCTGTTGGGCTTGCAGTTCTTGCAGGTAGTGGTGGCGGTTATTCCTGGCGAGGCCGTGCAGATCGTTGCGGGACTGCTGTATGGTCCGTGGGTAGGGGCGGCTATCGTCTTGGTCGGTTGTGTGGTGTCGAGCTTCGTGGTCTTTCAGCTCGTGCACAAGCTGGGCGCACCGTTTGTTCGCAGTATGGTGCCCGAGAAGTATATGGACAAGATTCGCAATTTCGAACAAGGCTCGAAGCTCAACGTGGCCGTGTTCGTGCTGTTTTTGATCCCCGGATTACCTAAGGATGTGTTCACGTACGTGGTTCCGCTCACATCCATGCGTCTGCGCGAGTTTTTGCTGCTTTCAAACATCGCGCGCATTCCAGGCGTGGTGGTGTCAACCTACGCGGCGCATGGGTTCACGCAGGGGAAGTTTCTGGAAAGCGCGTTTCTGTTTTTGGTTGCCGCCATCATTGCCGTTGCCGGCTTGCTGGCAAGTGAGCACATCATGAAGTACTTTGAAGCGAAACACCACAAGTAACGCCTACATATCTGAGCGAGGTTGCGCCGTTTCCTGTGTGTAATGGTGTACACGAGTACAGGCTTCAGGTTACCAGGTGCCCGTCTTAGCTGCTCAGGACTGGTGGCGTTAGTTCGTTACGTTTCGAGCATGCCCTACGTGTGGGTAAGCGCTTGGTAACGGTTGGTAAAACGATGGAAGGGCGCGTGCCAGCGAGTTTCTGGTTGCAAGTACACTCTGCCCAGCACATTGTTATTCCGAAACCATTATGAATAGAAGGGGTTACGTATGACCGAAAACGGCAATCAATCGTTACAGCGTCCGCTTGCCGAGCGGCTTGCCCAGGCGGAAACCGAATACGCTGCAGCGCAGTCGAAGGTAGAGTCGCTACGTATGCAGATGGAAGAAGAAATGAAACAACGCCGGGCAGATGCTCCGGAGACTGCAAACTCTCAACCAGCACCCGAGGAAGAAAGCTCCCAGTTGATGACAGAGGATGCCGGAGCGCAAGAACAGACAATCGAATCTGATCTTCCGGCTGAATTTCAGCCAATTGTGGAGGTTGTTGAGTCTCAGCCAGCGCCAGAGGAAGCAAACTCTCAGCCTGCGCCCGAGGATGCTGCAGTGCAGCCACAGCAGTTCTACCAGCCGCCGTATCAGGCATTCCAGCAACCGCAGCAGGTGCCATTGTACGGGCAACCGGATCAGCTGGGTCAAGTGGGACAGCCGGCGTCGCCGTACGGGCAGCCAAGCCAGCCAAGCCAGCCAAGCCAGCCGGGCTACTATCAAGCGCCTGTACAGCCGCCTTATGGTAACCCTTACGCTAGCGGACCGCAGATGCCGCCTCAGCCTGGTGTTGCTCCGGGAACCATGCCGGCTGGTGGCGTGACAAAAGATCACGTTGCGGCAGGCTTACTCGCGTTGTTCTTAGGCACGCTTGGCGTTCACAAGTTCTATCTGGGGTACAACACGGCGGGCTTCATCATGCTGGCCATCACGGTTATCGGTGGGCTGATATGCGGCATTGGTATTTTCGCCATGTGCGTGGTGAGCATCATTGAGGGCGTTATGTACCTCACGAAAAGCCAGTCGGAGTTCGAGCGAACCTATCTCATGCAGCAGCGTCAATGGTTCTAGCGGCGTTGCGCTTACCGCACTATTGCTATGTCGCTACGGCGCCGCTGCATTCTTGCCATGGTGCAGTGGCGCCGCACTCGTATATGAGCGAAAAGCTCCCGTCGGAAACACAATGCCGCGGGAGCTTTTCGAGACTTTTCGACACTATTCGAGTCGTAAAATCAAGCGGCAAAGTTGCATGTCGGGGGAGGGAAGGCGCAGGTAGGCGCAGCTCGTTTTCCCTGTGTGTTTGCTCAGAGGGTCATCCTTGCATGGTAGAATTTTGTCCGCACATTCCACATGAGAGGCAGTTGATGAGTCAACACAATTCTTATAAAGATTGGAATTCGAAGGCGAACAGCACTAACGCATCGCGTGGCGCGCAAACTGGTATGCCCAAGCGCGATATGTCTGCCCAGGATTTCGAGAAGATGTGCCGTTCTATCGAGCAATCAGTCTCTCAGGTGGTCAAGTTGGTTGGTACGGGCATCGACGCGGCGAACGTGGCGGCGGGGCACGTAGCAAACGAGTGGCAGCGCGCCCGCCAGCAAACCACCCAGCAGCCCCTGAAACCTCAGAAGCCCCAGCAAGCTCGCCCGGTATCACAGCCGCCGCAGCCGCCTCGGCCTCAGCAGTTGTGGCAGGCCCAAGCGATGGCCAATCCTAAGGCGTATGGGACTGATCGTTTCGCGCGCATGAAAAACCGCTTTCGCTCGACGGCTGGCCTTACAGCAACCGGCGTACTCATGACTGTTTTCGGCGGCTCGCTGACTGTTACGTTTACCGTGGCACTTATTGTCATGCTCGTTACCTTGCCGGTGGTTGGTATGAGTGGTGCCGTCGCTGTTCCCGCGCTGTTTGCGACGTTCGCGGCACTTTCCGCCGGGCTCCTTGCTGTAGGTATTCGCCGTTTGCGCAGCTCGCAGCGCGTAAAGGCGTTTCGTCGCATATTTGGCGAGCGCGAGGTGTGCAGCATATCCGAACTCGCTGCGCAGTTGCACGTAAGTGAGTCGAAGGTTCTTGGTATGGCGCGGCGTTTGCTTAAACTGGGCATGCTTCCCCAAGGGCATATCGACGACGAGGAAACGTGTCTTATGTTGACCGATGAGTCGTACGAGCTGTATCGACAAATGCAGCGCGCCCGTACCCAGCAACTCGAACAGGAGCGCCAGCAAAAACTTTCGGCGCAACAGGAAGAGCGCATTCGGGCGCAGGAGGCGCGCACACGTGGTGAGTTGCCACCCGATGCACGCGCGTTCATCGAAGAAGGAAACGCCGCTGTCGAGAACCTGCGCACACTCGACGCGCGCATTGCTGACGCAGAAGTGAGCGAGAAAATTGTCGCCATCGAAGAGGTGGTTGGGCGCATTTTGGCGCGCGTTGCCGAAGAGCCGTCGGTGGTGGGTGGCATCGGGCGTCTCACCAGCTATTACCTACCGACGACGGTAAAGTTGCTCGAAGCGTACGACAGCCTGGAAGACCAACCCGTTCAAGGTGCCAACATAGCAAGCTCGCGCCAGGAGATCGAGCAGACGCTCGACGTGTTGCGTACCGCGTTCGAGAAGCTTCTCGATGAAACATTTCAGGATCTCTCGCTTGACGTGTCCTCCGACATCAGTGTGTTGAATGCCATGCTGGCGCAGGAAGGGCTTACGCACGATCCTTTTAAGAAGTAAGCGAAGCGACGCCGTTGGCGCTGGCGCGCATCTCACGGCACCCACACGAGAAAGGAACTGCCCATGACCGATGAAATCTCCCTCGACAGCATGCCCGTGCCGACGCTCACCCTTGAGCCTGTTAGCGAGGTGGAACCCGCACCGGTTTTGCAGGCGTCTGTCATTGAAGCGAAGCCTTCGGCAGTTGCGCTCGACGATACGCTCACCGATGACGAACGTGCTCAGGTGCGAGCGTTCTCTCAGCAAATTGATGTGGCGAACTCTCAGCAGATTCTCCAGTACGGAGCCGGCGCGCAGAAGAAGATGGCGGATTTCTCCGAAATGGCGCTCGAGAAGGTGCGCACGCAAGACTTAGGCGAGGTGGGAGATCTTATTACGGGCGTGGTTACCGAACTGAAAGGGTTCGATGTCGAGGAAGAAAAGGGGTTCTTTGGGCTGTTCAAGCGCCAAACGAACAAACTTGCTGCCATGAAGACGCGCTACGACAAAACCGAAGCAAACATCGACAAAATCGTGAGCGCGCTTGAAATGCATCAGATGACGCTCATGAAAGACGCCGCCACGCTCGACAAGCTTTACGAGCTGAACCTCACGTACTTCAAAGAACTCACCATGTATCTGCTGGCGGGGCGTGCACGTTTGGCGGATGTGCGTGCGGGCGAACTCGCCGAGCTTGAGACGAAAGCACGTCAGACTGGGCGCACCGAGGACGCCGAAGCGCTTCAGAAGCTTGAGGCGGCGTGCAACCGCTTCGAGAAGAAGCTTTCCGACCTTGATCTCACGCGCACCATCGCCATGCAAACTGCTCCGCAGATTCGCCTGGTGCAAGGCAACGAGATGCTTATGATCGAGAAGATTCAAACAACGCTCGTGAATGCCATTCCGTTGTGGAAGGGGCAGATGGTGCTTGCGCTTGGGCTTGCGAATAACGAGGCGGCACTGCGCGCACACGAAGCGGTGACCGACATGACCAACGAGTTACTGCGTAAAAACGCCGAGAAGCTCAAAACGTCCACGGTGGAAGTTGCGCGCGCAAGCGAACGTGGCATCGTAGACATCGAGACACTGCGCGCCACCAACGAGAGCCTCATTCAGACGTTCGATGAAGTTATGCGCATCCAAGAGGAAGGACGCGCGAAGCGAGCTGAGGCTGAAGGTGAGATGCGCAAGATGGAAGCAGAGTTGCGCGACAAGCTTTTGCAGGTAAGGTAATTGCGCAGAGCGTACAGCGCGTAGCGTATGGCGCAGAGTGCGCAACCCGCACCTTTGAGAGCGTTCGGCAGTTTGCCGGTTTTGTGGGCGAGGGGTGTGGGTTGCGCTGATGCATACCGTACGAGAATGCGGGCGTGAAGTAGCTGCGGGTGCTAAGCAACTGCGGGCATGAAGCACGCCTTGCGTTACTGCTCTATGTTGTGGCGGATTTCCTCGATGCTCACGTGGTGCTCGAGAGCAAGGCGCGCAAGATCGTCGTGCTCCCATTTACGGCGTATGACGGCACCGCTCGTGTTTCGAGCAATTTTCTGGCGCACGGGGCCAAGCGGCGTGTCCACTTCTATGATATCGCGCAAAAGTGCGGTGCGCTTCCAGGTGCGGTGACGCACGCCGAGCGTGGTGGTGTGGCAAAACAGCGCGTCTTCTATGGCAGCCAGCATGTCGGGTTTGCAGAGCGCACACACGAGCACGCCCGGACGGCCTTTCTTCATGCCAATGGGTATGGTGAATGCATCGAGTGCGCCCGCTTCCATCAGCTGCTCGCAGGCAAACGCAATATCCTCGGCAGTCATGTCGTCAACGTTGCAGCAAGCTTCCACGATGTCGCCGTCAGAGGTAGCTGCGCCGACAGTCTCGCCTAAGAATGCGCGCACGCAGTTGGCGATGGGCATGCGCTTGGTGCCGATGCCGTAACCTATGGCTGTCGTGCTCATGATGGGGCGCTGTGCGAACGTGGTAGCGAAGTATTTTAGTAGTGCGGCACCCGTGGGAGTGCAGAATTCGCCTTCGAGGTCGCCCGCATAGTTCGGCACGCTTTCGAGCAGAAGCGCCGTGGCGGGTGCGGGCACGGGTAACACGCCATGAGCGCAGTGGACGCTGCCATAGCCCGTGCGCACTGGTGAGGCTATTACGCGCTCGGGTGAAATCATGTCCATCAATAAGCAGGCGAAGGTCACGTCGGCAATGGCATCGAGCGTGCCGACTTCGTGGAAATGTAT
The DNA here is from genome assembly GCF_011038965.1 of Adlercreutzia sp. ZJ141. Classification (GTDB taxonomy): domain Bacteria; phylum Actinomycetota; class Coriobacteriia; order Coriobacteriales; family Eggerthellaceae; genus ZJ141. Next base: position 11,277 of record NZ_JAAKEB010000016.1, on the reverse strand, counting down.
GTCGTTCATGGTGGTGCCGTGCACGGTTGCTTCGGCTTCCGCTATCAGGCGATATACCGCGCACGCATTCCGTCGCACCGCTTCGGGTAATGAGGTGAAGCTGTCGATGGTTTCCGTCACCTGTAGGTAGGATCGATGCTCGTGGTGGTGCTCGTGCGCGTGCGCGCCGGGGTGGTTGTGGTACGGTTCTTCTTCGCCATGCACGAACACATGCACCTGCGTTCCGGTTATGCCACAGGTTTTTGTGCGCTCGGCTTTCACCTGCACACCTGGCAGCGGCAGCTCATTCATGTGCTGGATCGCTTCAGTGGCTTGATCGGCAGGAAGCAGATCAAGCAGTGCGCTGCAGAGCATGTCGCCTGCGATGCCTGCATTGCATTCAAGATACAGAAAGGGCATGTGGTTCACTCCTTGGAAATCTCGGAGCTTTCAGGAACTTCAGAGGCCCTGGAACCTCCAGAACTCTCTGAGGCCCCGAAACCCTTCGCTTTCATGTGGTTGATACGGCTGGCAAGAAAGCCCGCGCCGAAGCCGTTGTCGATGTTCACGACGGAAACCCCGCTCGCGCACGAGTTCAGCATGCTTAGCAGCGCCGCGATGCCGCCGAACGACGCGCCGTAGCCCACGCTGGTGGGCACCGCGATGACGGGGCAGTCGACCAGGCCGCCCAACACGCTGGGCAAAGCACCTTCCATACCAGCAACAGCCACCACTACGGTTGCGCTCATCAGGTCGTCCATGTGCGAAAGCGTGCGGTGCAGTCCCGCCACGCCCACGTCGTACAGGCGCAGCACGCGGTTTCCTTCCACCTCGGCAGTAAGCGCCGCTTCCTCGGCTACGGGGATGTCGCTTGTTCCGCCGGTGGCTATGACAATCGTGCCCAAGCCGTCGGGTTCGGGCACGGTGCCAACAATGCCGACGCGTGCCTGTTCATGGTAGGTAAGGCCGTCGATGCGCCCGTCAAGTTCTGTTGCCGCTTCCGCAAATAAGCGCGTTATCAGCACCGTGTTCTGGCCGCTTTCTCGCAGCGCCTCAATGATGCCCGCCATCTGCTCGGGCGTTTTCCCTGCGCCGTAGATCACTTCGGTAGATCCTTGGCGAACCTTGCGATGCAAGTCAACCTTCGCGTACCCGATGTCGCGATAGGGCTCAGTCCTGATGCGCCCCAGTGCTTCATCCACAGAAAGCTCGCCGGCGCGCACCTGTTCGAGCATCTTACGCAATTCGTTATTCACTCGTTCGCTCCTTTAAATCAAGCAGCACCTCGTCGTAATCGGCGGCAAGCGCTGCTCGTATGGCCTCGTGCTCGTTCAGCAGTTTATCCCACTGATCGCGGGGAAGTTGAATGCGCGCGCAGGAGCCGCATCGTCGCACGCGAAAATCAGAGAACCCGCATTCGCGCAAAAAGCTCTCGGCGCGTTCGGTGGCGGCCAGTGCTTCGGCCGTGAGGGGTTGATCGTGCGAAATACGCGTTGCCAGGCACGAATAGCTTGGCTTGTTCCACGTGGGCAAGCCGAATTCGTGCGAGAGTTTGCGAATCTGCCGCTTCGTCAGCCCGCACTCGCGCAGCGGCGATCGCACGCCCAATTCCTGCAACGCGCGCATGCCAGGACGATCGGATGCGTTGTCGCTTGCGTTTGTTCCGTCGATCACCACGGGAAGTCCATCGCGCTGCGCCGCATTCGCAATAGCGTTGAAGATGGCGCGCTTGCACCAGTAGCACCGATCCGGTGGGTTAGAAGCGATGCGCGTATCGGCAAGCACGTCAAGCGGAATTTCCGTCAGCTTCACGCCGCATGATGCCGCCAACTTCCGCGCGTCTTCTCGTTCGAACCGTGGTTGGAACGCCGAAATCACGTAGTAGGCGCGCACGTGCGCCTTCGCTTCGCGCGCCGCATGCAGCAAAAAGACAGAGTCTACACCTCCGGAAAAGGCAAGCGCCACCTGCGGATGCTCTGCAAACCATGCTTTCAGTCTAGTGTTCACGCGCCTTGGGTCCTTCCCTTCCACATGATCCTGTTCTTCTGCCGCTGTCGCATTGCTCTTCGGCAAGCGGTAAGATGAAACGTATAGTGTAAACAAGTAGCCGTGCATTGCAATTCATTGTAGAGAATAGAGAAGGGGCGATCGCCGTGCAATTGAGGACTGACTGCAAAAATGGCAAGAAGCTATCGGCCCTGGGATTCGGGTGCATGCGCTTTCCAACATCTGGCGGACGCATTGATGTCGATGCTTCCGAAAAGCTCATCCTTTCGGCAGTGCAACGCGGCGTAAACTATCTTGACACCGCCTATGCTTACAACGGAAACGAAGCTGCGTTGGGGGAAATTCTCGCGCGGAACCCCGGCCTTCGCGATAAGGTTAACATTGCTACCAAGCTGCCAATTCCCCGATGCCAGACGCAAGATGACTTCGATACGTACCTTTCGCGTTCGCTCGAGCGGCTCGGCACAGATCGCGTGGACTACTACCTCATCCACAACGTGACGAGTGTGGGAGCGTGGGAGCGTTTGGAAGAGCTTGGCATTAAAGAATGGGCGCGCCGCCAAAAGGAGGCTGGTCGCATCGGGCAGATCGGTTTTTCATATCACGGGTGCGAAGCGGACTTCCCCACGTTGCTCGATTCGTACGACTGGGATTTCTGCCAGATTCAGTACAACTACATGAACGAGCACTACCAGGCCGGAACAGCTGGGCTTAAGGCGGCAGCTGAAAGGGGCATTCCCGTCATTATTATGGAGCCGCTGCTTGGCGGCAAGCTTGCTAGTGAGCTGCCGGCTGCCGCGCAAACCGTGCTTGAGCAGGCGAATATCAGCACCGATCCCGTTCGCTTGGCCCTGCGTTGGGTATGGAATCATCCGGAGGTTACCCTGGTGCTTTCGGGCATGAATGCGATGCAGCAGCTCGACCAGAACATCGAAACTGCCAATGCCGCGTTGCCCTGTTCGCTTACGGCCGAAGAGGCGCGTGCGATCGAGATAGCTCGTGCGTTCATAGCCGAGCGATACAAGGTGCCTTGCACGGGATGCGGATACTGCTTGCCCTGCCCCAAAGGTGTGAACATCCCCATGTGCTTCGCCGCCTACAACACGTCGTTTGCTCACGGGTGGTATCAGGGCATGCACCAGTACATTGCCGCATCGGGCGCCATGGAGGGCAAAGCGCACTTCGCGAGCGATTGCGTGCAGTGCGGGGCATGTCAAAAGAAGTGCCCGCAGCATATCGACATACCGAAAGAGCTTATCTCCGTAAAGCGACGGCTTCAGGTACCCGGTCTTCCCAGCATCGTTCGCCTGGGAACACGCTTCATGACGCGATAAGCGCGCCACCAGGCGCTGTTCTCCTAGCGCGACCAGTCTGCCACCAGGCGTTGTTCTCCCGGCGCGATAAGCGTGCTGCCATCCTGTTCCTTGGGGAGGGGTGACACCTGGTGCGACGAAGTGGGCTCCCTAAATTGTGCGACGCATCTGGCGCGGGCGGGCACGTTGTGTCACAATCGTGGGCATCGCGCAGAAAGGAGCGAATGTGTTCGACCGGTTTCGCAACAAGGTGAAGAAGGGCGCCACGGGCGCCGCAAGCGGGCTTTCCACCGCCGATGTGATCTACGAGTTCAAGGCCACGCCTCTGCCCGACGCCATCGATGGACTGCTGTTCCGCGTGTCGATGGCGGCGCCAAACGATCCATCGGTCACGGGCTTTGAGCGCTACACCGCGCGCCTGCTCACTGAAGTGGGTGCCGCCAACATCCGCAGCATCGCCGTCGAACACCCCATCTCCGTGCGCCATCTGTCGAGCACCGGGCTGCTTTGGTTCGCATTCGACGCTAGCGACCTTACCCCTGAGCAGGTTTCCTGCGTGCTGGGCGTAGAATCGGCGCTCAACCGTATGCTCTTCATCGGCCAGGCGCTGAAGAAAGAGGGATTTTCGCAGGCGGCGGCATGCACCGAGGAACTGTGTGCGCGGCACGATTGGCACACCATGCGTACCATCGGCTGGGATGCCGACCGCTACCTTTCGGGCAGCGAGAAGGGCAACGATCGTCTTACGCTGAACGGCGTCACCGGCGCACGCGGCGGGAACTGGGACGTGCTCACGCGACTCGCCGAGTTCTGCGAGTCGGTGGTGCTGCCTTATCGGCTTGACTACCGGCTCGACTGCGACATGTCGTGCGGCGCGGTTGAGATGCACATTACGGTGCCCGCGCCCGAACACATGCCGCGCTCGCGGTGGGTCGAGGCTGGCAATCAATGGCTCGATTGTGCTGCGCAGCGTCCGAGCGCCGCTGCTGCATACGCGTTGCGCCTGGTCATGCTAATGACGGGTGCGGCGTTCGGTGCAAGCGTGGGGGTTGCGCGCGTGTGCGTGCACGGGCACGAAAGCCAGCTTTCGAATCCCGTAGTGCTGTCGCTCGAGTTCGAGCGCATGCCGTTCGTGATGGGCACAGCGCCGTCGATCAAGGCGGGCGCGCTTTCCCAGGAAACAGGCGACTTCGATCCCGCGCTCCTGTTCTCGCTGCTGCATCCTGCGCGCTGGGCGATCTCGCCCGATGCCTTCGGGCATAACCAGCCCGTCGAGCCGCTGGTGTCGAGCTTGTCTGAGCGTCGCACGCCGTTGGCGCAGGACATACGTGCGCTGCCGAACGGGCTGGCGAACGTGCTGCATGCCGACCGCGTGTGTGACCTCGATGTGATGAGCGTGCAGGACGAGGCACTCTCAGAGCGGCTGCGGTCGGCGCTGGCCGATCGCGATGACGCACCGCTTCTGGCAACCGCGCAGCTGGAAGAGCTGCTCGCGGCGGGCGACACCGCGAGCACAAGCGGTGCCGAACGCGCGGATGCTCCGCTTCTGTACTGCGAGAACGCCATTGCTCGGTATCTGGTCGATCTTACCGGAGCCGCGCCCGAACAGCGCTACTGTCGCGCATCCGACGTGAGGCATGCGGCGCGCTCGGCGTTGGCGCTTCTGTACTTAGAAATGGGTGACGCCGCTGGGGCGCTCGCGCAGGCGGAAACCTGCGTGAAGCGCGCGCCCACGAGCGCATCGGCGTATCAGGACCTCATCACCGTGCACGCGTCTCAGAATCGCTACGACCTTGCGGTTGATGTGGCAACGTGCGCGCTGCGCTATCAGGTGTTCGATGACGCCGTGTCGTATCTGTACTACCGCCTGGCATATGCGCTGTGGAAGACAGGACGCTTGGAAGAGGCGGTGGCGTGCTACGGCATGGTGCCCGAAGACGCGCAGATGGGCTCGGCGGCGAAACGCGAGCTTGCCGAGCTGCTTGAGGAAATGGGCAATCGCGAGCCTATGGGTGCGGCGGAAATAGCCGCCACCTTGCGTGTGGGCGGCATTCCGCAGGCGCCGACCGACGAGGTTGTTGAGCTCATGTCGAAAGCGCTAATAGAGCTGTGCGACGCCAACCTTCCTCTCGCCGCCGCGCCTTTGGCAACCATGCTCGGTCGCATCAAGCGAGATGACGTTCTTTCGGCAATAGGAAGATCCCTGCGTGAAGGATAGTGTGTGAGGCGTTTTGGCCCCCCTCACACTCTTAGATGAGCCCGGCAGGGATGACGAGGGTATCGCTATCGAGAGCGGAGAATTTCTCGACTGCGCACACGATGGCGCCGCGTCCCCGTGGTATGGAGCCCTTGTCCAGCACGCCGAAGCTGCGCGTCATTGAGCGGGTGGGCGTAGCTGTCTTCTTTATCTCGATAGGGTGAAGCTTGCCGTCGGTTTCGATGACGATGTCGATTTCCTTCGCATTGCGATCACGATAGTAGTAAAGCGGTGGTTCCACGCCGGTGTTCAGATAACTCTTGTATATCTCCGACACGACGAAGTTCTCCATGAACGCCCCGCTCATGGCTCCGGCTTCCAAGGTTTTAGCGCTGGTCCAACGAGTTAAGTGCGCTACGAGACCACAGTCGTGGAAATAGAGCTTAGGGGCCTTGACTGTGCGTTTGAGCTGATTGTTGGAATAGGGGTGCAGGTAGAATATGATCCCCGACTTCTCGAGAATCGAAAGCCATTGTTTCGCCTTGTCGAGTCGAATGCCCACGTCCTCGGCAATGGAGGCCACGTTGAGCATTTGTGAGCAGCGGGCTGCCGTGGCGCGCATGAAGCTTGCGTACTGCAGCGCATCGACATTTCCAAGCAATCGCCGCACGTCGCGTTCGATATAGGTTTGTATGTAGCTTGAGTAGAACACGGGTAGGTTGTCGTACTTCTCGGAGAGGATGCCCGGCATCGCACCGCGGAACATGCGCTCGAACAGTTTGGTGACGTCGGCGGGCGGCGCGGCTTTCTCGCGTGTCTTCCATAGGTTGATATCGAGTGAGAATGGTGCGGGGGTAATTCCCAGCGCTTCGGCCTGGGTGAGTAACACAGGGGACGGTTCCTTAACACAGGGGACGGTTCCCTGTGTTATGCGGTGAAATGCTTGGCATCGGGGGCCGCCCAGGGCACCTCGGCTGTGATTGGGCCACCCTCGCAATCAAGACGCGGCAGCTTGCAGTGGATGTAGGTCTTGTATTGCCATATGTCCAAATGGCGCCACGTGCGCTCGCGCGTATCGCACACGCCGTGCATCACCCCACATCTCGGACATCTTAAGGCATACCCCGGCGTCCTTTCGATGTAGACATGCAGTTCATCAGGATCGGGATTGCAATCCCTCATCTCAACGTCGACAACAGTCCACTCATCTCCGAGGTTCAATGATTTTGCAATGATCGTTGCCAGCATCTTCGTTTGTGGGTTCATTTTGACATCTCCGTATGTTTCCGCTTACATGCTAAATGATACCGCTTGGCCCCGCTTGTAACTACACTTCCCACAGCTGGCACCCTGTGCTACCCACTAAAAACCGCGAAGGGCCAACTTTGATTTCAAGGTTCTGTACCTGTTGTCATTACCGTTGGCTATTTTCGGTCTTTCGGTGTCGCAGTATGGAGGCGGAGCCTTGAACGTCATAAGTGCCATCTGTACAAACGCCAGCCTCTCGTTTTTTGTACTGTTCGCTATTACCCTGCTGTGTAGCATCGCCTATCGATACAACGTGAACCCGCTGTGGTTGTTGGGTTTTGCTGAGGCAATGAAGATTCTCGGATCGGTTTTGGGCTTGGTGGTGGGAACCGTATTCATGGTTGATGCGTTACCGGTAAACATCCAGCTGTTTACAGACATCCTGGTTGTGGTACTGGTGGTGCTATTCATGATCTTCTTGTCGGATAAGGATTATCGTGGTACCTGGGGCAGTGTGCCCGTGAACGCCGATGAAACTTCAGCCGTAGGTGCTCACGGTCAGTCGTACTTCGAGGCATTGTTGGATGCCTGTGCCCATATGGCGCACCAGTATGGGCTTACGCGCCGTGAAGAGGAAGTGGTGTTTCTGCTGGCGCAGAACAAGTCGTTGCAAAGTATCGAGGATGAGTTGTGTATAACTACCGGTACGGCGAAGTCGCACTGTCATCACATCTACACGAAAATGGGTGTGCATAAGCGTCAGGAGTTGATAGGCCTCATCGAGAACGACAAGGCCATGAAGGCCATGCGCCGTTCGATTCAAGCGGGGCGGCAGGTGAGATCGGGTCACTGAGGTCTTTTTCGGAGTTAGGGTTGGTTGGTGGCGCAACGGTAACGGTAGGTAGGGGTAGGGTGAAATGTTACCGAAACGCATCTTTCAGCGTCGCGGAAACTGTTACAATACAAGCACCGGCAAAGCCCGTCTGCGATTAACAGTGTTACGGGCGGCGCAGGTTAGTTGTTAAGGGCGGTAGCGGTCACTACCGCCCATGTTCTTCACCTTCGTCATCCGCTCGCGATTTCCATTCCCTCCAAATTTCGAGGATAAACCCCGCTACGGTTGCAATTGCAGCCACGATAGAAAGAATTTTCTCAAACATAAGCGATCACTCCCTTCGAAAAGAAGTGCCGCCCGCGTCGGACTTTGCCGGTTTCGCGATTCTAGCACACAAGGGCCTGGCAACCCCTCCATGAGGCATTAACCGCTACGACAATTGGAAGGGCGCCGGATGAATGAGTGGCATCCCGCCAACTTATATAGATTATGGGGGGAGGGGCCAAATCTCCATAACCCAAATGAGGCATTTGTCAACTGCTTGTAGTATACTTGGTACTAGGTGTCAGTATGCTTTGCCGCAGGTTGGTTCGCGGAAAAGCCTGCTGAACAGTAAAAATGCGAATAACCTAAAGTTTGCTCCGCACATGCATTTTTTCGGTGGGCCGAAAATAATAGGGGGTACACCGAAAAATGCTGGGGAATTACGAAGAGGGAGTCTGGTTGCAGATACCAGACGAGCGTGTGGGGCAAAGAACTGACGACCGAAACGTCAAGTTAGGTGGTTGCCATGTTTGAGCGATTGATAGATGTAAGGAACACATTCGAAGGTAAGTTCCTGGCGGTGTTGCTTTCCGTGTCGCTGATGTTTAGCTCCACGAATGCGCTGGCGTTCGCCGAGGTGAACGACGAAGCGAATGAGGGTGCTGCAACTGGTACCGAGCAGGTTGCCGAAGGCTCCGGCCAGGGAGCCGACGGGTCTACACCTGCGCCTGCAAACAACCAGCCTACTGTGCCCGAGACTGAACCTGTCACGGAGGTGCCAGCGGAACCACCTACGCAGCAGCTCGCAACGCAGCCGGATGCGACACAGCAGAACGAGAGAGATTCTGCGGCAAGCGACAACGCCGATGCGCAGGAAGAGAGCGTGCGTCCTGGTGAGGCCAAAGTTACCTTTATGTTGCAAGATGCGTACGTTAAGGTAAAAGGTCAGGAGCTTACCGGCCTTAATGAGGTCGAGCTGACGGTGGAAGGCGCAAAGGAGCTGAAGTTTAGCGCCTTTGCAAATACCGATTGCGAGCTGACCGAGGTCAAGGCGAAGAATTCCAAAACCAACGAGGTGCCCATGCGCAGCGAGGGCAACGAGTACACCATCGAAGCCGCTGACGTTGACAGCACGCTGGAAATAACCGTTGAAACCGAGAGTGATCAGGACAGCCGTACTACAGAAAATGATGTTACTACTTTGACTCTAGAGACAGCTCTTAAGAACGAAAACGATCATCATAACGATATTCAAGGTGCTGCCATCAAATTCGACGCCAACGGTGGAGAAGGCGCCCCTGATCCCGTAAAACTCGATAATGGCTCCGTCACTATTCCCGATCAGAAACCTACTCGCGCTGGGTATGAATTCCAAGGTTGGGCTACATCTAAAAGTGAATCCCAGGTTTCTTATCAAAATGGGCAAACCTACAGCGATCTTGAGGCTGGTGTGACGCTCTATGCTGTCTGGAAAGAAGTTGAAGCGCCAAGTATTACGATCATAGCGCAAGGTGAGACTACTATAGAAAAACAGATTGGGACGGTTCAGCTTGTCGCTACGACGGTGCCTGCAGATGCTCATGTGACATGGTCTTCTAAAATACCAGCTATTGCCACAGTTGATGAAAAAGGATTGGTAAAGGCAGGGGATACGCCGGGTACGGTGCAGATAACAGCAACAAGTGGTGAAGAGACAGCCAATATTTCCATTACAGTTAAAGCGTTTGAAACGATCACATTTGATTCCAATGGTGGAAACATAGAAGTACCTCCGCCGAGAAAAGTGGCATGTGATAGTGAGACTGTGTTGCCTGGCTACAATGGTACAAAAACAAAAGACGGAAAAGAACTGCTGTTTGTGGGATGGTCGGAAGATGCTCAGGCAACAGAACGAGGATCAGCTCATTATACAAGTCCCGTTTTTTCACCGAGCGGTACGTATAAGGTAGAACACTCCACAAAGTTGTATGCGGTTTGGGCAGAGCAAGATGTCGGTGCTCTTTTCTTCATTCGTCTTAAAGGAGACATTCCTAATGAGCCTCAGGAATGCCCAACGTCTGACTACACTGAGGGTCTTTATAAGGAAAATGCAATTAGCAACGCTTCATTTTATGCCGATTCGGCCGGTGTTGATGACCGTTTGAATACCGAGAATCTGCCTACTGAGGAAGAAATCCAAGGGTTGCTTGAGAAAGCAGGTAAAACATATGATCCCAATAAGCAGTATATTGTGTGGTATGTGATCAAGAATGAAGCCGAAGGCTGGCACGTTGATGGCTCCCTGCTTGATAGGACTAAGGTTACCCTAAAATATCATCCAAATGCTCCTACTGGTAAGTTTTCTGGTGTACCTGAAGGTCAGCAGTATGAGGTAAATACAACGGCAACCATTTCTGAAAAGATTCCAAAGCGTACGGATGGATATGTATTTACTGGTTGGAAGGATGGTGAAAAAAAACCCTACGAACCCGGCGCACAGATCAAAATGAATACTTCAAAGGATCTATATGCTCAGTGGGAGAATAGGAATAGATATACCGTAACATACCAATCTGCGGGTAATGGATCTGTTGATCCTAAGCAGAATGTTGATTTCGTAACAAGTACAAAAGAGATAACTGGCTCAACTGCTACGCCTCAGGCAGGTTACAAGTTCGTCGGTTGGTATAAGGATAATGTCGAGGTTTCAAACAAAGCTACACTTACAAAAGAAACAGCTGTCAAAAAGCTGAATAGAGATAGCGATGAGCTCTATTGCGACACAACCTTTGAGGCTCGGTTCGTTGAGGATGATGAAGTTGACTACACCTATACTACCGAGACTGGTGGCTCTGTTAGTTCCGTATCCGAAAGTGTGAAGCCTGTCACCGGAACAGCTCAAGGATCGACAGCAACCGCTGCAACTGGTTATCTATTTGATGGCTGGTATGTTAAAGATGACAACAACAAGTATGTCAAAATCACAAAAGACAACCAGGCGAGCTACGGTGTTACAGTTGAGGATACAAAAATAATCCCGAAAAAGAACGCTTCTGGCGTTTATACCGGTGGTAACTTTTTTGCAAAATTCGAAAGAATAGAAGTCACGGTTACCACGACCGGCGGCGAGTACACCTACGATGGCAAGTCTCACGGTGCAACGGTGAGCGTCTCTGGCCTGCCAAAGGACTACACAGTCGAGGCTACGTCGAGCGCTACGGCGACTAATGTGACAGAACGTGCAGTTGACGCTAAGTGTGATCATCTTGTTATTAAAAACACCAAGGGCGAAGATGTTACTAAGGACCTCAAAATCACGTACGTCGACGGCTCTATCACGGTTAACCCTGCGACGCTTACCGTGACCACGCCCAGCGAGAGTAAGGTCTATGACGGCACGGCCTTAACCGCTAAAGGCACAATCACTGGCTTTGTTAACGGTGAGACGGCAACCT
>NZ_JAAKEB010000015.1 GCF_011038965.1 Adlercreutzia sp. ZJ141 | reverse complement strand
GGCTCTATCACGGTTAACCCTGCGACGCTTACCGTGACCACGCCCAGCGAGAGTAAGGTCTATGACGGCACGGCCTTAACCGCTAAAGGCACAATCACTGGCTTTGTTAACGGTGAGACGGCAACCTTTACCACCACCGGCACCCGAACTGCAGTTGGCTCATCTGAGAACACCTATAGCCTTGTGTGGGATGGCACCGCTAAGCAGACCAACTACACCATCAATGAGTCAATCGGCACGCTGACCGTGACCGAAAACGCTGACGAGATCGTGGTTACCACCACCGGCGGCGAGTACACCTATGATGGCCAGGCCCATGGTGCAACTGTTGAGGTCTCCGGGCTGCCTACAGGCTACACACTTGACACCGCGACTTCGAACGACACAGCAACTGATGTGACAACAGAAGCTGTTGCGGCCAACTGCGACACGCTTATCATCAAAAACGCGGCAGGTGAGGATGTCACCTCCGAGCTCAACATCAAGAGGGTCGACGGCTCCATCACGGTTAACCCTGCGACGCTTACCGTGACCACGCCTGATGCCAACAAGACCTATGACGGCACAGCTCTAACCGCTGCCGGTAAGGTCGAGGGCTTTGTCAACAACGAGACGGCAACCTTTACTACCACCGGTACCCAGACCGATGTTGGCAGCTCTGATAACACCTACAGCATCGAGTGGAATGGCTCTGCCAAGGCGTCTAACTACACCATCAGTGATACCATCGGTACGCTGAGTGTGACCGAGAATACCGACGAGATCACGGTTACCACCACCGGTGGCACGTTCACCTATGATGGCCAGGCTCACGGTGCGACGGTGAGCGTCTCCGGGCTGCCCACAGGCTACACGCTTGAAACCGCAACCTCGAGTGCTGCAGCGACTAACGTCGAAGATGGTACCGTTGTGGCTACCTGTGACACGCTTGTGATCAAGAATGCGGCAGGTCAAGACGTTACCGCCAAGCTCAATATCAAAAAGGTTAATGGCTCTATCACGGTTAACCCTGCGACGCTTACCGTGACCACGCCCAGCGAGAGTAAGGTCTATGACGGCACGGCCTTAACCGCTAAAGGCACAATCACTGGCTTTGTTAACGGTGAGACGGCAACCTTTACCACCACCGGCACCCGAACTGCAGTTGGCTCATCTGAGAACACCTATAGCCTTGTGTGGGATGGCACCGCTAAGCAGACCAACTACACCATCAATGAGTCAATCGGCACGCTGACCGTGACCGAAAACGCTGACGAGATCGTGGTTACCACCACCGGCGGCGAGTACACCTATGATGGCCAGGCCCATGGTGCAACTGTTGAGGTCTCCGGGCTGCCTACAGGCTACACACTTGACACCGCGACTTCGAACGACACAGCAACTGATGTGACAACAGAAGCTGTTGCGGCCAACTGCGACACGCTTATCATCAAAAACGCGGCAGGTGAGGATGTCACCTCCGAGCTCAACATCAAGAGGGTCGACGGCTCCATCACGGTTAACCCTGCGACGCTTACCGTGACCACGCCTGATGCCAACAAGACCTATGACGGCACAGCTCTAACCGCTGCCGGTAAGGTCGAGGGCTTTGTCAACAACGAGACGGCAACCTTTACTACCACCGGTACCCAGACCGATGTTGGCAGCTCTGATAACACCTACAGCATCGAGTGGAATGGCTCTGCCAAGGCGTCTAACTACACCATCAGTGATACCATCGGTACGCTGAGTGTGACCGAGAATACCGACGAGATCACGGTTACCACCACCGGTGGCACGTTCACCTATGATGGCCAGGCTCACGGTGCGACGGTGAGCGTCTCCGGGCTGCCCACAGGCTACACGCTTGAAACCGCAACCTCGAGTGCTGCAGCGACTAACGTCGAAGATGGTACCGTTGTGGCTACCTGTGACACGCTTGTGATCAAGAATGCGGCGAATGAGGATGTTGCCAGCAAACTCAACATCAGCTACGTCAACGGTTCTATCACGGTCAACCCTCGACCAGTTGTTATCACCGTTAACAACAAGTCCAAGATGTTCGGCAACGCTGATCCTGCGTTCGACGGATCCATCAGTGCGGCTGAGGTTGACGCTCAGGGTAACGTAACCAACGACGAGGGTCTTGTAGCAAAGGATATGAATTCGTTCGGCAGTGTGGTTTACTCTCGTATTGATGCTGACGTCAATGTTAACGTGGGCACGTATGAGGACACGTTGACAGCTGTTGTTGAGAATCTGAATAATAACTACACCTACACGGTGGTGCCGGGAGATTTCACTATCACCGATTCTAATGCGAACGCTGTAACCATCGACGTTAATGCTGAGGGCATGAACAAGGTTTACGATGGGCAGCCCTCGCAGATTGTGGCAACCGCAGCGGTAGAGGGTTCCATACTACTGTACGCTACTTCGGCAGACGGCCCATGGTCTGAGACTAATCCGAGCTACACAGATGCCGGTCAGTACACGGTGTACGTGAAGGCTCAGGCCCCGAACTTCGCTGAAACGGTTCCGGTTTCTGCGACTATCAGCATCGCGCCTGCACCGGTGACCATTACTGTGAATAATGCCAGCAAGGTTGAGGGTGCAGACGACCCTGTCTTCACGGGTAGGGTCGAAGGCCTAGCGGCCGATGGCGACTTGGGTGTTGTCAACTACGTCCGTAGCAACGACGATGAAGCGGTGGGTATCTACCCCGATGCTCTGACGGCGACGTATTTGGCGAACTCGAACTACGACATTACCGTTATCCTCGGCGACTTCACCATTACGGCCGCTCCGGTGCCGCCGACGCCTCCCACACCAACGGTACCGCCTAACCCGACGCCTACGCCCACACCTACGCCGGGTGTGGTGCCTGATGGTCCGCTGGCTCCGGTAATTACCCCCATCGTAGGCGCGCTTGAGGGTGTGGCCGAGACCGTTATTGGTGACGACGCCACGCCGCTCGCCCAGTCGGGCATCGAAGATGCCGCTACGCCGCTTGCAGCTGCCGAGCATGTAAGCTGCTGGGTGCACTTCTACATTATTCTGGGCATCATCGTAACGGCGTTGTTCTCGGTGTGTGTGGCTATTCGCCGGGCGCTGTTCTCGCGTCGCTTGAAGAAGTACGAAGACAATCTCACCGGGGGCGACGACCCCGCCCCCGAGACGTCTTCTCACGTGGGTGGAGGAGCCGATCCTCTGTTCCGCAAAGGTGTGCCCGCCATGGCAGCCGCTGGATCGAACGAATAGGGAAGGGCAACCATGAAAAAGAGCAACGTTGTTGTATTTGCCCTACTGGTTCTGCTGTCAGCGTTTCTGCTATGGCTGTGGTACTACCTGGGTTTTAACCGTGTAGATAACCCGTTCGATTTGGTGCTGTCAATTATCTGGTGGGTTGTCATTGCGCTGAGTATCGTTGTCATCGTGCGGCTCGAGCAGGTGCGCCGCCGCCGCATTCGTACCGTGTACGTGGGGGACCGCTCTGCGTTCAACAGCGAAAAAGGTTTGCTGCTACTGGATGCTGCTTTCCCCGTGCAAGACAGCGTGGCGGCTGTGCTCGATGACCTGAAGTATAACTTCACACGCGAGGACTTTCCCGAACCCGACGATTTCCAGCCGCGCTACTTCATCCGCACCGATAAGTTTGAAGCCGAGAAGAAGGACGATGAAGCTAACGGCGCCTCGGCGGCTGATGAGGCCGCCGAGGTTGCCGCCGATTTAACGGCGGCAATCCAGCCTGCTACTGACGCTAGTGTCGCTGTTGCCAGTGAAGCCGCTCAGCCTGTGGCCAATGTTTCCGTGGCTGCAGCCGACACTGCCGTGGCTGAAACCGCCGCAACCACCGCTATCGTGGCCGATATCCCGCAGGTGTATCCAACCACGTGGAAGGGCGAGGTTGTCGTGGTGGGCGACGATGACGATCCGCGCACCTTCGACACACCTGAAGAGCTCGCCACCATTCTGGCAAGTCTAACCAAAGCGGCTTAGTCGACCATCTTCGCGGGTCGCGACATTCACTCGGTGAACCCGCTTTTCGAGAAGAGAAACAACCGCTTATCCCGATTCCCTGCAATCAGCTTCGATCGATATTCAAGAGTTCGCAGGACTTCGACGTCCGTGAGCTTCGTCTGCCACTTGCATCTGGCAGGATTTCCTGAAATTAAGGCGCTTTCGCTGCAGGTGGCGCTCTGTTTTCGGTAAAATATATTCCAAGCGTGCGCGAGGCGGTGCGTGCGGAAATGCGCGATGCGAGGCCGGTTTTGGCAGCCGGTTGTTTTTTCATGCGATGCGTATTACTGCGCGGCGTGCTTGCGTAGCAGAGAAGAAGCATTCCATAAGGAGGATTCACATGCCCACTATCACTCGTGATCAGGTGAGGGTTCCGGCCGACGTTATGCCGGAAGCGCGTGAAGAGTACATCGAAAACTACATGAAGGCAACCCGCGGCACGGGCCGTCTGATGCTGTTCGCGTGCGATCAGAAGATCGAGCACCTCAACAAAGACTTCTACGGTGAGGGCATTGACCCCTCCGATGCCGAGCCCGAGCACCTATTCGAGATCGGCAGCCAGGGCATTTGTGGTGTGTTGGCTGGTCAGCGTGGCCTTATCGCGCGCTATGCCGCCGATTATCCGGAAATCAACTATCTGGTGAAGATGAATTCCAAAACCAACTTGGTGAAAACCAGCCAGGACGACCCCTATTCGCCGCAGCTTACCGACTTAGGTGCTGTGCTGGCTATGCGCGAGGCGGGCGTGAACATCGTCGGCTTGGGTTACACCATCTATCTGGGCTCCGAGTACGAGTCGACCATGCTGGCCGAGGCGGGCGACTTGATTGCTCAGGCCCACGCCAACGGCCTGCTGGTGGTTTTGTGGATCTACCCGCGCGGCAAGGCTGTCACCGACGAGAAGGCTCCCGATCTGATTGCGGGTGCTGCTGGTGTGGCGCTGTGCCTAGGTGCCGACTTCGTGAAGGTGAATCCGCCGCATGAAATCGACGGACAGACCAGTGCCGAGGGCCTGGCTATTGCTTCCAAGGCTGCCGGCCGTTGTGGCTTGGTGTGCGCGGGCGGCTCGAAGGCCGACGCGAAAGACTTCCTGTCGCAGCTGCATGACCAGATTCACATCGGCGGTGCGTGCGGTAACGCGACGGGCCGCAACATCCACATGCGCTCGCTCGATGAGGCGGTGCGCCTGACCAAGGCCATCAGCGCTATCACGTTGGCCGACTACGAAGTTGAAGACGCGCTGGCCGTGTTTAACGGCGAAAAGGACTTCTCACTGTAAGAGCGCAGTGCACGCACGCGCGTTGGCGCGCCTTAGAGTGCGCTTCAGGTGCTTTCACCATGCAGAACAAGGGGGGCGAGCCATTGCGGTTCGCCCCCTCGCAATTCGGCACCTAAGCTGACCTACAGCTGTGTGGGCGCCATGATAATCTTGCCGGTGCCGCGGTACACGTTCACCAGGCCTTCGCCGCTCGCCGCGCTTCCCACAAGCGACTTTCCCGAACGTTCCACGGTAAATTCCAGGCTCGACGACCATGCGAGCGCCATGTTACCGTCAATCTTGATCTGGTCGTTGTCCAGGTGAATCTCAATGAGTTCCTCGCGGGGAACGGGGCTTTCGATGGCAACCACGCCGTACTGTCCAGACAGCGACAGGTTGAACAGCCCTTCGCCGCCGCCAACGGCAGAGCTGAGGTTCGAACGGCGAACGATCCGATGCTTAAGCGAGCTGTACGAAGCCAGGAACAAACCGTCGTCGAGCACGAGCGACCCATTCCAGTCGTTGATGTCGAGCAGCAGCAGGTACTTGTACGTAGGCTCGAGCATCAGTGTACCCGTGCCCGTGTACAAGGGCTTGATGGCGCCTTCCCCAGAAACTGCGCCACCGACCATCTTGCCGAAGAAATCACCCGCGCCCTTGATACCCGTTTCGGATCGCACGTCGCCGGCCATCCACTGCATAGCTCCCGCTTGCACGGTGCAACCAAGCTGGTGTTTCGCCAGCTCAGCCATGTTGACAACAACCTGACGGCGATGTACGTTCATCTTCGCGGCGAAATACTCGCTCAGGGCACTTTCGCGGTTAACCGACAAGTCGCGCTTCCACTGAAGAACCGAAAAGGCTCCCAGCTGCTCGACAATTTCCACGTCGTCGTTGTCGAAGAGGTTCTGAATGCGGTAACTCATGCGTGCTCGCTTCCTTTCCGTTTGGCAGTGTTACATAGCAAAACGCACCCTGCGTGTGACGCAGCGTCGTTTGCGTATGTGAAGAAAATGATGGAAAGAAAACTGGTGCCCGAGGCGAGAGTCGAACTCGCACGTCTTTCGACAACGGTTTTTGAGACCGCCGCGTCTGCCATTCCGCCACTCGGGCACGAAAACGATGCTGTAGCGCCAAACGCGGTTTGCTAGTATACCTGATACAAGATGACACGTCGAGAAAAACATTCCATTCTGCCAATAATCAGCTAAAATGCACTCGGTATGAGAAAACGCGAAGAGGGAAGCTTGCGGGGTTTCGCGTACCGATGGCTCGTCGAGCCTGACGTGTAAGGGGTTGGTATGTCGGAATTGAAAGAGTTAGTTGAAGAGGCGGAAAGCGACATCAAAGAAGTCGCGCAAGAAATAGCCCAGGAAAATGCGAAGAAGCCGTGGTACAAGCGCATTTCGCTGACCACGTGGATTTTCATTGCGTTGGGGTTGGGCGTGGTTGTTGGCTTGCTGTTGCAAGGCGCGCCTGAAATCGCCGAAACATACATTAAGCCGGTGGGCACGATATTCTTGAACTTGATCAAGATGATTGTGGTTCCGCTTGTTATTTTCTCCATGATGGCGGGTGTTATCTCGCTGCGAGACATCAAGCAAATTGGCGCCATCGGCGGCAAAACCATCGTGTACTACCTGCTCACCACGGCGTGCGCCATCACTATTGGCTTGATTATAGCTAACGTACTCAACGTTGGAGGTGGCTACAACTTGCCCGCCGAGGAATTGGCCTACGAGCCCGCCGAGCAGCCAACGCTCATTGACACGCTGGTTGCTATCTTCCCGTCGAACTTCGTGCAGCCCATGGCTGACGCCACCATGCTGCAGATCATCGTTATCGCGCTGTTCTTCGGGTTTGGTATTATCGCAGCTGGTCAGAAGGCGAAACCTGTTGCCGATCTGGTGAATGCCATGTCGGAGGTGTGCATCAAGGTGATGCACGGCATCATTTGCTTCGCGCCGTTTGGTGTGTTCGGCCTGATAGCGCCTGTTATCGCCAGCAACGGCCCCGACATCTTGCTGCCCCTATTAAGGTTGATCGTCGTTGCGTATGTGGCCATGATCCTGCACGTGGTGGTTGTGTATTCCGGGTTGGTGAAGGTGATTGCTGGTATGAACCCGCTTACGTTCTTCAAAGGTGAGTTGCCGGCATTCACGTTTGCGTTCGCGTCGGCATCGTCGGTGGGCGCGCTGCCCATTAACATCGAATGCTCGCAGAACATGGGTGTGAAGAAGGAAATATCCAGTTTCGTGCTGCCACTCGGCGCTACCATCAACATGGACGGCACTTCAATTTACCAGGGAGTTTGTGCCATCTTCATTGCGCAGGTGTTCGGCATCGACCTAACGATTGGCCAACAGGTGACCATTGTGCTTACCGCTGTTCTGGCGTCCATTGGCACGGCGGGCGTTCCGGGTTCGGGCATGATCATGCTCGCCATGGTGCTGCAGTCGGTTGGCCTGCCGGTTGAGGGTATTGCGCTGGTTGCCGGCGTCGATCGTATTCTCGACATGATGCGCACGGCGGTAAACGTCACAGGTGACGGCTCGGCTGCCGTATGCGTGAATGCCATGGAGGAACGCAAGGCCCAAAAGCGCGCACAAAAGGTTGCGTAAGACCGCGCCAGAGTGCGCCAGACTGCGCCAGACTGCGCGCTTCAGGTCGTGTAAGACCGCGTAAGGCTGCGTGAAATCAAAAGACGCACAATAATTCGAGAAGCTTCGCATAGCGCCGATGCTCGAGCTTGAGCTTTTGCAACAATACAGGTTCGGGTGTTGGCGCTACGTGCGATATTCGAAAGGGTTTACGTAGTCGATGCCAAGATAGGCGAAGTCTTTCACGTTTCGAGTTGCCAGAATAGCTTCGTTGCGTTGGGTGATGGATGCGATCATAAGGTCTTCGATCGTTGGTGTTCTGCCCTGCAAAACGGCTCGCTCGTGCAGTTGAGCGCAAAGATAGGCACTGTACGCATCGAACGGCAGTGTCTTGCTTGAGCAGTCCATAACGATGCCCGTGATAGCCGACTTCAAACGTTCTTTGCGCCTTCCATCGGGAAGGCGCAATATTCCATAGTAAAGCTCCTCTACCGTTATGGACGTGAGGTAAATCAGCCCCTCGTGGTCTTGGAACCAGTCGATAACCGCATCGGAAGGCTCCGCTTTCATGAGCTCCGAGACAACGTTTGTGTCTGCTATGAACTTCACAGCCAGTCCCCTCTGTTCACATCGCGAGCTGCATGACGCGTTGGTACTTCGAGTTCAATGCCTTCAACGGAGCGTCCGGCATTGCGGAGACGAGACACCCAACTGTCATGTTCGGTGCGCAGAACTGATTCGAGAATCGCTCGGGCCTCTTTCTGTTGAGAAAGGCCATGGCGAGCTGCACGATCCCGCAGCGCCGATTTGAGCGTGGGATCGATGTCTCGAATAAGAAGGTCGCTCATAAGGGGTTCCTTTCTTCTGCTTCTGCTATCTTGGATGATATCATAGATATCAACTCTTAGAAATCATGCTTGTGCCCCCTCCAGGGTGCCCGTTTCTCAGACGTTTCTGCTTGCGCTTACCTTGTGGAATGCTTTCAAAGGGCGGGGTCATTTGCGATAATGTAAATACGTGTGCAATCAATCGCAAGTGAGAGGGCTTATTTGTCTCGTATTTGCAGATTAATCGCGCGAATTACTGGTAGTTAACATATTCGGTGAAGAGGGGGACACGATGCTCGAGGCGCTTCAGAACAACGCGCTCTTTGTGTGTGGCGTTGTGGCGCTCGTGCTGTCTGCGGTGCTGCTTTTCGCTGTGCTTGCTCTCATTCGCCGTTCGGGCGTGACCAAGCGTGTTATTGCCCATGGTGGCGCGTTCGACATGGCTGTTGACCGCGCGGCCGACCAAGCGCTCATTCTGTACGATACCGCAGCTCATCGCGTGTGTCATGTGGCTGGCGTCGATCGCATTCTGGGTGTGTCCTCTCGCGAGCTAGAAGCCGACGTGCAGGCGCTCGGCCGTGTTATTGCGCACGACTCGTTGCTTGATCTTCGCGAGGGCCTTGCCGAATGGGATAAGCGCGAGCCCTTCGAAATGGAATTCGCCTTCGCCAACAAAGCGCCGGAGCATGTCGTTTCCGAAAACCCTGATGATACGCGCTGGGCAACGTTGCGCATCGCTCCATGCGGCGATAATAAGGTGCTGTTGTCGGTGCGCGACATCACCGCGCAACACAACGTTCAGCGCGATTTGATTGAGCAATGCGAGCGCGCCGAGCTGGGCGAGCGGGCCAAACTCATGTTCTTGTCCAACATGAGCCACGAAATCCGCACGCCTATGAACGGCATCATGGGAACGTTGTCTCTTGCCAAGCTGCACATCGACGACACCGAGCGGATGCAGGGCTACCTTTCCCAGGCCGATGAACTGCTGAAGTACTTGTTGTCGGTAATCAACGACGTGCTTGATATTTCCAAGATCGACAACGGCAAGCTCGAGGTAGAGCAGCGTTGCTTCGACATAACTAATATCATTCGGTCCGAGCAGAACCTGTTCGGCGAAATGATAGCCTCAAAGGGTATCACCTTCGAAACAAGCGTAGATAATCTTCCCACGCCGTATGTTTTGGGAGACGAGCTGCGACTTACGCAGGTTGTCACCAATCTTATTTCGAACTCGCACAAATTCACGAACCCCGGGGGCACCATTTCGCTGTCGTTGCGGTTGATGCAGCAGATAGACGGCGTCCTTCACGTGGTAATTGTGGAATCCGACACAGGCAAAGGCATGTCGCCGGAGTTTCTGGCCGACCTTTTCAATCCCTTCTCGCAAGAAGACCGCTCCATTTCGCGACGCTTTGGTGGCACGGGGTTGGGCATGGCTATTTCCGATCAGCTGACGCGCCTGATGGGCGGACAAATTTCTGTAGAGTCCGAGGTGGGCGTGGGTACAACCTTCGAAATACATTTGGGTTTGCCCATTGCTTCCGATGAAGAGGTGGAAGAATATCTGGAAGCGGGCGGCTCATCGCTGGGCGGTGTGCCCGTTGTTGATGATGGCCAGTTCAAGCTGGCAGGCAGCACCATTTTGCTTGCTGAAGACAACATGCTCAACGCCAGCATTGCTATCGACATGTTAGAAGAGCTGGGCGCGCACGTGGAGCACGCGAGCGACGGCGTGATCGTGTGCGAAATGTTCGAACACAGCGAGCTGAACCACTTCGACGTTGTGCTGATGGACGTACAAATGCCCAATCGCAATGGCTGGGAAGCCGCGCAGCATATCCGCGCACTTGAGCGCCCCGATGCGCAGACCACGCCCATTTTTGCGTTGTCGGCCGATGCTTACACGGAAGACAAGCGGCATTCGCGTGAAGTGGGCATGGATGGCCACATATCGAAGCCGGTTGAATTCGAGCAACTTGAACACCTTATTAATGCAGAGCTTGCCGTGAGCATGCAAAGGGGGTACTCGCATGTTTAAGACGGTTTTTGATTACATTTCGAAACACGCCACCCAATTTGCCGGAGCTACGGCAGGGTTGGCGCTTGTGGGCATGCTGGGTTACGTGCTGTTGTCGGGAACGCTCAGCCTGGGCTTTTTTGACGAAATGGCATGGGCGAAGAACGTCTACAAAGACGATCGCGTCTTTGGCTCGGTGTCGTATCAAGTCGGCGAAGTTGACGAGTCCGACAATCGAATTCACGATGACGAAGACGATCCAGAAGGCGCGAATGATTCGACAAGCGATATGCTTGCTTCCGACGAAGATGCGACAGACGACTCGTCCGCCTCGCTCGCGGGCAGTACAGTGCAAACCGACAGCAGCACGCGAGTAGGAAGCGAAACCACTGTTGTGGAGGGTGACGGTGCCGGAGCTCAGGGTGGTCAGGGTAATGCCGGAAACGGTGGGGCTGACAACCCCAGCAACCCCGGCGGTGCCGGTGGCGAAGGCGAGGGTGAAGGCGGCAATCCTGGCGGCCCAAGTGCTCCTCCGATAACCGACTATCAAGCGGGTCAGCTCTCCGCCAAGGACGATTACGTAGATGAAGAGTATGGCACGTTGGTGGATCTTAAGGTGGAGGTTCCTGAGCACTGGTCGTTCGCCGAGGGTGAGAGTTATAACCCAAATAACGTCAGGGTTTGGGCGATCTACCGTCAACCTGACGGAACCCAACATGAAGTCGAGCTTCCTTACGGAGATGGTGGCTATACGGCATTTCTATCACCAACATGGACTACGGGGCAGCACGACGTGACGTTTTCTTACAAGGAAAAAAGTGTGTCCGAACCTTTCTATGTTATGGGGAAACGGTTCAATTTTGCGATGGGTACGCACGATGGAAAAGACTATTACTCAGCAAGGATCCCGGGCTTACTGTCAGAACCCTATAAAAGCACGGCAGTAGAAATACAAGAAGAAGCTGTTTCGCATGATGTCATTGGAGGTTTTTTTACCGATCTCTCTGATGCGCAGCGGTTTTTGATCACGGTGTTGGGGCGGCAAGATGTGTATCGGAAATACAAGAAAAGCACCGACAAGAATTATCGGGGTGTACAGTTTCTTGAAAGTGCGTTTAGTGAGGGCTCAGATGGTTATTTGAAGGAAATGGTTGCTGGTTTTAAGTCGACTGATTCTGCCAACAATGATCCGACCGCTGAACCGCTCATCTATATACCGAGTGAGGTGGATGGAAAGTCGACCGTGCGCACCGTTGTCTCTATAGTTCAAGAGGTTCCAAAGGATTTCCGCATTCGTCGCGAGGAAGGACAAAATAAAGAAAACCCCTTCTTGGGTGATCAGGTTCTTGCGGCTTATACGGGTAGCGGGAGCGAGGTTCCAATTCCTGTGGGTGTAACTAAGGTTGCGCTCGAGTGCGAGAACAACACGGTGATAAAGCTTGTTCTTCCCGAGAGCGTGGTCGATATCGATTTTCCTAGCATTACTGAGAACTTCCCGAGTCTGAATAGCATTAAGGTTGGCGACAACAATAGCCAGACATTCAGCTCGTATAAGAACGTGCTGTATAGCGCTAACGGTTTGCGCATGTTGTACGTGCCGTCGTGCTACCAGGAGGATGATACGGCGCCAATCAAAGTTATGGACTTCGATGCATGGTCGCCGTGGGCCGAAGCTGTTGGCGAAGATGCGTTTAAGAACTGTGTGCTTGAACGTGTGGAGGTGCCCACGCACGTAAAGACGCTTGAGGCGGGTTGTCTAGCGGGTGCCACTATCGGCAAATTGGTATTTGCGAGCGAGACACCCGTTGCAGGTATAGCAAAATCGGGCTTTACAGGCGAGCTCTTCGTGCCCGACACCGAATTCGATACGGCATGCAAACAGTGGATAGCAGCGCTGGGCGGTGAAAGCGCGATGAAGGTTGGCGTGCTCGGTAATACAGACGGTAGTGGCTCTAGTAATGAGGGCGTTGCTCCAGGCACGTATGTATACGATACAGAGCGCGGCGTGGTAGTTACCAACACAGAACCTGATGTGCTTGCGGGCGTGCCTGCAGCGGCACCGGAAGCTTATTGGGTGCCCGATGGCATAACTGCCATCGGCGCGGGTGCATTCGCGGCAACGCCCGACATACGCGACGTGGTAGTTCCCGCCACCGTGAAGGAGCTGCGCGCAAACAGCCTCGTGGGACTAAGCGACGGTGTACACATGACGCTTTCGGGCGAGAGCGTGGTGTCCATCGATGCGGCGGCGTTTGGCGCGAACGCAGGTGACGGGTCAGGTTCCAATATTCCCGACATGACAGTTGCTGTTCCCCGTGAGTTGTATGCTCAGTATTTGCGCGAGTGGGGCAATGCGCTTGGCGATGAGGTGGCGCACAGGCTGATTGAACCTGCCGACGAGACGTACCTTTACCTTAATAACGCGAAGTATCTTGTGCTCGACGAAGCGGGCACGAAGCTGTGCCTGGTTGATGTGTTTGATGAGGGGCAGACTTTCTTCGAGCCCGACGCGCGCACGACTCAAATTGCCAGCGGCTCATTCTCGAACTGTGCGTCGCTTGAGATCGTACACATTCCTGCGTCGGTTGTTTCGGTAGATGTCGATGCATTTAAAGACTGTGTGAAGCTTGAATCGGTGTTGGTTAGCGGTAAGTTGCCTGTATTTCCTCATGTAGGTAACGCGCAGCTTCTTCAGCCGGGTAATGGTGTTGGCTACGACTATGAGCCCGATACAGGCGCTGTCTACCGTGCAGATGCTGACGGTTCGTTTACGCTGGTGAACGTGCCGACCGATACGACTTTTTTCATCGTTCGTGCGAATACGACGCATTTGGGTGATGAGGCGTTCAAGGGAAGCCCTACTTTCGATTCCATTGGATTCGATACGCCCGAGACGCTTATCTCCATTGGCAACCGTTGTTTTGCAGATTGTCCTAGGATGGATAATGTTAACTATTCGGAGCTTACCTCCCTTACTTCTATCGGCAAGGAGGCCTTTGTCGGGTGCACGGCGCTGAAAGAAGTCATACTTCCCGACTGCGTTTCGCAGGTGGGACAAGGGGCGTTTGCCAACTGCTCGTCGCTGACGTCGTTCGTGGCGCATGGTCTGGCTGCGCTCGATGCCCGCACATTTTCGTACTGTACGGCGTTGGCTTATATTGATGCGCCGAACGTGACGTCTGTGGGTGATGAATGTTTCTATCATTGTGAGAGCCTAATGACTCTCAAAGGTGCGATAAAACGGTTCTCGTCTGATGGTAAGGCCGTCTACGAAGACTCTTTCAACCTTGACGAACTTACTTGGGTAGGCGACCGAGCATTCGCCTACTGCCTATCGTTCGGCTACGACACGTACCGCAAGCTCGACTTACCCGCGCTCGAACACGTGGGTGTTCAGGCGTTCATGGGGTGTCCTTCATTGAAAGAAGTTGTGCTGCCTGCGTCGCTCACCGAACTTGGTGAAGAGGCATTCCGCGACTGCATGGCGCTCGATACGTTACACGCTCAGGGCGCGCTTGAGACTATCGGACGCTATAGCTTCTACGGGTGTGTGAGCTTGGCTCATCTCGATGTGAGTGACAGCCAAAAAAAGGCGCTGAAAGTGATAGGAGCCTGCGCGTTCTCTCGATGCGTCGCGCTTGAGCGTCTTGACCTTTCGGACTATCCAAACTTGTCGTATCTGGGCGATCAAGCCTTCGAGGGCTGTTCGGGTCTTTTGCGTATTACGATGCCTATCTCGCTGACTGAAGTTTCCGACCGGTGTTTTTCAGACTGTCCTTTATTGTCCATTATCGAGTTTGCTGCCGAGAATCCCACGAGTCTTGGCACGTCGGTGTTTGGTTCTAAGCCGTCTGAGTATCTACGCATTTGGGTACCGAATGAGCAGGCCTATGCAGGTTATCTGGAAGCATATAGCGCTGTGCTCGACCCCGAGTATGGAGAGGACTATACACTTTCCATACTGGAGGTTCGCAACGACAACGTGGAGGTATTGCGCGGAGTCACGTACCAGGCGAGCGAAGATGGTTGGATTATTACCGATGCCGAGCCGAGTGTGTCCGGCACGGTGATGCTCGCAGACAGTGTGGCAGCCATTGCGCCCGGAGCGTTTGAAGGATGCGACAAGATCGAGAAGGTTCAATACGAGTTTGGTGCATCTATCTCGTTGGGCGACCGAGCGTTTGAGGGCTGTTCTGGCTTGAAGGAAGTTCAACTTAACGGTTCTATCGACTCGTGGGGTGATAGCGTATTCGCTAATTGCTCCAATCTTGAGACGGTGCGAATTGGCGGATCGCAAAACGACCGCATTGAGTGTGTTGGTCCACATGCGTTCGAGAACTGCACAGCATTGAGTTATGTGGGCTTTTCCGCTGCTGTTGGATCGATAGGAGAGAGTGCGTTCCAATCATGTACGAGTCTTGTAGAAACTGGAACAGTATCATCCTATATTGCGGCGCTTTCGGCTATAGGCGATTGCGCTTTTAAAGGTTCGGGGTTGAAAACATTTCCCATTAGCAATAGCTACAAAGCTCTGAAAACGATAGGCAAAGAGGCATTCGCCGATTGCGATTCACTCGAAAACGGATATGTTCCTGAGAAGGTGGAATCGCTCGGTGAGGGGTGCTTCGCATATTGCGATAACCTGCAGACGACGAGCATCTATGGTGGGCTTGCGGAAATTCCCAAAGACTGTTTTAAAGGTTGTCCGAAGTTGCTGCGCACGGGTGGTACCAAAGCGGCGCTCGCAGATTTAAAGACTATCGGCGAAAGCGCGTTTGAGGGCTGCATATCGCTTGAATTAACCAGCTCATGGTCGCTAGAAAAGTATAAGAACCTGGAATACATTGGAGCGAATGCGTTTAAGGGCGCTATTACTCATACGCAGGCAGGTTCTGGTAGCAAGCGTGTTGACACGCTGACTCTTTCATCCACGCTGAACTTCATCGGTTCGCATGCGTTTGACGGCTGTATTGGGTTGTCGAAAGTGAAGCTTCAGTCGAATCCCGAAATGGGGGAAGGTGCCTTCGCGAACATGCGTGACGGCTTCGTGCTCGAACAGCTTGGACAAGACAAATCCGCGAGCGTTACTGACACAACAGACGCAGCAGAAACCGCTGCCGCTTCGGAAGGCACTGCGGACACCACAGATGCCGCGCAAACTGGTGATCAGGGTGCCGATAATGACTCCAATGATGCTGCCGATGCTGGTGGTGATGATGTTGCAGCGGGAAATGGTGTGGCGGACGCCACTGCTGGTGCTGGTGGTACCGACACTGCGACTGACGCCACTGGGGGTACTGCTGCCGGGGATGGCGGGGGTGCTTCCGAAGCCGGGGCTGTCAATGCCGGTGCTGACGCTGGCTCTGGTGCTGCCGCTGCTACCGCCACTAACACTGACACTGCCGCAGCTGCCACCAACGCAACCCGTGCTGCTGTTGCAGCTGCCGCCATCAACGACATCAACGCTGCGAACGGTTCGGGTGGCACAACAAGCTCCGAGGGGGAAACCGCATGATCATCAAGAAGAGCGAGCAGATTATCCGCGAGGTGAACAAGGCCATTGTGGGCAAAGATGACGTGATCCGCAAGGTGCTCATGGCCATTTACGCAGGCGGACACGTGTTGCTCGAGGACACGCCGGGTGTGGGTAAGACCACATTGGCGCTGGCGTTCTCACGCGCGTTGGGGCTCGATTTCCGTCGTGTGCAATTCACGCCCGACACCATGCCGTCTGACATTACGGGCTTCAGCATGTACAACAAACAAACCGGCGCATTCGAGTTCAAAATGGGCGCGGTCGGTTGCAACATGCTGCTCGCAGACGAGATCAACCGTACTTCGGCAAAGACGCAGGCGGCGTTGCTCGAGGTCATGGAGGAACAGTGCGTTACCGTGGATGGTGTTACGCATCACATCCCCAAGCCTTTCATCGTCATCGCTACGCAAAACCCCATGGGATCGGCAGGTACGCAGCCGCTACCCGACTCGCAGCTCGACCGTTTCATGATTCAGCTTTCCATTGGGTATCCGAGTCACGACATGCAAATTCGCATGATCGAAGACCAGCTGCAAACAACTCCGCTCGATGACGTGCACGAGGTGGCAACGCGCGACGACCTATTCATGATTCAGCACTATCTGACCACGATTCGTGTGTCGCGCGAGATTATGGACTACATGGTGCGCCTGTGCGAAACAACGCGCACCATGCCGCTGGTGCAGCTAGGTGTAAGCCCGCGCGGTGTGCTAACGCTTGTGCGTATGGCGCGCGCTTCGGCTGTGCTATCTGACCGCGACTATGTAACGCCTGAAGACGTGCTTTCCGTATTCAAAGATGTGTGCGCACACCGTATGACCATGCGCCCGCAAGCGCGCATCGATGGCGTGAGCGCCTCCGACGTGCTTGACGAAGTGATTGCTGCCGTGCCCGCACCCACGCTTGGTTCCGCGGTGCGCTGGTAGCGGGCGCGTCACGCCGCACGAAACGCGAGGAGCGCGAACACCTTATTATGCTGAAAAGCCGCATCGCATCCGCATCTTTCATCCTGATAGCCGCAGTGCTGCATTTCTGGGCGAACAGCGCCTTGTCACTTGCATTTCTGCTGGTGTCGGTTGCTGTGCCGGTGGTTTTGTTCGCACAGGTGCGGCTTGCTGCGGCACTTACCCGCGTGACGCTTGATGTTGAACCGTCCTATCAGTTGGGCGAACATTGCGCTGTTCGCCTTCGTCTTGTTCGTGGGCTGCCGTTCTGTCTTGCTGTTGCGATGCTTTCCGTGCGCGTTGAGAACAGCGTGTTTGCTACGGTGGAAGACCACACCGTCGAAGCGGCGTTGAGCACACGGTGCCGCACCTGTGATTTGCCCGTGCTTGAACAGCGCTATGGGCGTGTGCTAATTTCGACAGATTCGGTGCGTTTGGTTGATCCGCTCCGGTTGTTCTGCGCGCGCCTTTCGCTTGATGCGAACTATGAGAGTGTGCTGCGTCCCGCTCAGCTGCAAACTGAGGTTCTGCTTTCGCAAACGCCTCAGGCTCACATGTTTGGCGATTCGTTCGACAACTCGAAGAGCGGGCACGATGTAGGTGAGGTATTCGATGTGCGCGAATATGTTCCCGGCGACTCTATGGCCAGTGTTCACTGGAAGCTGTCGAGTAAGTTTGATTCGTTGATCGCGCGACAGTTTTCGCGTCCTGCCGATTACGAAGTGGCGCTGTTGGCGTGTGGCTGCAAAGAAGCGTCTGATGACGTGTGCAACGGCGTTGCCTCCATGGTGTTGTCGCTGTCTGCGGCTCTGTTGCGTGCGGGTGTGTTTCACGATGCGGGGGTAATGTATGAGCAGCAGGCCAGCTTTCATATGGTTGACGATGAAGCATCGCGCGCCGCATTTGCCGACGCGTTACTGGCAACACCCTTAACGCCTTCGGCATATGAGGTGTCGCAGGTATTAGCGGATGCGTCGCTTGCCGATCGTTTCACGAAGGTTGTTTTGGTGACGTGCTTCTACGACGAGGCCGCATGGGCTGCCCTTGCGCAGACGGTCGATTTGACCGTTGTGGTTATTTCTGCCGACGAAGAGGGAGCGGCTTCGGGGTCGGTAAGCGAGCGCTATGCGTTGTTCACATTCCAGGCGAGGGGGTTGGCCGATCATGGGCATCGCATCTCGCTTTAACGAGTCTCACAGAAGCGCTCACGCGAGTGCACCCGCGCATGCACGTGCTGCAAGTCAGGGTAACGTTGCCGCTGGCCGCAGCGCCGCCACTTCCCCTCGTCGCGTGCGCGGGTTTGAGACGGTTGCTGCTATGTTGCTTGCTGCAGGTATGGCGCTTGCCGTGCTGGTGGCGCCGTGGCCTGTAGCCATCGTCGCATGCGGTGCTGTGGCAGCAGCGCTCTCAACTGCTCTGTTGGCTGCGACGCGATATTCTTCGCGTGCATCTTACGGCATAGCGCTAGGGCTTGTGATGGCTGCGTTGGCAGCAATGCTTGTTGTAGGAGTTGCTCCCCTGCGCGCAACGGCTGCCAATGTGACGAACACGTTCATTGATGCGTGGAATGCCCAGTTCGACGGCTACGTGCTTCATTTTGCAGTGTCGGCCCCATCCGATGGTGCTGCTCTTATGTTTGCGCTGTTCACGGGGCTTGTGGTTGGCTTGGTAGTGCATGCCATATGTTTGAGTCGGTCTATGATCGCAGCACGGCTTATTCCGATTACCTTCATCGTGTGCGGCCTGTTCTTCCAGACGATACTCCCCGCTTCGTTTGCGTGCTTGCTTCTTGGTGGTGCGCTGTTGGGAAGCTGCTATGCCCGACGTGACGACGCTTCGCTGCGTGCTGTTCCCGCATTTGCCGTGACGCTTGCTGTTATTGTGGGAGTGTCGTTGCTTGCATGCGCGGGATATGAGGGAAACACCCAGCTGCGCGATGCAAAAGGCAATGCGCTGGCTACCGTCGATGAGTTCCGCTTTGGGTCGGACACGTTGCCTCAGGGCGATCTTGCGAGTGCACATCGGATGAGTGCGGTTCCTGAAGAAGGGGAAACCGATCGTCTTCGGGTGACGTTTGCCGATGAAGAGGCCGCAAGTAACGCCGCGCCGCTGTACCTTCGCGGGTTTGCAGGGGTTGAATACACGGGGGACGCATTTAACCGCATGAAACCTGACCAGTATGAAGGCGAATGGACGGGCTTGTTCACGTGGCTTGATGCCGAAGGGTTCAACACACTTTCCCAATATTCGGCGTATCGCTCGCTTGACGACGAGGAAACCGGTAATGCCACCGAAACGTTATCGGTGACGGTTGATGCACCAGGTGCCTATCGTCGCTACGCATACGCTCCGGCCGCTGCGACATCGGACGGTGCGGAATCGTTGCTCGATCTGTATCGCACTAACGGAGAAGTGCGCGGCAACGAAAGCAGCACGTTTGAGGTGGTTGCAGGGGCGCCAATGGCCGAAACGATGGTTCCGGGCGATTGGGTGTACGAGCAGGCGGCCTCACTTGGTTCGGAAACGGGCCCCGATGCGGGCGTTGCTGCAGATCAAGGCGATGCAAACGGCGAAGACTTGTCTGCCCGCGAGCGAAACTTCCTGCGAAGCGAGTTGGCGTACCGTTCCTTCGTGTACGACCGATATCTCGACGTTCCCAGCGACACTGCGACGGTAATCGAGCGGTTCTTCTTCGAGGATGACACGTGGAATGCCGATAAAAGCACGTTGTATTCCACGGTTACGCGTATTCGCACGTTGCTCGATGTAAGCTGCGATTACAATGCGCAGGGCGTGCGGTTTGAAGGTGCAAGCAGCAGCGGCGGT
Organism: Adlercreutzia sp. ZJ141; assembly: GCF_011038965.1. Lineage (GTDB taxonomy): Bacteria > Actinomycetota > Coriobacteriia > Coriobacteriales > Eggerthellaceae > ZJ141. The sequence continues at coordinate 30,776 of NZ_JAAKEB010000015.1, read as the reverse complement.
GCGTTAGGTGCCGGCGGTGGGTCGGCGAGCGCGGATGTCACAGACTCCACAGACGCCACAAATGCCACAAATGCCACAAGCACCGGCACCGCTTCAAACGATTACGTGGCGTGGTTCTTGGAGGATGCCTGTGAGGGTAATTCGGCTGCGTTTGCGAGTGCGGCGGTGCTTGCTTTCCGCCAGGTGGGCGTGCCAGCTCGTTATGTGGAAGGTTACTTGCTTGATGAAGAAACTATCGAACATATGCGAGAAGCGGGCGAAAGCTCATGCACGCTCAATGAAAGCAACGCGCATGCATGGGTTGAGGTATACGTTGACGGTGCCGGTTGGATGCCGGTTGAGGTGACGCCGGGCTTCTACGATCGCGTGTACGCATCCGATGAAGTGGTCGAAATAGCACGCGAGGTTGCGGGCGGCGCGAGCGACGATTCAAATGTGGGAACGGTTGCAGAGACGCCGGATTGGACCGACATACTGCCCGAAGAGCTTCGCCCCTTCGCATGGCTTGGCTTGGCGCTGTTGTTTATGTTGATGGCGTTCATCATTATGGGCGCGGCTGAGCTACAGCGGCTCGCGCGCTTGGGGTGGCGCTCGCGCCGCCTGCGCCGTGCGGTTGCGTGTGGCACGGGGTCGGTGCTGCTGTATGGGCGATTACACGATCTTATAAGTGATGCGGGCGTACACGTGGACGAACTCGACCCGCACTCGTGTGTTGGCGCGCTCGCGAAGGCTCACCCCGAGGTGCACGCTTTCGAATGTGATCGTGCGCTTTCGCTTATGGAACGCGAGCGCTATGGGCAAATTCCGCTCGGTGAATTTGAGGTAAGTATCGTGGAAAGCCTGCTGGAAAAGCTCGAAGCTGGCAATTGGGAGCGTGCGTCGGTTTCGCGTCGCATCGCGTATCGCTACATTGGCCTCTATCTCATTCCCCTGCATCTCGTTACGGCATAAGCTACGAGAGGGCGTGAACAGGGGACGGACGTGAACGGGGGACGGAGGAGCGTTCGCGTTCTCGAAAACCATCCGAGATCGAAGGCGTTTCGTGATAAGGTGAACCCGTTGGGTTCCTAAGAGAGGCGATGGGCTTTTGACAGCTGAGGGCTTGGACAACTTCGCATATGAGCCGGCGCGTTCGCACGAGTCTATGGCTGCGCGGCGTCATTACTGGGCCGTAGCTATCGGATTGCAGCGCGTTGACGGCCTGGAGGTTTCCCCTTATGTGCAGAAGATGGCGGCCGACTACGTGAACGGTGGGCGCACTTTAGAGGAAACGGGGCAGCTCGTGCGTGCGTATCACAGTAATACCGCCCGCAATGATGCCCATGCCGACACACGTGAAGCCGACCTGGTAGCCCAGCGCATCGCTGAGCTTCTGGCGGCAGTTCCTTTCTATCTTGCGCCGGAGATACTGGTAAAAGTGCATCGCTATCTGTTCCAAGACCTCGACGTTACGGTGTATCATCCGGGCGAATTTAAAACCGAGCGCATGGTGAAGCAGGAGGACATCTTGAACGGCGACAGCGTGCTGTATGCCGATCCGCTGGCTTACGACATGGCGCTCAAAGGGGTGTTCGCCGCAGAGCAGGGGAAGCTCTATACTACGTTGGAAGGCGACGAGCTTGCTGACTTCTGTCACTTCCTAGCGTTTCTCTGGCAGATTCATCCCTTCTTTGAGGGAAATACTCGCACAGTAGCGGTGTTCTCGGAACTCTACCTTAATCACCTGGGGTTCAACGTGTCAAACGAGCCCTTCGCAAGCAACGCCCGCTACTTTCGCGACGCCCTTGTGCGCGCTATGTACCGCAATGTGGCAGCCGGCATTTTTCCCGATGAATCGTTTCTGGTGGCCTTCTACGAGAACGCGCTGGGACGCGCGAATAAGCGTCTCAACCGCGAAGATTTGATCTGCACGGCTCTTTTTGAGAATCCGAGTCTCATTCGCAACATCAGCCCAGACAAGGCTCTCAATAAACAAACGATCCGCCCTAGCTAAGTGTGAGGCACGGAAGTTCTGCCGTCATGCATACTCATGGTAGCGTGCATGTGGCATTTGAGAAAGAGTCAGAGTGGGCGTTTTCCTTTTGTCGCTTTGCGTGCGGGTGCGTGGAAAGCGGTGGTCTGTGTTAGACTCTTCTGTTACAGCAATGGTTTCACGTATGAGAAAGGTGGGGGGACCGTGCTAAAGGCGATCATTGTTGATGATGAGGCTCCTGCGCGCTCTGAGCTGCGCTTCCTGCTCGACGAGGTGGGGCAGGTCGAGGTGGTTGCCGAGGCTGCGAATGTCCGCGACGCCATCGAGAAGTTAAAAGAGTATCCGTGTGATGTCATGTTCCTTGATGTGAACATGCCCGAGGCCACTGGCTTGCAGCTGGCCGATGCTCTCATGCGTCTGAAGTTTCCCCCGGCAGTTGTGTTCGTTACGGCATATAGCGAGTTCGCGCTCGATGCGTTCAAGGTGAATGCGATCGATTATCTGGTAAAACCTGTGGAAACCGACCGGTTAGCCCAGGCGATCTCCCGCGTGCGTGAACATGTAGCGCTGCATCTGAAGAGCCAGAAATCGGAGCGCATTCCCGTTGAGAAGGCGGGAAAGAAGATTCTTATCAGCATCGACAAAATTCGCTTCGTTATGGCGCGCGACGATTACGCCTACCTGCAAACCGATACCGACAGGTTCTTTTCTACGGTCAGCTTAGCCCAGCTGGAAAAGCGTCTCGACGGGCACGGGTTCTTCCGCGTACATCGCGGCTATCTGGTGAACCTTTCCATGGTCGAAGAGGTCGAGCCGGTGTCGGGTGGCACGCTGCTGCTTACGCTGAATGGCGTTGACGAGCAGATTCCGGTGTCGCGTCGTCGCGTGACCGCGCTGAAAAAGGCGTTGGGACTGTAAGGTTTCCTGCGTTCGTTGCTGCGCCGCGCACGAAACGCGCGAGGCGCTGTGTTCGGTTCTCGCAGGGGTAAGCAACGGCAAGCAGCTGTCGTACGCACAGTGATCAGTGATACGTCGGCGGTAAGCCGGCCATCCTGAAGGAAAGAAGACATCATGCAAACCATCGATGCGAGCAAGTTGTACACGTCGGCAAAACAGCTGGTGGAAGATCGTGTTGCGTCGCGCCTGCATGCCAAGGACGCCTCGCTGTACGATTTCTCCGAAGAAGCGTGTTCGTGCGCACGCAATTTCATGGGATGGGCCGATTTGGCAACGAACCCGCCCTGCCCGATCGACCGCATTCAGGCGTTTGCCGATGCCGAGCGGGCACGCGGATTGAAAACCGTGGTGCTCATTGGGCAAGGTGGCTCCACCCAAGCGCCGATGACCATCACGAAGTACAACAAGCCCGATTCGTCGGACGTGGCGTTCAAAACACTCGATTCCGATTCCCCCGTGCGTATACGTGAAATCCTGTCGGAGCTTGATCCGGCCACGTCGCTGTTCATTGTGTCATCGAAAAGCGGCGGCACTATCGAACCGCGCCTGGCCTTGCGCGCCGTGCGCGCTCAGCTTGCCAACCGTATCAGCGACGCCGACCTGGTGAAACGCTTGGTTGCCATTACCGATCCGGGTTCGAAACTCGAACAACTTGCGCATGACGAAGGTTGGCTCGCCGTGTTTTCCGGAGAGCCTACAGTAGGTGGCCGATTCTCGGCGTTGTCGGTGTTTGGCTTGCTGCCGGCCGCCTTGGTCGGCATCGACCTGCAGCGGTTTATGGAATATGCTCGCGCCGCCGAGACGCGATGCAGCGCCGATGTGGCTGACAACCCGGCTATCGCTCTGGCGGCGTTTTTGTACGAAGGGTACGAGGCAGGGCGCAACAAGTTTTCATTTGTTACGCCGCCGCGCGGCCGGGTACTGGGGCTGTGGATTGAACAGTTGGTGGCGGAAAGTGTTGGCAAGGAAGGCAAGGGAATCCTTCCCAGCATCGAAGTTGATTCGCTGCTGCTGGCGTCCGACTCGGGCGATCGCGGTGTTGTCACGTATGAGACGAAAGCTGATCTGCCAGACGAAACACGGGACTTCCGCCGCAGCTTGGAGTGTCTGTCGCCGGACATCCCGCGCATGGATTACCAGATTGATGCAGTTGAGCAGCTCGCCGAGCACTTCATCATGTGGGAGTACGCTGTGGCCATGTGCGGCTACCTGATGCGGGTATGTCCGTTCGACCAGCCTGACGTGGCGTCAGCGAAGGCGGTGGTGCTGGATATCCTGCGCGACGGTCAACCCGATCCCGATTTCACACAGAGCTTCTACGGCAACGTGCCGCTCGGTCAAATAGAGGTTCGCATGGCACCGCGCTTCGCAGGGCAAGCCGACGTGCGCGGTGCGCTGAAAGCGTTGTTTGACAGCATCAAGCCAGGCGATTTCTTCGCCATCAATGCGTTTTTACCCTTCACGGGCGAAGGACGTCGTGAAGCGCTTGAGGTCATTCGTCATGGCGTTGCCCGCGCGAAGGGCGTAGCGTCGTGCTTGGAGGTAGGTCCTCGTTACCTGCATTCCACGGGGCAGCTGCAAAAAGGAGGTCCGAACTGCGGTGTGTTCCTCATCTTGTCGGCCGACGAGCCCGATGATATCCCGCTCAGTCAAGAAGCTGACAGCTTGGGAGCCCTTGCGAAGGCGCAGGCGTTAGGCGACATGGCAACGCTGTCCGCGCGAGGTAGGCGCGTAGTGCACCTGCATCTTCCCGACAACGCCGGTGTAACACTGCGCCTGCTGGCAAGCATTGTGGAAGACGTGCTGCAAGAACGATAGGCTGGCTGCGTGGCTGCGTACGGGCTCATGCGTGCGCGCACGTGTGAGAACCCAGATTAAGACATGAAAGGCGGCTTATGGTTGAAGCGCTCGACATTCAGGTTAAAGGAATCGTACAAGGGGTGGGTTTCCGCCCCTTCGTTTATCGTTTGGCAAAACGATACCTGATCAACGGATGGGTACTGAATGCAGTGGATGGCGTGTTTATCCATGCGGAAGGGGAAGGGAAGCTGCTCGATGAATTCGTGTGTGAATTGCACGAGAACCCACCCGCGGCGGCACACGTTGAGGAAGTGGATCTGAAAGAGGTTCCGCTACAGGATTTCGAAACGTTCGAGATTCGTTTCTCTGACGAGGCAAAAACGCAGGAGACAACGCTCGTGTCACCCGACCTGGCTACGTGCAACGATTGCGTATCCGAGCTGTTCGATCCGGCTGATCGTCGCTACCGCTACCCGTTTATCAACTGCACAAACTGCGGGCCCCGATTCACTATCATCGACGCTTTGCCGTACGATCGCGAGAAGACGTCGATGGGCGCATTTCCCATGTGTGGGCCGTGCGCGCACGAATACGCCGACCCATTGGATCGTCGTTTCCATGCGCAACCCGATGCGTGTTTCGATTGCGGGCCGTGCGTTTCGTTTGCGTGGCAGAGTTCGAACTGCGCCGTCATCGAAGGCATGTGCGATGCGACCTGTGGCGACGTTGCGTTGGATGCAGTGTCGGGTGGTATCCCCTTTTCTGAAAGCGACGTCGAACGCGTTTGCGATAGGAGCTGCGCCGACGCCGAACGCGCGTGCGATGGGAACGTTCGCGTTGTTTGGGGGCGTGGTCGCGAGAAGAGCGACGCCATCTTTGCTCGAGCAGCGCGGCTTCTTGCGTCAGGCGGCATTGTGGCGGTGAAGGGGCTCGGCGGCTTTCATCTGGCGTGCGACGCGAACAACAAGCAGGCGGTCGCCCAGCTACGCCAGCGCAAGCGGCGCGAAGGTAAGGCGTTTGCGGTGATGATGCGCGACGTGCAGGCGGTTCGTCAGGTGTGCCAGGTGAGCGCCGAGGAAGCCAAAGTGCTGGAAAGTGCGGCACGACCCATTGTGCTGCTCAAGCGTTTGCCGGACGCTGCGTTTGTGCCGGGGCTTATTGGCGATCTTCCCGAACTGGGCGTGATGCTGCCGTGTACGCCGGTGCAGCATTTGCTGCTGCACGATTTCTGCGAGCAGGTTGCTGCCGGGTGCGCCGGCGGCGCAGCGGGTGCTAAGGCTGTTGGGTATGTCGGCGGTGCTGCTTCACCAGTGCAAGTTGCGAAAAACCCTCCTATGTTGGTAATGACGTCGGGAAACATTCACGACGAACCCATTGTCATTGACGACACTGATGCCTACGATCGTCTGCTGGGCATCGCTGATGCAGTGTTGGGAAACAATCGTGCCATTCGCACGCGCTTTGACGATTCAGTGGTGCGCGTCATTCGTGCGGGCAGTGCGGGTACGGCTATTCAGATGATTCGCCGTGCTCGCGGTTACGCGCCCGTGCCAATTGCTTGTCCTGTTGACAGCGCGTGTTGTGGCGGTTCATCGGAAGAGGCAGGCTCTGCTGACAAACGCATGCCTGCTGCTTCCAATTGTGCAGATGTCGCATCCTGCGCCTCGTTAACGCACGTGGAGGGACCTGTTGTGTTCGCTACGGGCCCCGATCAGAAATGCACGTTCGCGCTGGCTCGTCTGGCGACGCATGGCGAGCGCGAGGCGGAAGCGTTCGTGTCACAGCACATCGGCGACTTAGAACACGTCGAAACCTACGATGCGTGGCTTGCGGCGAAGGCGCGCTTCGAGCAGCTATTCCGCATGGAACCTACGCTGGTGGCGTGCGATTTGCATCCTGAGTACCTGTCGTCAAAGTGGGCAGCCGATCAAGAACCTGGCACACGCATCGTGCGGGTGCAGCACCACCATGCGCACATCGCGTCGGTTGTAGGCGAGCATGGCATTCGCGACGCTGTGTGCGGCATCGCCTTTGACGGTACGGGTTATGGTGCAGACGGGCGCATTTGGGGTGGCGAAGTGCTTGTGGCTAATATGGCCGCCTTCGAGCGTTTCGCGAACTTCGCCTACGTGCCTATGCCGGGCGGTGCTGCGGCCGTGCGCCACCCCTTGCGTATGGCATACGGCGTGTTATGGGCGTTTGACCTGCTTGATCATCCGGGTGCTGCGCGCGCGATCGAGCAGCTGGGCGAGCAAGCGGACGTGTGCGCGCAGATGATCGACGCCGGCATCAATACGCCACTCACCTCGTCGGTGGGTCGCCTATTCGACGCCGCAAGTGCGCTTCTGGGAATTTGTACCGAGCCAACCTACGAAGGTGAACCCGCAATCCTTCTGGAAGCTGCCCTACACGAATACGAACGGGAATGTGGCGCACCTTGCACGACCGCAGCGTCGGCAAGTTCCGTCGGTCGGCAGACCGACGGAACTATTAGTATCGTGAAGAACACGGCGCTTCCGAACAGCACGGCGCAGGACACCTCGGTGCTGCTGCTCGATCCCGAGCCAGCGTTTCGTGCGCTGCTTGATGACGTTGTGGCGGGCGTTCCTGTTGGCGTTATCGCTCAACGGTTCCACGACGCATTCGTGGGTGCTATCGTGGATGTGGCGCAGCTTTGCCGCGCGGTGTACGGCATCGAGACGGTGGCGCTAACAGGTGGCGTGTTCATGAACCGCTACGTTGTTGAACACGCCCTCGATCAGCTCGAACAGGCCGGTTTCTCGGTTGCCATCAACCGCGATCTACCGCCTAACGACGGGTGCGTTTCGTTTGGGCAGGCTGTGGTAGCATTGAACGCGAAAGAACACTAAGCGCACACGCATTTTCAAGCGTTGCGCCCGCTTACCGCAAATGAAAGAAGGAACCTCACATGTGCTTGGCAATTCCCGCCCACGTGGTTGAGTTGAAGGCCGACAACCTGGCTACTGTTGACATCATGGGTGTTACCCGTGATATTTCGCTCGATCTCACGCCGCAGGCGACCACAGGCGACTACGTGCTCGTTCACGCCGGGTTCGCTATCGAGGTAGTGGATGAAACGTTTGCTTTAGACACTCTCGAGCTCATTCGGCAATTCCCTGGCTTAGTCGATGCGGAGGGGTTGTGATGGCGGCATTGCACAAAGCGTCCTCTGACACGTTTCAGGCAGAACTACAGGCTTTCAAAGACCCAGGGTTGGCGAAAGGACTCATCGAGTCAATCGACAAGTTGGCGCCTGCATGTGGCGCAACCCTTATGGAAGTATGCGGTACGCACACCGTAGCCATTGCCCGAAACGGCATCCGCAACCTCATGCCTACGGGTGTGCGCTTGGCGTCGGGTCCGGGCTGCCCGGTGTGCGTTACGTCGAACCGCGATATCGACACCGTTATTGCGCTCGCTCGCACGCCGAACGTCACTATTGCCACGTTCGGCGATATGACGCGTGTGCCGGGAAGCACCTCGAGCCTGCTTGCCGAGCAAGCTTCGGGCGCAAACGTGCGTATCGTGTACAGCCCGCTTGACGCGTTGCGTCTCGCTCAAGACGACCCGAGTCGTGAGGTCGTGTTTGTGGGTGTGGGGTTCGAAACTACTACGCCGCTTGTAGCAATGGCTATCAAGCGTGCCGACGCGCTGGGACTTCGCAACTTCAGCGTGTTTGGTGCTCACAAGAACATGCCCGGCGCGTTGGAGGCCATTGTCAACGACCCGCAGCTGCAGGTTGATGCGCTTATCTTGCCAGGACATGTGAGTACCATCATCGGGGCCGACCCATACCGATTCCTCGCTGAGCGTTACGGCATCCCCGGCGTCATTACTGGGTTCGAGCCGGTCGACGTGTTGCAAGGCATTGCCATGATCATGCGCCAGTTGCACGAGGGGCGCGCCGATATTGAGATAGCTTACGCGCGTGGCGTGCAACCGCAGGGTAACCCAGTGGCGCTCGCTGCCATCGAAGAAGTGTTTGAAACCTGCGAGGCCACGTGGCGCGGCTTAGGCCCCATTCCTGGGTCGGGCTACCGCATTCGCAATCGTTACACACGCTTCGACGCTGTGCGTAAGTTCGATCCCGTAATCGAGCCAACGCGCGATCCCAAGGGTTGCCGGTGTGGGGATGTGCTGCGCGCTCGCATGGCTCCAAACGAGTGCCCGTTGTTCCGCACGGCGTGTACGCCCGAGAATCCTGTGGGTCCGTGCATGGTCAGCAGCGAGGGTAGTTGCGCCGCTTATTACCGCTACTACTAACCTTTTGTGCCGAACCCTGGAAAACACTCGATTTCTCTTGCATTCGCCTTCAATAATGGTATCTTGCGTCCAGTAGTTTTGAGAGGAATCCGGCTGTGTGCCGGGCGAAGCTAAGACGAGAAGGAGGCCACCATGCCCCGTCCCATTATCGATGCCGATGAGTGCGTAGGTTGCGGTATTTGCGTTGACGCATGTCCGAATGACGTTCTGGAAGTTTCCGGCGGCACTGTTGAGGTCGTGAACGAAGATTCCTGCATCGGTTGCGGCGATTGCGTCGAAGAGTGCCCCATGGGCGCCATCCCCGAAATCCAGGAGGATTAAGGCGAATCACGTTCGCGGCACCGTTGTGTCGTTTGAATCGTTTTGAAAGCGGCTGCGTTTCTGCCACGGGCGGAGCGCAGCCGTTTTTTGTGGCCATATAACGGCAACATTACAAAATTTCAACAAGCTGTGATAAAAAACTTGACACTGCATCACTAAGATTTTATAGTGCATTTCGTTGCAACGACAGAACGCACCCGTTGCACGGCCGAACAAGGTAATAAACTTCTTAGGGAAGGACACAATAATGGGCAAGATTCTTGGCATCGACTTGGGCACGACGAACTCCGCCATGGCGGTCATGGAGGGCAGCGAACCCGAAATTCTGGTGAACGCCGAGGGCGATCGCACCACTCCGTCGGTTGAGGGCTTCCGCGCCGACGGCGAGCGTGTGGTTGGCAAGCAGGCAAAAAACCAGGCGGTTACCAACCCCACCAATACGGTGTCGTCAGTGAAGCGTTTCATCGGCCGTTCGTTCAGCGAGACCTCCGAAGAGCAGAAGACCGTCAGCTACAAGGTGAAGTCGGGCAGCGGTGGCCGTGCGGTTGTTGACATCGACGGTAAGGATTACACGCCGGAAGAGATTTCCGCTATGGTTCTGCAGAAGATGAAGAACGATGCCGAGAAGCAACTGGGCACCACCATCACCCAGGCCGTCATCACCGTGCCGGCCTACTTCAACGACGCTCAGCGCCAGGCCACCAAGGATGCTGGTAAGATCGCCGGTCTCGAGGTACTGCGCATCATCAACGAGCCTACGGCAGCGGCACTTGCCTACGGCTTGGACAAGACAAACAAGGACGAGAAGATTCTCGTGTTCGACCTGGGCGGCGGTACGTTCGACGTGTCGGTGCTGGAGCTGGGCGACGGCGTGTTTGAGGTAGCCTCCACTGCTGGCGACAACCACTTGGGTGGTGACGACTGGGATCAGCGCGTCATCGACTGGATGGCTGACAAGTTCAAGGCCGACAAGGGCACTGACCTGCGTCAGGACCCGATGGCGCTGCAGCGTTTGAAGGAAGCCGCCGAGAAGGCGAAAATGGAGCTGTCCGCCACCACGCAGACCACCATCAACCTGCCGTTCATTACCGCCATCGATGGTGTTCCACAGCACCTTGACTACACGCTTACTCGCGTGGAGTTCGAAAGCATCACGAAGGACCTGCTCGATCGTTGCCGCAAGCCGGTTGAGCGCGCGTTGTCCGATGCGGGCCTGTCTGCGGGCAACATCGACGAAGTTATCCTGGTCGGCGGCTCCACTCGCATGCCTGCCGTGCAGGAGCTGGTGAAGAAGATCACGGGCAAGGCGCCGAACATGTCGGTGAACCCCGACGAAGTTGTGGCCATGGGTGCGGCCGTGCAGGGCGGCGTGCTGTCTGGTGATGTCGAGGGCATTCTGCTTCTGGATGTTACCCCGCTGTCGCTGGGTGTTGAAACCATGGGCGGCGTTATGACTCGCATGATCGAGCGCAACACCACCATCCCCACCCGCAAGACCGAAATCTACTCCACCGCTGCCGATAACCAGACCAGCGTTGAAATTCACGTACTGCAAGGCGAGCGTCAGATGGCCAACGACAATAAGACACTCGGTCGCTTCCAGCTGACCGGCATTCCGGCAGCACGGCGTGGCGTTCCGCAGATCGAAGTGACGTTCGACATCGACGCCAACGGCATCGTGAATGTGTCGGCGAAGGATTTGGGCACCGGCAAGCAGCAGCAGATCACCATTTCGGGCTCCACGGCGCTCAACGACGACGAAGTTGATCGCATGGTGAAGGACGCCGAGGCTCATGCCGAGGAAGACAAGCGCCGCAAGGAAGAGGTTGAGGTGCGCAACAATGCCGACGCATTGGTGAACGCCACCGAGCAGACCCTCTCCGAGCTGGGCGACAAGGTTCCGGCCGACGCGAAGAGCCAGGCTGAGCAAGCGATATCCGAGGCACGCACCGCGCTTGAGGGTACCGACACTGAGGCTATTAAGGCAGCCACTGAGAAGCTGCAGCAGGCTGGCTACAAGCTTGCCGAAGTGGTGTACTCCACCGAGCAGGCAGCTGGCCAGGCACCTGATGCGGGCGCTGCTCAAAACGACGACACCATCGAAGCCGACTACGAAGTAGTCGATGACAAGGAAGGGAAGTAAGCGCCATGACCCAGCAGCCGAACAACTCCACGCGAGACAGTGAGGCAAGGGCTACAGCGCGGCAGATTCCCATTGATGACGTAGAAGAGCCAATGGCGGACGCAGTGTTGCCTGCCACAGAAAACGTCGACCACGGCGGCGACTCGACCTCCTCCTCCGAGGACGCCGCATCTGTCGAGCCGGCCGACCCTTCGGGGTCGGCCGAGGCCGCAGCCGATTGTGATAACGAGCACGATGAGGTGCACGACGAGGAACAGGGCGAATCGGACGTGGTTCGAGAGGCTGAAGAGGTGCTCGAGCAGGCCGATGCCCAGCAAAGCTCCGACGAACTGATCGCAGCCGCACAGGCTGAAGCGAAGGAGTGGCAGGACAAGTTCATGCGGCTCCACGCCGAATGGGACACGTACCGTCGTCGTATGAACGAGCAGCGTGAGGTTGAGAAGGCCCGTGCTGCCGAGAAGTTGGTTATGGGGCTGATTCCTGTCATTGATGACTTCGAGCGTACCATCGATTTCGCTGCCAACAACGGCGAGGCCGATTTACTCGATGGTGTGAAAGCCGTGCATGCCAAGTTCGTTGACGTGCTGGTGAAAGATGGCGTGCAGGTGATCGACCCGGCCGGCGAGCCATACGATGCGTTGGAGGCTCAGGCGGTTGCCACGGTTCCCAACACCGATGTACCCGACGAAACGGTGGCCGATGTGTACCAAAAGGGCTACAAGATGGGCGCGAAGGTGCTGCGGCCGGCCATGGTGACGGTCACAACGGGCGGGCCAAAACGAGAAAAGCCCGCTGCGGAAGAGTAACAGCAATGCGAGGCTGTGGAGTGCGGAGCAACGCTCAGTCGCTCGGCAGTCCTCGCTTTGTGGAACAGTCCGCTGGACTGTTCCAGTCGCTGCGGAACTCGCTTAGTGAGCATTGTTCCGCACTCCTTCAAAGCTGAGACATTGCCAATAACGATTGATTCAAGGGCGGGCTTTTCTTTGGCCCGCCCTTGCTTAAAAAAAGAAAGAGAGGTGGGCGTATGTCGGCTACCCCTGACTATTACAAGACGCTTGGCGTGCCTCGCACCGCCTCAAGCGATGAGATAAAGAAAGCTTTTCGCAAGCTCGCTCGCACGCATCATCCTGATGCGGGTGGTGATGAGGCGAAATTTAAGGAGATCAACGAAGCCTACGAGGTGCTCTCCGACGAGAAGAAGCGCAAGATTTACGACCAGTACGGTACTGCCGATGCAAATCGCATTCCCCACGGCTGGGGAGCTGCATCAGCTGACGATATGTTCGGAGGCTTCGGTAGTTGGGCAGAAATTCTCGAGAGTATTCGCCGGGGTGAAGGTGCGTTCGGGTCCGATTGGGGCGCAGGCGGTTTCGGCGGATTTGGTGGCTTTGGTGGTGCTCCGCGCGGTCCACGTCCACGGAAGGGACAGGACATGAACGTGACGCTCAACGTGACGTTCGATGAAGCGTTTTCTGGTACGCAGAAGAGCGTATCGGTGCGCATTCCCGGCAAGACCGAAACGGAAACGCTGTTGGTGAAAGTTCCTGCGGGTGCTGTTGATGGGGGTCGTTTGCGTTTCAAGGGAAAGGGTGCTCCAGGAGAAAACGGCGGAGCTGCAGGCGACTTGCTCATAACCACGAAGATCGCTCCGCATCCGTTCTTCACACGCGATGGGGCCGACGTGCTGCTCGATGTTCCGGTGAGCGTTGCCGAGGCGGCGTTGGGCGCGAGCGTGATTGTTCCTACGCCTGGTGGACCCAAGGTTCGCGTGAAGGTTCCCGCCGGCACCCAGCACGACACAAAGCTGACGCTTCGCGGCAAGGGTGCTCCGAAGGTGAAAGGCTCGGGTTCGGGTGACTTGAAGCTAACGGTGAAGGTTCGTGTCCCCCAGACACTCAACGACCGGCAAGCTGCGGCGCTACAAGCCTACCTTGATGCATCGGATGACGAGATGAGGGATTGGAATGACTGAGCGCACCGATAGGGATCGCCCGGTATATATGATCAGCGTCGCTGCCGAGCTGGCGGGTGTGCATCCGCAGACGCTGCGCGCGTACGAGCAGAAAGGCCTGGTCACACCACAGCGTACGAGTGGCAACACGCGGCGCTACTCGCAGGCTGATATCGATAGGCTCACGTTAATCAATGAGCTTACCAGCGAGGGAATTAACTTGGCAGGTGTGACGCGTATTCTCGACTTGCAGGGCAGGCTCGATGAGCGCGATCAAGAGCTTGACGACCTGCATAAGCGCGTGCGACGTCTTGCCGACCGTGTGCACGAGCTCGAAACGCGTGAATCGGTAAACGCCTTGGTGAATCCCGGATCAACAGCACTTGCCATCCGTCGCCTTCATTAGAGCGCTTAAAGCACGCTGAACCGACGCTTCCGCCTGTTGCGGAGGCCAGAAGGGAGCACATATGAGACTCGACAAACTATCGATTTCTGCCCAAGAGGCGTTTCAGGCCGCCATGGGCGTAGCAGGTGATGCAAACGCGAGCATCATTGAACCAATTCATCTGCTGAAGGCGCTGCTTGATGCCGCCGAAAATAATCTGTCGGCCATCATTAAGCGCATCGGTGCCGAGCCGTCGCTTTTGGAAGCCGAGGTAAACGACGAAATTGCCTCGATGCCAAAAGCAAGCGGCACAGGCATGCCCATGGCCATGCCAGGCAACGACTTCATGAAGGTTATCGACAACTCGGTGAAGATCGCCGAGAAGATGGGCGACAGTTACGCCACCAGTGAGCATTTGCTTATTGCGCTGTCTGAGGGTAAAGACCGCGCAGGTAAGCTGCTCAACCGCAACGGCATCACGCGTAAGACTGTTGAGGAAGCCTACAACAACCTTCGTGGTAGCACGCGTGTTACCGACCAGGCGTCAAAGCCCGAACTCGATGCGTTGAACACGTACGGGCAGAACCTGACGCAGGCAGCGCGCGAGGGCAAGCTCGACCCGGTCATCGGTCGTTCCGAGGAAATCCGCCGCACCATTCAAGTGCTCAGTCGTCGCACGAAGAACAATCCGTGCCTCATTGGTGAGCCGGGCACGGGTAAAACCGCCATCGTGGAGGGCTTAGCGCAGCGCATCGTCGCCGGCGATGTTCCTTCCAGCCTGAAGGATCGCGACATCGTGGCGCTCGACTTAGGCTCCATGGTTGCCGGCGCAAAGTATCGCGGCGAGTTTGAAGACCGCTTGAAGGCCGTACTGCGCGAGGTAAAGGAAAGCGCTGGTCAGGTAATTCTGTTCATCGATGAGCTGCACACCATCGTTGGTGCCGGTTCCACAGGTGACAGTTCTATGGATGCGGGCAACATGCTCAAGCCCGCGCTCGCACGCGGCGAGTTGCACGCCATCGGAGCAACCACGCTTGACGAATACCGCAAGTACATCGAAAAGGACGCCGCGCTTGAGCGCCGTTTCCAGACAGTGCTGGTGGGAGAGCCATCGGTGGAGGACACCATTGCCATTTTGCGTGGGTTGAAGGAAAAGTACGAAATTCATCACGGCGTGCGCATCACCGACGGCGCTATTGTGGCGGCTGCTGAGCTCTCAAACCGCTACATTTCCGATCGTTTCCTTCCCGACAAGGCGATCGACCTGATGGATGAGGCCGCCAGCCGCTTGCGCATCGAGATTGACAGTATGCCGGAAGAGGTGGATGCTGCTGAGCGCAAGCTCACGCAAATGCAAATCGAAGAGCAGGCGCTCATGAAGGAGACTGACGAGGTGTCCGCCGAGCGTTTGGATGCGCTGCGCCGCGATATCGCCACCGCCCGCGAAGACTTAGACAAGCGTAAGGCCGAATGGCAGAACGAAAAGGATGTCATCGAAAACGTGCAGACCTTGAAAGCCGAGCTTGACGACGCGCAGATGGAAGAGGAACGCGCCACGCGTGAGGGCGACTTGTCGCGCGCTTCCGAGCTGCGTTATGCCCGTATTCCCGCGCTGCAGCAGCAGCTGTGTGAAGCCGAGGATGCGCTGAACGCGAAGCAGCAAGACGGTGCTATCCTGCGCGAAGAAGTGACCGATGACGAAATCGCCGAGGTTGTTTCCGCATGGACGGGTATTCCCGTGTCGAAGATGATGCAGGGCGAAATGGCGAAGCTCGTCGACTTGGAAGACAAGTTGCGCGAGCGCGTCATCGGCCAAGATGAAGCTGTGGCTGCGGTGGCCGGCGCCATCCGGCGCAACCGCGCGGGGCTTTCCGACCCCAACCGTCCTATTGGCAGCTTCCTGTTCTTAGGCCCCACGGGTGTGGGCAAAACCGAGCTTGCCAAGGCGCTCGCCGAGTACCTGTTCGACAGCGAGCGGGCCATGGTGCGTATCGACATGTCGGAATACATGGAGAAATTCAGCGTGCAACGCCTGATCGGCGCGCCTCCGGGATACGTTGGCTACGACGAAGGCGGCCAGCTGACCGAGGCCGTGCGCCGCAAGCCGTATTCGGTGGTGTTGCTCGACGAGATAGAGAAGGCACATCCCGACGTGTTCAACGTGCTGCTGCAGGTGCTCGATGACGGCCGTTTGACCGACGGACAAGGCCGAGTAGTCAGCTTCAAAAACGCCATCATCATCATGACCAGCAACGTTGCTTCACAGACAATTCGCGAGTACTCCGGCCAAGGTGGTAAGGAAACCATGGGCAAGGCCATGGAAGACATGCTTGCAGGTGATGTGGAAACGGGTGCGAAGCGGCTCGCCGAGCTGAGCATGAAGGTGAACGACGCGCTGCGTTCGACGTTTAGGCCTGAGTTCTTGAACCGTATCGACGACATTGTCACGTTCAACGCGCTGGGCATCGTCAGCATCGAGCCCATTGTCGACTTGCAGCTCAACGAGGTGCGCCGCCGCCTGGCCGATCGTCGCATTACGCTTGATGTGACGCCTGCCGCCATGGAACACTTGGCCATCGACGGGTTTGATCCGGCCTACGGTGCCCGTCCGTTGAAGCGGCTCATCCAGAAAGAAGTGGTTGACCGCATTGCCGAGAAAGTGGTTCGCGGGCAACTGCATGACGGTAGCCACGTGCTCATTGGCATCAACGCCGACGGCGATTACGACTGCACCGTGGAAGGGCCGCTGTCCGTGGACTGGGGTGCCCTTGAGGGCATGCTGGAATAATGCTGGAATAGAGAAGCGGCGCTGCGTTACCTTGCGCAAAACCTGCGCGAGGTTCATGCAAACCTACGCGAGATCCATGCGTGGCCTACGTGAACCAACGTAAGGCCCTACGAAAACCTACGATACAATGCGGCGTCCGTTCAAACCGGGCGCCGCTTCGGTCTCTCATCTCAGCACGCGACGGGTAGATGTACTAGAATACCTGCATGGTTAAAAGGAAACGCGACATACGGCAGTTCATATACGATGTGCTGGGGGGCATGGGCGTGATCGTGCTCGCGCTGTCTTGCTTCATCGTGTTTCTATGGATATGTATCATCGTCGTCAGGCTGGTGATGGGATGATCCGGCTCGCTAATCGTTCCGTCTGCCAGCCGGCGCTTCCTCGTGCGATACAGCATGCGTCGCGCGCGTGTTCGCGCCGTTGCCCGCTGTTGCTGAATGGCTTGCGCTGCGCAGCGCTGTTGCTGCTTATCGTTGTATGCATTGCCGTGCTTGCGTTTGGCAGTACTCCCGCGTTTGCCGACGAACCCGCTTCGCAGCAAGATATTGACGAAGGCAATGCGGTGAACGTGCAGCAGCGGCCGGACAGCTCGTTTATCTACGACACGTCAATCGACGATTTGGCTGCGGCCGATACCTATTACGACGGGCAAACCGTGCAGGTGACAGGCGAAGCTGTGGGCGACAACATTCGCGCTAATCCGTCGGGCGACAAGCGATGGATAACGCTCGAGTCGGAGGGCGGCACGGGGTATGTGTCCGTGTATATGACAGAAGAGCAGGCGAAAAACATCGACACGTTCGGCGAGTATGGGGCTGTGGGAACGACGTTGCAAGTTCGAGGGACGTATCATCTGGCGTGCCGCGATCATCAAGGCCTGTCCGATCTGCATGCCGAGGTCGTGTCGGTGGTGTATCCGGGTTCGACCGAGCCCGACAAACGCGACATGTGGGCGTTCGCTCCAGGTGCCGCGCTGACAGCAATCGGTCTTATCTTGGCAGTGACGTATTACGTTCTGCGAGAGCGGCAGCGATAGATGGGCGCAGAACTGTTTGACAACGAGCGCACAAAAGCATCGGCGGCTTTGGCGGCTTCGCTCGTGCGCGGGCAGGTGATCAAGCTCGATCGCGGGTATCCGCTGGTGAGGGTGCTGGAAGAGAATGCGGCTGCATTAGATGAGCCAGGTGCATCAGGTGCGCCTTGTGTGTCAGCTTCACCAACTGCATCAACCGCGCCAACAGCACCAGCTTCGCCAGCGCAACTTGTTCGGTGTGAACACGCGACGGCGCTGGTGAAAGGCACCCGTGAGCGCGCGACTATTGGGGATTTTGTTGAGGTTGACGTACCCGCCGGACACGATAAGGGCATCATTACGCGCATTTTGCCACGTACTCGCGCCTTCGTGCGGAAAGACCCTACCGAGCGTTCGCTTCCCCAGGTGTTAGCGGCGAATTTCGACGTGGTTATTGTGGCGCAGCCGCTTGCCAATGTGAACGTGCGGCGCATGGAGCGCGAACTGGTGCTGGCGCACGAAACCGGCGCGCGTGTAGCGGTGGTTCTAACCAAGGCCGATCTTGCCGAGAGTGAAGGGCAGGTAGAGCGCGTACGGCGTGAAGTTGCCGATCTCGTGGGCCCCGACGTGACCGTTGCGGTGGTGTCGTCTGACGATGCAGCTAGCGTTTGTGCTGTGCGTGAAATGATTCCCGAAAATGTAACTGCGGTGCTGTTAGGAAAAAGCGGCGTGGGTAAGTCGAGCTTGGTGAACATGCTAGTGGGAAGCGATGTCCAAGCAACTGCCACCGTGCGCGAAGGCGACGGTAAGGGTCGGCACACCACGGTGAGCCGCGACATGGTGACACTTCCCGGCGGCGGGTTCGTTGTGGATATGCCGGGCGTGCGCGGCTTGGGGCTGTGGAATGCCGACGAAGGCATTGGCGCGGCGTTCTCCGACATTGAGCGGCTGGCCGAACAGTGCCGCTTTCGCGATTGCAAACACGAAAACGAGCCGGGGTGTGCTGTGCGCGCAGCGGTTGAGGCGGGCACGTTGTCCGAAAACAGGTTTGCATCGTATCAGGCACTTCGCCGAGAAACAGCCGATCAGGCGGCACGTCAGGAAGAGGCACGTCGCCGCCGCCACGAAAAGCAAACATTCGGCAATCAAGGCCGCGGCAAAAGGAAATGCGCCCGCTCATCCAACATGTGACAGAATGACCATCCAAATGCAGGGATGTCGACCGCTCGACCGGTCTATCCTTATTCGTTAAAGCTGTTTAACGGCATAGGAGGTACGGTATAATTTCGAGCGTAAAGCCATAACCCGAGGATGGTGACAATGAAACGCGGTACAGAGGCTTGCAGCGACAAGGGAGTATTCCGCAAAGGCTCAGTGCGGCTGTCTGATCGTTCGGGTCGCAAGCGACTGCCCATCGGCGTGAGTGACTTTCCGAAGGCGATACGCAACTTCACGTACATCGACAAGTCGATGCTCATTGCCGACATCCTGGATGGCGACTCGGACGTGATGCTTTACTGCCGCCCACGTCGCTTCGGGAAGTCGCTGAACCTCAGCATGATTCAGCGCTTTCTGGAAATTCCATCCCCCAACGATCCGGCGGCCGCCGACACAGCAGACCTTTTCGAAGGTCTGGCCATTTGGGAAGCCGAAGATGGTCGTTATCGCGAACAGCACAACGCCTACCCGGTAGTTCGGCTCTCCTTTAACAACACCAAGGGTCTCACCTGGGAGGAAACTTTCGGGGCCATTGTCCAGAACATCGTTGCCGAATGCGGTCGCCATCGGTATCTTCTTAATTCCACCATGCTCTCCTCGGATGAGAAAGATGCATTCCGGCGTCTTGTTGGAGGTTCCGCCTCGGATGTAGAGCTTGCCGCATCGCTGACAACGCTCGTAGACCTCTTGCACCGACACCATGTCGCGCCGACCGTGGTGCTGGTCGATGAGTACGACGCCCCCGTACTGGCCGGCTACACGCACGGCTATTATACCGAGGTAGTAGGGTTTCTGAAGCGGTGGCTTACCGGTGCCTTGAAGGACAACCCGTCTCTTGCGTTCGGCGTTCTCACCGGCGTTCAACGTATTTCGAAAGAGTCGATATTCTCGGATCTCAACAACCTGACGGTAAACACATCGCTTTCTGTCGCGTCCGACGAGCGCTATGGCTTCACCCAGCAAGAGGTGGAGCTTCTGGCCGACTACCTGGGTGTCTCGGACGGTCTCGATGTTGCATGCGAGTGGTACGACGGCTACCGGTTCGGCTCTATCGACGCCTACAACCCCTGGAGCGTTCTCAACTATTTCTCAAGCCAGTGCGTTCCTGATTTATACTGGGGAAACACCTCGGGGAACGGTGTGCTTGGCGACCTGGTTGCCAGCGCCGAGGGCGCCACGTTACAGAAGCTATATGTACTCATGGAGCCCGACGGCGTCATAGACGAGCCTTTAGACACTGGAGTCATCTTCCCCGACGTGGGTGTCCGTCCCGATGCGCTGTGGTCGATGCTCTACTTGGCGGGCTATCTTACCACCGACGACACGTCGCGTCCCAATAGCCCCGATCAAGTGCGCCCCCTGCGCATTCCGAACAAGGAAGTGGCTCAACTGTACCGAAGTGAAATCGTCAGCCGCTTCACCGGATTAGCTGGCAGTCGCGATCGTCTCGTCGAGCTGCACAACGCCATCGTTACCGGGAACGCAGCTACCCTCATCGCTGATCTGGAGCGCATTCTCTCAGAAAACGCCAGCTACCACGACCTCACGCACGAGCAGGCGTATCACACCCTTCTGCTTGGCTTGCTGTTCGGCATGCGAAACTATCGCGACCCCTTTTCTAATCGCGAAGCGGGCCTCGGGCGCTTCGATATTCGCCTCGAGCCCGAGAATCCAGCGCAACATCCCCTCGTGACCATCGAGCTCAAACGAACCTCCTTCAGCAGTAACGAACCTAGTTGCTTGGAGGAGTTAGCTCGGGAGGCCCTCGATCAGATCACAGAGAAGGCCTATGAAAGCGGCGCCCAACGAGGAGCCGCCGGTACTATTCGATGGGGAATCGCCTTCTCTGGCAAGCACGTCGCCGCCCTGTGTGAGAGATAGCGCTTTCGCCGCAAACAACCTTGGCAGACCGTTACGTGGGACAGCGATTATGGTGGTGTACACGTATAATGGATTCCAGATTCATTCACCTTAATTTACGGATAGAAGCACCGCATGGCAAAGACCACCAATAAGCAGGCAATACGACGCCTTTGCGAAGCAGTATAAGAACCTGGATGAGAGTGCCGAAGAGCAGCTCAGTCTAAACGTGCTTATCGTGCGGCTGGTGTTTTTGCTGTACGCAGAAGACGCAGGGCTGTTCAACGGGCACCAGGCATTCTACAAGTACATGAAGGGTTTCAACGCCGAACAATCCCGCGTTGCTTTGCTGGATCTGTTCAAGGTGCTTGACACGCCGGAAGACAAGCGCGATCCTTACGCATCCGAAAAGCTTTTGGAGTTCCCCTATGTGAACGGCTCGCTTTTCGCTGATGAGACAATCATTGTGCCGCAATTCACCGAGGATTTGCGGGTTGAATTGCTGCTGAATGCATCGTGTGGATTCAACTGGAAAGACATTAGCCCCACCATCTTCGGGGCGGTGTTTGAGAGCACCTTAAACCCCGAGACGCGCCGTGCGGGAGGTATGCACTACACATCCATCGAGAACATCCACAAGGTGATAGACCCGCTGTTCTTAGATGACCTTAAGGCGGAACTCGCTGAAATTGAGGGTGAGAAGGTGGAGCGCAAGCGCATGTTCGCATTGCGCGCGTTCCAGAATAAGCTGGCGTTGCTGAACATCTTTGACCCCGCGTGCGGAAGCGGCAACTTCCTGACCGAAAGCTACATACAGCTGCGCCGCCTTGAGAATCGCGTGCTTGAAAACATCCAGGGCGAGGGGCAGGCCTCGCTTGGCTTCGACGGCGAGGCTGACCCTGTGAAGGTGTCCATTAGGCAGTTTTACGGCATCGAGATCAACGACTTCGCCGTGAGCGTAGCGAAAACCGCCCTCTGGATCGCCGAGAGCCAGATGCTCACCGAGACGCAGGATATTGTCAGCCGCTACATCGATTACTTCCCCTTGACTACCAACGCCCATATCGTGGAAGGCAACGCCCTGCGCATGAACTGGAACGATGTGCTTCCAGCGGAGAAGTGCAGTTACATTATTGGGAATCCGCCATTTATCGGATCTTACCGTCTGAGTAAGGAGCAGCAAGAAGACAGACTGAACCTTTTCGGAAAAGATGCAGGGGTTTTAGATTATGTAGCCTGTTGGTACAAAAAGACGGCTGATTTCATTGGTAACTTCGACATTTCATGCGCTTTTGTCTCTACAAATTCCGTTGTTCAAGGACAGCAAGTGGAACCTCTTTGGAAGCCGTTGTTCGAGAGTGGAGTTCATATCAACTTCGCATATAGGACGTTTATATGGAATAGCGAGGCATCGGATCAAGCGCATGTGCATGTCGTCATCATCGGGTTCTCACGAAAAGGAAATAAATCTAAGAAGCTGTTCGATGGCGATGCCTTCAGCGAACCGTCGAATATAAACGGGTATCTATCACCCGCGCCCACCGTGTTCATAAGCAGGCATTCCAAACCGTTGTGCGATGTGCCGGAAATGGCCCAAGGGTTCAAACCAGCAGACAACGGCAACCTCTTGATGTACCGAGAGGAAAGAGATGCGCTAGTTGCGAAAGAACCTGAAGCGGAAAAGTGGATACGCCCTTTTTCCATGGGGGCGGACTTCGTCAAAGGTGATGAGCGGTTTTGCCTCTGGCTGGTTGACGCCACTGAAACGGACATAGGTGCTCTTCCTCTTGTCAGGGAGCGCGTGGATGCATGCAGACAGTGGCGAAGCGAACAGACCCCTACAGGTGACGCCTACAAACTCAAAGAGACTCCGCAACTCTTGCGCCCATGTAACAAGTTTCATGATACGACTTATATAGGGGTGCCTGTTGTTACCTCGGGCAAAAGAGACTATGTGCCTCTTGGCTTCGTAGATAATGGGATGATTCCCGGAAATAAGCTGTACTTTGTGGAAAGCGACTCGCTATACCATTTCGGTGTCATGCTTAGTTTGTTTCACAATGCTTGGATGAGGGCTACTACTGGAAGGTTGAAGAGCGACTATAACTATGGCAACACTCTTGTTTACAACAACTTTATCTGGCCAAAGCCGACACCTGAACAGAAGCAAGTCATCGAGAATGCTGCGCAAGCTGTCCTTGACGCACGCGACGCTCACCCAGGCTGGTCGCTCGCGCAGCTCTACGACCCGGACAAGATGCCAGCCGATCTGCTCAAAGCTCACAAAACCCTCGACGCAGCAGTCGAAGCAGCATACGGCGTTGACTTCAACGGCGACGAAGAGAAGATCGTCGCGCATCTGTTTAAGTTGTATGCAGAAGCTACGGCAGAGTCGAAGTGAATTATATTTTATATAGCTAACACAGGGAAGCTTTCTCCACGTATGCCTTGTCTGCCCGTGGAGATGGTGCGCGAGTGGAGAGGGAACGCAGCGTCTTGTACGCCCTCATCGCGGTGTCCCGGCTGAGCTTTGATGTGTCCCCTTTGAGGAACGCATAGAAGTTCCCCTTGTTCAGTTCTGCGATCCTGCACGCCTCGGCGCGGCTTACGCCCTTCTGCTCGAGCAGCGTTACAAGGGAAGCAGCGACGTTTTGCAGCGTTTGCTGATCAGTTTGTCTTCGCCCGCTTTCGGCGCGCCACGCGACAAGCGGGCGCTTGTACCTGCTTCTTTCGGGCAGCGTCTCAAGGAAGAGCTCCAACGCAAGGCCCGACTGATGAAAACGGGTCGTTATCTCCTGATACGCGTCGAGCACGTCGGAGCCGACCGCCTGCTTCATCAGATATGTTTCCCTGTGATCGCATAACGCTAGGAGAAGAAGCGGTTCGAAAACACGTGGTCGCCCCTTCTCCGCGATGGCGAAGAGCCTTTTCAGGCTTGACGTCTGCGCGCCTGCGAGCTCTTGGCAGTATTTCAGAAGGAATCCGCGAAACGTGAGCATCATGGCCGCCATCCTTCCTCGTACGTGCGATAGTTATGAAGCAGATTCTTTAGTTCTCGATCTTGCTCGGGGAGAGCGCAACGGCTTGCCGCTGCCTCTTCGGGAGAATGCACAAGGTGATCGAGTGCCGCCCAGTCCAGCTTTTCCAGGAACTCAGGTGCAGTCAAATCGGCCACGTCGGGTGCTTCCCATCGATACAGCTTCATTACCGCTATATCTTCAAGCGAAGGAACGTAAATATCGAGCGCGTAGGTGTCCAGGTCAATGCGCTCGATGCGATCCTCGAAATTGTAGGGGAGACATGCTTCGTAAGCTGCGCACTGGTTGTTGAAATCAGCATCGCTGAAAAGGAAAGGTTTCACTGATTCCTCGGCTCGAAGCACGTCGACGTCTTTCGTTGCCCCTTTTGACGAGAGGTCGTTCAGCAGCAATGCGCTTGCTCCCACTATGATGATGCCGACACGCTGGCCTTCCCGAAGGATTCCAGAAAAGAAGACGTCTTCATCGATCCTCTTCAGTTTAGAGATAAGCTCAGCCTTATCCATCGTGCCTCCTATAGTATTAATTTGCAATAATAATACTACAGGAGACACGATGGGGAAAGCCGATTGCGAAAAAATAGATTACAGCTCTCCAATCCGGGCAAGATCTAGCCAAAATGCCCTGACCCTATTGTCACACATGCTGACGAGCATACCGGTACGAATGGGCTGGCGGAATTGCTTAGTGTTTCCTTGGGAATTATCTTACGCGCTTTCGTTATAGGCTGCAGTGACGGCTTGTATGAGCTCTTCGGTTAGGGGCGGGTTTTTGTCGTTGCGGTATGTGAGTAGTGCGGGCGGCTCGATGAGGGGTTTGCCGTCAAGCTTGTTTATGACCACGATGTCGCTGCGGTTCGCATACCGCTTTCGCAGTGCGTTTTCGTCGCAGCTTACGAGCATGTCGCCAAGGTCGGCGAAGGCCAGCTCGGTTTCGTTTTCCATGGGCTGAAGGGCGAAACGCAGGTCGAGGTCGTTTCCGAGCATGGTAAGCAGCACGTGTTTTTCCAGGTTAGACCACGCAAGGCTTCCCAAAAGGAAGGTGGCGCCTCGGATGTCGTCGCGGGTGGGTGTGTTAACACTTGCCAAAGGGTGGTCAGTTGAACATGCAAGTGCCCAATGCGTTCCTTTAAGCGGAGCGAAAGAAACAAAGGACTGTTCGGCGCGCTTTAACAGGGCATCGTCGAGAACTCCCAGCATGCAACCCATATCCATCTCCCGAGCGATGATCGCATCAAGGGAAGTTTGGTCGATGTTGCGTTCAATAGGAACTACCGGCACACCTGCTTCCTTAAAAACCCGAAGAACCGCCGGAAACGCGTACAAGCGCGAGGCAATGCGCACCGGAGAGCATTGGCGGGAAACGGCCCTTACTGTCTTTTGTGCTTCTATGGCCAACGTGCTCAAATTTTGAGCGTACGTAACGAACGCTTTTCCGGCTTCGGTTAGGGCAAACGAGTCCGCGCTGCGGTCGATAAGGGGTGCTTCGAGTTCTTTCTCGAGCGATGCGATATGCGCGCTTAACGTCGATTGAGACAAGTAAAGCTCTTTTGCCGCACGGTTAAAACCCTTGTTGCGAACGAGCGCAAGAAACTCGTCGATCACTTCGATTTTCATAGATCCTCCCCTCAGCCGTTTGGCGCTAGCTTTTCAGTATAAGCGGACTGCGAGGTGGTTTGTGAGCTCATCGCGAATTGCGATTGCCTTATAGCGAAACTCGGATAGGTGCAATGTTTTCGCTATTTCTCTAATCGGGACGCATGTTTTTAAGGTAAGTATGCGCGAAATGTGAATTGCGAAGCGCACTATTAATTGTCGGGAACAAACGGATGGGAGAAAGCAATGGGATACAACGATATCAGGGCAGAGGAAGGCGTGAGCCGTCGCAAATTCCTTATGGGAGGCGCGCTTTTGGCGAGCTCGGCTGTAATCGGCGCTGGGCTTGCGGGATGTTCCCCTTCGACATCGGATAGCAGCTCTTCTGCAGCTGGGTCGGGCGACACTTCCTGGGACAAAGAGGCGGATATCGTCGTTGTCGGAACGGGCACGGTGGCAGTTGCCGCCATGGCGGCAAGTCATTATGGTGCTGGCAAGATCATCGTGTTGGAGAAGACCGACTTGTTCGGGGGAACCACCATTTTCTCAGGGCAGGGGATGGGTATTCCGCTGTGCCACGTGCATGGCGATAACGCTGCTAACGATACGATGGAGGCTGTTCTCGAGTATTACAAAAACGCTTCAGGCGGTCGTGCTGACCTGTCCGTTGGTGAGGCGTTTGCCACGAATGGCGACCGTTTCGTTACGTGGATGGAAGAAACGTACGGCATGACGTTCGGCTTTACGGTTGGAGAAGGCTTCTTCGGCGATTACTACGATCCGGTAGAAGGCTATCTAGGCATTGGGCGTAACCCGATCAGCGTGACATCCATCGAAGGTGAGAACGAAGGTACAACGGCTTGGACGTACTTCAACAAGCGAATTATGGCAGACGAAAATACCGAGCTGCTGCTCGGTACGCCTGCAACCAGCTTAGTGACCGATGAGAATGGTGCCGTGATTGGCGTTGTTGCTAACGACGGTTCGTCGGATATTCGCATCAAGGCCAACAAGGCTGTCATTTTGGGTACGGGCGGCTTCGAGCACAATGCGCACATGCGTCAGCAGTACCTTTCTATGCCGTTGATCGGCTTGCAATCATGCGAAGGCAATACGGGTGACGGGCACAAGATGGGCATGAAGGTGGGCGCCGACGTTGCTTATATGGATCGCTGCTGGGGCCTTCCTCATGTGTATTTAGGGGACAAGAACCCTCGGGAAATGGTGCTCAACAACGAGGCTATTGCCACGCTCGGTGTTGGAAGCGATGCGGTGTTCGATGCAGCTTCGTATCGCGGTTTTCCCGGATCGGTGGTTGTGAATGCTAAGGGCCGCCGCATCGGTAACGAATGCTCATCGTATGATACATTCAACCGAAGCTTCGGGGTGTTCGATAGTGGCGACAACGATCAGCCGAATATCGAGTCTTATCTGGTGTTTGACGCCACATACGTGCCCTCTTTTGGCCGTTTCGCGGGGGCTGGCGAAGACGGCACGCTGCCCGAGGCGTACGTGAAAGCCGACTCGCTCGAAGAGCTTGCCGACAAGCTTGGTATCGAGAAGGAAACGTTTGTGTCCGAGATGGCTGCGTTTAATGAGAACGCATCGCAAGGTGTTGACCCGGTGTTTCATCGTGGCGAGCACGAGTACGACATTAACACTACGGGTGGCTTCATGGCGAAAAGCGGTAGGGATGTAAGCGGGGACAACCCTGTGCTAAGCCCGGTGTCCACACCGCCGTTTTATGGCGTGAAGTATGTTCCCGGCACGTTTGGGACGAACGGCGGCTTGCGCATCGACGCTCATTCTCAGGTGCTGTCTGTTGATGGCGAGCCTATCGCAGGTTTGTATGCGGTCGGCAATTGCTCGAGCGGTGTGGCCGGTGGTTGCTATGCTCATGGTGGATTCACGGTTGGCTCGGGGTCGGTTATGAGCTGGGTTGCTGTGCGTCATATTCTGGGAATCGAAGACTAGCCAATTCGGGGCGGTCTCGGCTGGTTTGAGGCGGCGTTTCGTTGGTGCGGCAGTTCGGTCATACCGCTCGCGTCTTTAAAACGTGCCGTAACGGGTGCTCTGGCGGGCGCTGTCTACCAGAGCACCTGTCTGTGACATAGCCCCCGTCGCATGTGTGACAATAGGGTCAGGGCATTTTGTCACACTGACCACCGCCACCGAGAACTCGGGGATGATGGTGTGGCAGACCGCTTTGCGGGACAATGATTGCTCTATTGCGATGGCGTACACGTATAATGGATTTCAGATTCATTCACCTTAATTTACGAATAGAAGCACCGCATGGCAAAGACCACCAATAAGCAGGCAATACGCGCATTTGTTGAGCGTTGGAAGAGCGCTGAGTGTAACGAAGATCGCGAGGCCCGCAGTTTCCTGATCGAGTTTCTAAGCGATGTGCTGGGAATAGAGAACCCCACCCGCATCATCGACTTCGAGCGTCGCGTTAAGGGGCGCAAGATAGACGCGTTCTACGAGGATATGGGAATTCTCATAGAGGCGAAGTCTCGCAAACCTGGCATCTTAGATGAGCAGCGCAACAACGGCAAGTACGGTTTCGAGACGCCGTATCAGCAGGCGAAGTGGTACGCAAACGAGCTGCCTAACTCCATCACGCCGCGCTGGATTATTGTCACCAGCTTCGATGAATTCCGTATTCACGATCTTGAGCTGGAATACCCCGAACGCGATTACGTGTCGGTCAAGCTCGAAGACCTGCCAGATCAAGCATATTTGTTCGACTTCTTCTTCGACAAGTCGCAGTCGCGCCTGGTGAAGGAGAAAAAGCTCTCCGTCGAGGCGGGTGAGATCGTAGGCAAGCTCTACGACGCCTTTGCGAAGCAGTATAAGAACCTGGATGAGAGTGCCGAAGAGCAGCGCAGCCTGAACGTGCTCATCGTGCGGCTGGTATTCCTTCTGTACGCAGAAGACGCAGGGCTGTTCGACGGGCACCAGGCATTCTTTAAGTACATGAAGGCATTCAACGCCGAACAATCCCGCGTTGCTTTGCTGGATCTGTTCAAGGTGCTTGACACGCCGGAAGAAAGGCGTGACCCCTACGCGTCCGAAAAGCTGCTAGAGTTCCCGTATGTAAACGGCTCGCTTTTTGCTGATGAGACAATCATCGTGCCGCAGTTCACCGAGGATTTGCGAGTTGAATTGCTGCTGAATGCATCGTGTGGATTCAACTGGAAAGATATTAGCCCCACCATCTTCGGGGCGGTGTTTGAGAGCACCTTAAACCCTGAGACACGTCGTGCCGGCGGCATGCACTACACCAGCATCGAGAACATCCACAAGGTGATAGACCCGCTGTTCTTAGATGATCTCAAAACGGAACTCGCTGAAATTGAGGGTGAGAAGGTGGAGCGCAAGCGCATGTTCGCATTGCGCGCGTTCCAGAATAAGCTGGCGTCCCTGAATATTGTTGACCCCGCGTGCGGAAGCGGCAACTTCCTGACCGAAAGCTACATCCAGCTGCGCCGCCTTGAGAACCGCGTGCTGGAAAACATCCAAGGCGAAGGGCAGGCCTCGCTCGGCTTCGACGGCGACGCCGACCCTGTGAAGGTGTCCATTAGGCAGTTCTATGGCATCGAGATCAACGACTTCGCCGTAAGTGTGGCGAAGACTGCGCTTTGGATTGCCGAGAGCCAGATGCTCACCGAGACGCAGGATATTGTGAGCCGCTACATCGATTACTTCCCCCTGACCACCAACGCCCATATCGTGGAGGGCAATGCCCTGCGCATGGACTGGAACGATGTGCTTCCGGCGGAGAAGTGCAGCTACATCGAAGGTAACCCACCGTTCTATGGTGCGCGCCTGCAATCAAAACAACAAAAGGAAGACATCAAAGAAGTCTTCCAAAACTCAAAGAATTGCAGTAATCTCGATTATGTTGCTGGTTGGTATATGAAAGCTGCCGAGTACATGATGGATTATCCAATCAAGTGCGCTTTCGTATCAACCAACTCGATAAGCCAAGGTGATCAAGTCGAGATTCTGTGGTCACAAATCTTCGCTTTGGGTTTTCATATCGACTTCGCCTACGATACTTTCAGATGGAAAAGCGAAGCTAACGATCAGGCGCATGTTTATGTAGTCATCATAGGATTCTCGAAACAATCAAAAGCAAAGGTGCTATTTCATTACAAAACACCTGATTCCGTAGCGGATGTTACATATCCGTCAAACATCAACGCATATCTGAAAAACGCCCCTGATGTATTTATAAGGAATCGTCCAAAGCCGATTTGCAAAGTTGCAGAAATATCATTTGGAAATATGCCGAACGATGGCGGAAACCTTCTGCTAAAAGACGAGGAAGCAAAAGAGCTGATCCATAAAGACTTACGATGCCAACAGTTTATCAGGCAGTTTATGGGTGCTCAGGAGTTCCTTAACAACAAGAATCGCTGGTGCATTTGGTTAAAAGATGTTCCAAGCAAAGAATACACTGGAATCTCACCAATAGAAGAGCGCATAATACGTGTTAAGGAGTTTAGATCTTCCAGCTCACGCGAGGCAACAAAGAAGCTGGCAGTCACGCCGCAGCTTTTCGGCGAGATAAGACCCGTCTTTAGGATTTGACACCAGAATTCTTTAGGATTTTCGACATACGCTTATCTGTAAAAACCAGCCAATGAGCTGGTCTTTTTGTATATTCTGTGGAGGATTGACAAAATACTTCAAAAGGGTTTTCTATATGGTGCTATGGAGTTGCAATAGAAGCATTGCGGCTATGAAGAAAGGGTGAGCGATGGCGTATTTCTTGAAGAAGTCCAAGAACAAAAAAGGACTCTATTTACAGATATACGAAAGCCACTGGGATGCCGGACGCGGGCACACGGTAAATAGCTCTGTGAGAGCACTCGGATATGAGCACGAACTGCGCGAATCAGGCATTGCTGACCCTATTGCCCACTTTAAGGCCGAAGTTGATGAGATGAATGCTGAGCGTAAAGCTAAAAAGGCTGCCTCAAAAGTCAAACGTATTGGTGAGCATACACCAGAGCGCTTCTTAGGACATTTTCCTTTACGCGCCGTAAACGAAGCACTTAAGGTAGAACAGGATTTAGCGTATCTTCAGATGGCAGGTGGATTTCGCTTCTCACTGCACGGGTTGTTATCAGATCTTGTCTATGCTCGGGCAGTATCCCCCTGTTCTAAGTCACGAACGTTTCATGATGTCATCCCTCAGCTTGCCGGAGCTGATAAAACCTATTCGCTTGACCAGCTCTACGAGGGAATCTGCTTTTTGGGATCTGAGTACCAAAAGGTAGTAGAGATTTACAACCACAAAGTCTCTGAATTGTTTGATCGTGATACTTCGACAACGTACTTTGACTGCACGAACTTTTTCTTTGAGATTGACCGTGAGGATGCCCTTCGACACAAAGGAGTATCCAAAGAAGGTCGCAAAGACCCGATTGTGGGA
>NZ_JAAKEB010000014.1 GCF_011038965.1 Adlercreutzia sp. ZJ141 | reverse complement strand
TCGTTCATAGGAGTTCTCCAATCCTTTGATGACGCAGATGCCGCAAGGGGGGGGGTGTGGGGTGGTGCTAGCACCTTACACCTCTCGTATATTCGCTTCCGATACGCTATCGGATCTGCGCTATCGGAAATCGTTGTTAATAGATGCAATCGGAAGCTTGACACAATCATGAAAGTGGCCGCATGAAATCGCAATACCCCAGTTCAGGGGATGTGAGCAACACTACTCTCCACGAGAGTTGTGTTGCTAGATCTAAAATGGAGGCAGAAATTGGCAAAACAACACCAGATTCAGAAAGGCCGTTTCTCAGAGGAAAGAAAATGGCGGGGGACTGTTCCCCGCCGATAGCTGGACCCGCCTCAGGCGCGCCCAGCTATCTCCTTGGTGCGCCGAGCATGCGCGCGTTTCTCATGGGTGAAAGTCCCTAGCACGCCCGATAGCGGGAAGTGCATAGCCAAATGCAAGGGTGTCCATCGCGAGGTGGAATCCCGTTCATAGGAGTTCTCCAATCCTTTGATGACGCAGATGCCGCAAGGGGGGGTGTGGGGTGGTGCTAGCACCTTACACCTCTCGTATATTCGCTTCCGATACGCTATCGGATCTGCGCTATCGGAAATCGTTGTTAATAGATGCAATCGGAAGCTTGACACAATCATGAAAGTGGCCGCATGAAATCGCAATACCCCAGTTCAGGGGATGTGAGCAACACTACTCTCCACGAGAGTTGTGTTGCTAGACCTAAAATGGAGGCAGAAATTGGCAAAACAACACCAGATTCAGAAAGGCCGGAATCTCTACGCTGTCAGCGCTGTAAGCGGCACAACATAGATACCGTTTTTCGTCTGGTAGGCATAGTCAGAAAGGCCCACCAACACCATCATGAAGCTTGGCTCTTTGTTGCGGGCTGCTGGGTTTGCGGTGATCTTCTTTTTGAGACGCAAGAGGCTTTCCTCGGCTTGGGCGACCTTCGTGCCGCTGAGTTTGGTCTCAATGGCACCCCATCGGCCGTCGCGCAGCTCTATGATGGCGTCTACTTCGAGTCCATCGGCATCCCGATAGTAGAAAAGCGGCGAAGGCCCGGCTGCTGGAAGAACCGAAGAGTAAACGTTGAGGTCACGCAAGCATAGCTGCTCGAACAGCTGGCCGAAAAGCTGCGTGTTGCCCATGAGACCATTCTGATCCACGCCGAGCAACGCTGCCGGAAGCGACGGGTCGGCGAAGTTGTATCGTGGCTTTGTTCTTAGCCTTTGCGGCGAGCGAATAGGTGCATCCCACCCGCTTACAGCATCGATGACGAATTTCCCCGTAAAGAACAAGAGCAAGTCTCGTACGCGCTTCCTTCCTGTTTCGGTTACTGCTTTCTCAACTTCGTAGCCCATGTCCGTCACAAGCGTATCGATTTTCACGGATGAGCCCAGGTTCCGCGCCAGAGATTGCAGGAATCGTCGTTGGTCTCGCTCTCCCTCCGGTGCATTGTTGTCCTGGGCGGACAGCAGCGTGTCAACGTACTGATTGGGAATAAGCTTGGCAGCGTCCGCGCTCACATTAATCGCATCGGGCCATCCGCCGCGTACAATTTGATCTGCTAGAGAAGCGAGGCTTGTTTCGGTGGGTGTAGTCGCAAAAGAACCCTCGAAAAGACTTTTAAGAGAAACGGACTTTGCAGAGACGCCTGTCTCTGCAAGTGTCATTGGCCACATGCGCAACCGGGAGATTCGTCCAGATCCGGAATGGTGGACCTGTTTTTTTGCAGGGCGGGAAGATCCTGTGAGAAGATACAGCCCGCGCTGCCCGGCGGCATCGTCAACCGCATGGCGCACCACATCCCACAGGGTCGGAACCTCTTGCCATTCGTCAATCAAGTGGGGATGCTCGCCGCTGAGTGCTGTCTCAGGAGATAGTTCCGCTAGCTCTCTGTTTGCCCTCACGTCGAGCCTGATAGAGCTTTTTGCATGTTGCTGCGACGTCCATGTTTTCCCGCACCACATGGTTCCCGTAATCTCAACAGCACCAAATGCCTCCAAGTGCTTTTGTACGAGCGAGTCAACAAGCCGTGGGATATAAGCGCTGTTTTCCATGTATTCTGCCCTTTTGTGTGAGATAGTTAGACTTCCTGTATTTTAGTGCTTTTCTGGGAAAAAACAGGAGCAATCTTGGGAAAATATCGAACGATTTCTGGGAAAATACAGGAGTGAGTTTACGAGGATTGATTGTCATTTTAAGTAAGGTGCTTAGTCTGTCATGTGACAATAGGGTCAGGTCATTCTGTTTTGTTTCAAAACGTGACAGAATGCCCTGACCCTATTGTCACAAAGAGGTCGTCGTGGCGACGGAAGCAATTCGCTCGGCGGTAATTTGGTTGAGAGGGACAGGTAGGCTCCTGAAATCGTCGCTTCCCAGCCAATCGAGTGTGCCGTCGCGCATGAGTCCATAGAGGGCTTCGGACTCGTCCTGCCCGCTGTTAAACGCCACGAGCTCCACCAAAAGGGAGGGAATCTCTGCCTCGCTCTCGACGGAGCCGTAGGGAGGAATCGGGGCCTCGTCGGCACACGCACCGAAGCGCAGTAACATTTCGCCGACAGCGGCCTCGAACGGGAGGGCGTGGTTGCAGGGGGCGTCGTCAATCAGGTCGGCAATATCGTCACTCTCTAGGCAGAGAAGGACAACGAGCTCCCCTAAGGTGGCACCCATACTTCGTGCCATGGCAAGGAGCAGGGCAACGGTGTATCGCACGTCGTCGAACTCGAACCTCTTGACGACAGCCGAGCGAGTGAGAACAGGATAAGCAATCATCGTCGCTCCTCAACGTCATAAGCCTCAATATAATGGAGAAAAGAAAGGGCCTTTTCTGCGAGCATCACCTGATGGGTGGGATAACTGAACCGTGCCTTTTGCCAGAACTCATCGCGATCGATGGACCCTGCGAGGAAAGATTCGACAAAGTTGTAGACCTTGTCATCGGCCATGGGTCCCTCGACGTAGGCGTAGGAATGGGGAACGCCACCCCTGCACGAGGCGATAAAATCGAGCCACTCGTCACTCATCTGCGGGAAGAGCAACGATGAACACGCCTTCAGCGCGAGACTCTTATCGAAGCGGTAGACAGTGACGATGGGCCGCGCCTCAGGATTTGTGCGCCGAAGATTGCGAAACTTCCTCAGTGCCCATCGTTCTGCCTGCTCCTGCAGAAGCGTAAGGTAGAAGCCCTCACCAAAGTCCTTCGCGTAGGTTCCCGACACTATTCGCGGCTCCCTCACGACTAAGTAGCTGCCGTGGAATAGCAGCATGACATCTTCGATCATCGGTATCACCTCGCTTCGCTGTAATCTAACTCGGTCATTATGGCACTGTTTCATCGAAAGACCTAACCGCGCTGCGCTAGTTCCAGGACAAACGCAAGTCTGTCCTCGTGATCAACGGTACTGCGAGTGTGACAATAGGCTTCTCGTTATCAGGTTTTCTAGCGACCCTTTGGGTCTTGTGTTTGTCCATGAAGACCTTCGTCAGAAAGAATGCTTTTCAGGTTGCGAATCACCTGGTCGTCGGCAAGACGGCTGGAAATCCCGATGGACAGATCGTCGTCGTAGGTACACAGGACGAAGTTGGCGTTGGTGGGTGAGGACAGTAGGGTGATACCGTGTAGGTAGGGCGCGACGGCGGGGTCTACACTCATGCGTCCGAGGCTCGATACGGTACAGGTGACATCAAGAGCGGCTTTGCGTGCGGCCACGCCGAGAGCCACATCTTTAAGCGGCAGGGGCACAAAGCTCACAAAGGGGTTGCGCTCGAGCCTAATCATATGCATCATGCGGCGCTTCAAGGCGTCGGGCTGGGTTTCTGCGATCAGCTGACGTTGCACATGCGCGGCTACAGCGGCAAGCGGCTCGTCGGTGGCGCCCGGTGTGTAGGCGATGCATGCCAGTCCGAAGAAGTTGCGCAAGGTGGTGGATTCGAAAAGCGGTCGTAAGTCAACAGGTACGTCTATGCGGATGGCGCGGTTGCGCTTTGCGGTAGGCATGCTCGTGCGCACGGCGCAGATGATAGCTGCAATAAGGTAGGAGGTAACGGTAACCTTCGCCGCTTTCGCTGCTGCATACACGGCGCCTGCCGAATAGTGAAGCTCCAGGTAATCGGTATGTTTTATGCTCTTGCGCTTGCGAAGACGAAACCCGCGCGGCCGCGGGGTTGCACCAGCAAGGTGCCGCTCGTAGTTAACCGCAAAGCTGTCTTCGGTTTTGGTTTCTTCGGTGCCGTGGTAGGCAGGTGGCGCACTTTGTACGCCGTAGCGCTCGGCTACGTAGCTGGAAATGAGTGCTTTTAAAAACTCCAGACTCCCGCGTCCGTCTGATATCATGTGCGACACTTCTACGTTGAAACGCTGAGCATGGTAACTCACGCGGAAAAGCACCGACTGAGGTCCGACATGCAAACTGTGGCAGATTGGCAAATCGTCGGCTTGTACGCGCGGAACGGTAGAGGCCGGTACCAGATAGTGCCAGAATGCGCCGTCGCGCAAACACACGTTGAAGCCGGGAAACAGAGCGATCGTCGTGTCAAGGGCACGCTGCAAGCAGGCCGGGTCAACTTCGTCGGTCATAATTGCGGTCAGCCGAAACACTGCCTGGTTCGGGCTGCCCGCCTGTGCTGAGTAGTATTTTCCCACATTATCTAAACGGTACCAAGTAAGTGCAGCCATGAGTCCTTCTCCGTTTCAGGAAGAGGGGCGTTGTCCAGGAAGTTCGCGATAAGGCGGTAGGTGTCGCGCACGAGCGAGAGCACTGAAGGGTAAAGGAAGTAACCGTGCACGGCATCAAGCAGTCGGTAGCACTCCACGGGGCTTCCGTCCGCTTCTAAGCGGGCCGCAAACGTTTCGCCTTCATCGCGCAGCGGGTCGTACTCGGCGCTAATAAGCAGGGTGCGGGGCATATCCGCAAGGCTTGGGGCAAGCAGCGGAGCGAAGTGCGGGTCGGTGTAGTCGGCCTCGTCGCGCAGGTACATGTCAACGTAATCGACAATGTTTCGGCGGGTGAGCAGGAAGTCGTCGCCGTTGTCGCGCACGGAATCGAAAATGGTGGTTTCGCTGTGATCGTTGTAGGTAAGCGGGTACAGCAAAACCTGCGTGCGTGGGCGGAAATCGCCTCGTTCGCGCGCCAAAAGCGACACGCCGGCCGCTAGGTTGCCGCCGGCTGAGTCGCCCAACAACACGATGTGTTCTGGGTTGATGTCGCTTAAGATTTGGCCTGCAAACAGCTGACGTGTGGCTGCATAGCAGTCTTCCAGCGCGGTGGGGAAGCGGTACTCGGGGCTGCGGCGGTAGTCGACAGCCACTACCCTACGTTCCAGCTTAAGCGCGGTTCTCATGCAGCAATCGGTGTAGAAGCTCACATCTCCGTTAGCCCAGCCGCCTCCGTGAAAAAGCAGGATGGTGCCCCGGTAATCTTCGTTAACGTGCAGTCCGCGTTTTAGCGAGAAATCAATATCGAGTGGTGTGAATACGCGCAACGCAATCCTGTAGCCGTCGGGTGCGGTGGCTGTGGCATCGTCGATGCGGCAGTGCGGGCTGGCGACGGTCAGACGTGCGGTTGCATCTTCCAGTTTTCGTTGGTCGTCGTAGGTAGAGGCGATGTCGGGGCGCATGCGGGTGATAGCGCGCACAGCAGCAAGCGCCGCTTTGCTCAAGGCCATGGGAGAAACTCCTTTCGTCCGCGTTGGGGCGGAAGGTGAGTAGTTGGCTTCACGGCGGCAAGCGAATCTCGCGCGGTGGCTGCCGTTTGGCTGCCGCCCGAGTTTCGTGGGAACCACCATCGTGTCGTAGCCTTGCGCATTCTGCAAGCGCGCAAGCGACGATTGCCATGCTAACCTATTCGCCCTGTACATGCTGAGGCGATGCTCAAGCCGCTACGAGACTGCCATAAGTTCGCAACACGGGCAGGCGTAGGGTGTGTGCAGAAAACAAGTGCAGAACGGGTGCCGAACAGGTGTAGGACAGACTCAGAACAGGGAGCCGTCCAGGGAGCCGTCTCGTACATGCCGCCTTCCAAGCGGGAAAGAGATGCCGCTATTACAAGGACGTTCTTGTATCCACGGCAATATGTTTACCAGAAAAAGCGAGGCCCCAGCGGCGGATTCCAGCCTTACCAATAGTTACACCCGACTCATAGCGCGAAGCATCGGTTTGCTGTAAGGCTTGGGCTGCAAGAATCTTGAGGGATTCCGTATCGGATGCAACTCCTGCGGCGCACTTGAGTTCGATGATAAGAAGAGGGTCGCGGTTGGGGTCACAGGGCTTAACGCGCACATCATAGCGGCCGTATCCGGCTTCACGGTTCGAACGCGGATCTTCGTATTCTCGCATGCCGAACATGAGTCCCAATACGAGCATGTGATAGCTATTCTCGCGAACGAGATCGAACGACGAAGCGGAATCGAGCAGTACCTTCTCAAGCTCTGCTTTCACAACTTCGACATTCCCTTCGATAAAAGCCTGGTGAAGACGCAGTAAGCGTCCCGAACTCCCCATAGCGCGGGTAAAGCGGTCGACGATTTCGGTGCGGTAGAGTTCGCGAATTTCCTGGTTAGGAATACGTAAGGGGCGCACGCGGCGGCGACTGTTTGGTAACTCAGTGTCGTCGGTGGTGAGATAGCCTGCCAGGTAAAGCATGCTCCAAAGTGCGTGGGTATCAACACCCGGCTCATCGGGGAAGGTGACGGAAAGATCGAGAGTCTCTTCCACCACGCCGTTTGGTTCCATGAGTGTATACAGTTGTTCTTGTGTGGCTTCTTCGGTTGATGCTATTAACTCGCCGAGTACTGAATTGCTTGATGTGTTACCCCAGTACACATCGGGGACGCCATGGTTTTGGAAATAATTAAGCACACTCCACGGGTTGTAGGCGTCTATATTTCCGAAGCGATAGCCGTCGTACCAATAGCGCACTTCTTGCAAATCATCTTCGCTTGCCAAGTAGCAGGCAAGCGCTCGCACCTCGTCTTGGGTGAATCCGTAGCGTTCGTCGGAGGCTACATTGAGAGCCGTGTTTACGGTTAAGTTGTTCAGATCCGAGAAAATCGACTCTTTGGAGATGCGTTGTACACCAGTGAGCACGGCAAAAGCAAGGGATGAGTTGCCTTTGAGGGCACCGGTCAGCCATCCTTTGATAAAGCTCACAGCTTCGCGATAGTATCCGTTGGTGTGCCCCGCCATAACGGGGGCGTCGTATTCATCAATAAGAATAACGCATCGCTTCCCATGATGCTTAAAGAGTAAATCGGAAAGCACCATGAGAGATCTACCGAGGGGAAGGTCGTTAAATTGGTCGTAAGATACTTGTTCTACCTGGGCTTTTTCTGCATCTGACAGGTTTGGGCTATCAGCTAAGTAGTAATGACGACGATATTCGGAAGCCATTTTGCTGCGAATTGCACGAAAGGCATCGCGCCAGGTAAGAGCTTTTACGTCATTGAATGAAAAGCGAATGACCGGGTAGGACGCATGGTGCGCACGATAGCGGCCATCCTCGGCGCTCCAAATGGCAAGTCCTTCAAAAAGAGAAGACGTGTCTATGGCGGCTGGGTCATCTGGCGAGGGGATCTCGAAGAACCGCTGGAGCATGGAGAGATTAAGGGATTTGCCAAAGCGTCGAGGTCGACAGAACAGCGTGGCAACGCTTCCAGAATTCAATACGTCGGCAATAAGCATTGTTTTATCAACAAAAATGGAGTTTTGAGCAACGGTAATGAAGTCGTCGTTGCCGATAGGGAGCATCTTGCGTCCCGAGCGGTCAGACAAACGAGCGCCGTCTTTACAATACACCCCGTTTTCGCTGATTACCACATTGTGTGCCATGCCGATCCTTTCTGTGCTGCTTCTTCTATTATAGGTGATCGGTCCTGTTGCCGAAGTGGCTGCTAGCCCAAATGCGCTACAGCACCAACGTAGGGCTTGAGCACCGTTATCAGCTTGAAGGGAGTTGCCAGCACCATGTGAAAGCCAAACACCTCGAAGATATCCATAGCGGTGCGTGCGAACGCCGGATCGGCCTTGTCAAACGCCTCGTCGAGGCTATGTGCGCCTATGCCAACGACGCCAAGCTTAGCA
Source organism: Adlercreutzia sp. ZJ141 (assembly GCF_011038965.1). Lineage (GTDB taxonomy): Bacteria > Actinomycetota > Coriobacteriia > Coriobacteriales > Eggerthellaceae > ZJ141. The sequence goes on along the minus strand of NZ_JAAKEB010000014.1, from coordinate 48,216 downwards.
GACAGAGACCAGTCACCGTAGAGAACACTTCGAATTCGCCAGCCTTTCGCCGTCTCTGCTGAGCGTAATGGCACTATTGCGACGGTCTCGACATTGCCGACACAATGCGCCAAGTAGGGCAGTGGCTACCACAGTCCCAGCAGCGCCTGCATTCCCAGGCTTACAGCGGCGATGCATATCCAACAGACAAAGCCCATGAGAATAGGCTTGCCGCCCGATTTCACCAGTTTCACGATGTCGGTGTTTAACCCGATAGCCGCCATAGCCATGCAGATGAAGAACTTCGAGAGAGTTTTCAAGGGGTCAAACACTGCAGCGTCTGCGCCCGCCGCCACGGCGATGGTGGTGATGATGCTTGCCACCACGAACCACAAGATAAACATCGGGAAGGCGCGCTTCAAGCTGAAGTTACCCAGCTGCTTGCCGCCCGTCTGGCGTGTTGCGCTGCTATCACTTGCAGTGGTTGCCACACTGTTGTTGGCGTTGGCAACCGCGTTGCTGCTGTCGCCTGCCACTTCGCTGGCGCTCGCGTCAGATGCCACCATGCTCACGCCCGCACTACCAGCATCTTCAGCCGCTCGCTTTGCTTTACGTACTTGTAGAAGCGCCAGCACCAGCGTGATGGGAATGATGGCCAGGGTTCGCGTGAGTTTTACGATAGTGGCATGGTCAAGCGCGTTTGATCCGGGGTGCATGCCGTCCCAAGCGGCCGCAGCGGCCGTGACTGACGAGGTGTCGTTCACGGCGGTTCCGGCGAACAGGCCAAAGCCGTCGTTGCTCATGCCCAGTAGGTTTCCCAGCGTGGGAAATACGAGCGCAGCCACCACGTTGAACAAGAAGATAACCGAAATCGCCTGTGCGACGTCTTCGTCCTTCGCGTTGATAACCGGAGCCGTTGCCGCGATGGCGCTGCCGCCGCAAATGGACGATCCCACGCCGATAAGCGTGGATATGCCTGCGGGCATGTGTAGTGCCTTGCTCATCAAAAACGCCACGATGAGCGCGGTGGCTATGGTGGAGCAGATAATAGGCAGCGACATGGCTCCTACCTGGGCAATCTGGATAAGGTTCAGCCCGAACCCTAACAGGATCACGGCATACTGCAGTACCTTCTTGGCTGTGAATCCAATGCCTTTCTGTAAAGTGCCGCGAGCACGTGGTTTCCACAGAAGTGCGATAGCCATGCCCGCCAGTATGGCGAACACTGGCCCGCCAACGATAGGGAACGCCTGGCCCAAAAACCAGCAGGGAAGGGCGATAATTGCACAGATGCCAATGCCGCCTGCGTTGTTCCTGATGAAATTCACGTTATATCAACCCCATCCATACCACGGCCTTCGGCAACGTTATCCAACGTTATTCAAACCAAATTATTGTAGCCGAGCTGTCATTGCTTCGGAAGGGGCAGTGCGTGGCAGGTGTGCTAGACTGTCCCGGCTGGTAAGGCATCAAGGCGGATTTAAACGGTACTTCTCGAAGTCCTGCGCTCTCACACGAAAGGACAACTCGATGGCTCATTTGTCGAACATCAACGGTACGCTCATGGAGGGCAAGCTTCCCGAGGTGCGGCTTGCGAACACGCCGTTTCGGGTGGTGTCGCCCTATGAGCCGGCAGGCGATCAGTCTCAGGCAATCGACGCGCTGGCTCGTGGTGTGCGCGAGGGACTACGTTATCAGACGCTACTTGGCGTGACCGGTTCCGGTAAGACCTTCACTATGGCCAAGACCATTGAAGCGGTGCAAAAGCCCACGCTCGTGTTAGCTCCCAACAAGACGCTCGCCGCGCAGTTGGCCGCCGAACTAAAGGAATTTTTCCCCGACAATTCCGTCGTATACTTCGTAAGCTACTACGATTACTATCAGCCCGAAGCCTATGTTCCCTCAAGCGATACCTTCATTGAAAAGGACGCCTCTATCAACGAAGAGGTGGAAAAGCTGCGTCATGCGGCAACGAGTGCGCTGTTGTCGCGTCGCGACTGCATTGTGGTGGCGTCGGTGAGCTGTATTTACGGCATCGGTAGCCCCATGGACTATGCAGGTATGGCGGTGTTTCTGGATAAGGAACGCGAGGCTGATCGCGACCAGGTGATTTACGAACTTATCGACATCCAATACGACCGCAACGACTACGAGCTGAAGCGTGGCACGTTCCGCGTGCGAGGGGATGCGCTCGACGTGTTTCCGCCGTATGCCGACAATCCGGTGCGCGTGGAGTTTTGGGGTGACGAGATCGAGCGCATTGCCGAGGTCGATCTGGTCACAGGCGAAGTGATCGGCGAATTCGAGGCGTTGCCCATCTGGCCTGCGTCGCATTACGTGACGGCGCGCCCGAAGATCGAGCATGCGCTTACAACCATTCAAGAGGAACTGCGCGACCGTTTGCAGCAATTCAACGACGAAGGCAAGCTGCTTGAAGCCCAACGTTTGGAAATGCGCACGAACTACGATCTCGAAATGCTCGAGACGATGGGGTTTTGTAGCGGCATCGAGAATTACTCGCGTCACCTTGACGGGCGCGAGCCGGGTGAGCCGCCCTACACGCTTATCGACTACTTCCCCAGCGATTTTCTGTGCATCATCGACGAGAGCCACGTGACAGTGCCGCAGATTCGCGGCATGCACGAGGGCGACCGCAGCCGCAAAATCACGCTTGCCGAACATGGTTTCCGCTTGCCCAGCTGTCTGGATAACCGCCCCTTGCGTTTTGATGAGTTTGAAGGGCGCGTGCCGCAGTTTATTTATGTGTCGGCTACGCCTGGTGACTACGAGGAAAAGGTAACGCAGAAACAGGTGGAGCAGATTATTCGCCCCACTGGTCTGCTCGATCCCGACATCGTGGTACGTCCGATTGCCAGCCAAATTGACGACATTATTGACGAGGCGAAGGAGCGCGCCGCGCGCGATGAGCGCGTGCTCATAACCACGCTGACGAAAAAGATGGCTGAGGATTTAACCGATCACCTGCTTGACCAGGGGGTTCGGGCTCGTTACATGCATTCCGACATAGGCACGCTTGAGCGCGTGGAGATCCTGCGCGACCTTCGCCGTGGCGAATTCGACGTGCTGGTGGGCATTAATCTGCTGCGCGAGGGGCTTGACCTGCCGGAGGTGTCGCTGGTGGCTATTCTCGACGCTGACAAAGAGGGATTCCTGCGCAACCACCGCAGCCTTATTCAGACTATCGGCCGCGCCGCGCGTAACGTGAGCGGCCAGGTGATCATGTATGCCGACAAAACCACCGACTCCATGGATCGTGCGATCAGTGAAACGCGCCGCCGTCGCGAGTTGCAAATGGCATATAACACCGAGCACGGCATTGAGCCGCAAACCATTCGCAAAGCCATCAGCGATATTATGGCGTTTGTGACTGAGGATGTGGAAGGTGCCAGTGCCGAGCAGGTGAACAAGCAGCTAGCTGAGCTGTCGCGCGAGGAAGTGCTACGCATTGTGTCCAGCATGGAAGACGAAATGGCCGCCGCGTCGGCGAACATGGACTTCGAGGAAGCCGCTCGCTTGCGCGACCAGGTGGTGAAGCTGCGCGCGCAAGTTGAGGGTCAAAGCGAAAGCGACGTGCTGAAGAACCTGAAGAAAACCGCACGCAAGGGAAGTACCTACGGCAATCGCAAACACGCAGCCTACGGCAGCAGTAACCGGTCGTAGAAGGTGACCAAGCCCGCATGGTAAGGGTAGGAGTAAGCGTTCGCCCTCCTGCCATGCGCAACAGGTTTCCCTAAGGTATTGCTACTGCAGCAGGCGCAAGTTCATGTCGACGGCCGTATCTATGCCTGCTACGGTGCCGGTATTGCTGTACTGCCAGATGGTGAAGTCGAACCGTGCGGTGGGCTGCGCGACACCGTATTCTGCGAACCAGGTGGGACGGCCCTGTAGAACCTCGCGCCCGCCTGCCGCTCCGCCAAGCCCGTAGCCCAAGCGTTGCATGTCGTGCGCGTTTCCGTAGATGAGTGTGTGGTAACCCGCCTTCTCGACACGTTCGCAGAACGCTTCGGCGATAGCAACCAGCGTGTCGCCATTCACGTCGTTTGCGCGGCCTGCGCCGACAATCGTTTCGTGATCGAACGCGACGGGCAAATCAAGCGTGCGGCTGTTGAGTAGCTGCACCAAAAAGTCAGCTTCTTCGCGCGCCTCTTCAATAGTGGTCGCTTGTGAGAAGAAATACGCTCCCACCTGCAACCCGGCGGCTGCGGCACCGTCGAGATTCTGCTCGTAGCGGGCGTCGGCCGAAAGTGCGCCTTCAGTGTAGCCGCGGTTGCCCACGCGCACGAATGCGAACGACACGCCGTCGGCTGCCACAGCGTCCCAGTTGATGTTACCGTTGAATTCCGACACGTCGATACCGGTATCGGAAATGATCGCGCCGCCACGGTATAGCACGGCTCGATCACCCGATGCGCCTTCCCAGGCGATCTGACTCCAATCGTAAGGGCTCACGTAGGGTTGTGTCCGTAAGGCATCGTCTACGCTCGCTCCATCGCGTCCGCATGATCGCACGCACGACATGCCTGCTACCAGCACCATTGCTAATGCTGCGAGAACAACAGCGCCCAGCGCGATCAGGTGGGGCCGCGCTTGGCGTGCGTGGTTGCGGCTTGTGGGTGGTTTTCGGCTGCTTACGTTCCTTCGTTTAGAGTTCATCGGTGTCCAGCCATATGGTGAAAGGACCGTCGTTTACCAGCTCGACGCTCATCATTGCGCCGAATTCGCCGGTTTCCACCCGCGCGACATCACGTCGGGCACGATCCGCGAACGCTTCGTACAGTCGGCGCGCCTCGTCTGGCGGCGCGGCACACGTAAACGAGGGGCGGTTGCCGCGCTTGCAGGTGGCGTACAGCGTGAACTGCGACACTACCAGCACGTCGCCTTCAATGTCGGCAAGTGATCGGTTGATCTTCCCGTTCTCGTCTTCAAAAATGCGCAGTCGGGACACCTTACTCCACAGCTGCTCTACCTGTTCCTCGCTATCGCCGTGTCCGACGCCCAAGAAGATGAGGTAGCCGCGCTCGCACGAGCCCACCACCTGTCCGTCTACTGTAACGCTTGCACGTGTGACGCGCTGGATAAGCGCCCTCACGATTCGCTCGCGGTCAGGTCGAGTCGATTGATACGGTCGGCAAGGTCGGCACCGCGCTCATAGAACAGCAGCTCGCGGTTGTGTGCGAAATAGCGCTCGCAGCCATGGTCGTTGATGAACGCCATGCCGTACTTGTTCGCCGACAGGTCGGTTACCAAAATGAGCATTTCGTGTCCATCGCCGAACGCATCTTCCACGAATGCGAACGCGTGGTCAAGTGCGGCTGAGGTTCGCTCGATGCGCGCGTCGAGCGCGTCGAGTTGTTCACCGAACAGCGCACGCAGCGCGTCGAACGAGCATACGGGCACGCCAGCTGCTGGGTTTGCCCCTTCGCCACGCAGCGCTCGGTCGAACAGATTGATCGCGCGTTCGTAGGAAACATAGCGCTCGTCGGAAAGCAACCCCGCTTTGCGCTCAGTCTGCATGGTGCGTTGAATGCGTGCCGTTGCCTCGCGTACGAGTGCGGTGGCATCAGTCGCTCCCAGGTCGGCTTCGTCCGCGGCTGCTCCGCCGTCCGCGCCCGCGCCCTCGCTCGCGAGCGCTTCCTTCACAGCTGCCAGCTCGCTATGTACAAATGCAGTCGCGCGGTCTTCTGTCACGGTGTCGCGCAGCGTTTCGCCCAGCGCGTCCACGAGCAGGCCCATGAGCGACACGCGCTCGTCAAAGGCCGCCGCCTGCGCGCGGTCGACAATAGCCGCGTCGGCGTCTCCTGTCAGCACGCGGTCGATCTGGTAGTCGGCGCGATATTTGGTAAACAGGTCGTAGTACACCGAGAAGCGCTTGGCGATTTCGGGGTCTTGCACGTACTGCCCGATGAGCAGCTCGTCTACGGGCAACCCCTGTTCCTCATAGAGCTTCATCATCGACGACAAGTCATCCCAGCCGCGCGCGGTGACGAACGTTTTACCGTCCACAGTGGTCGACACGCGGTAGAAATGGTCGCGCTCGATGTCAAGGTACGTGAGTACGGCGGGGTGCACACCGGTTTCTACAGCGTATTCGCGCCATGCGCCGAAGTCGGGTTCCACGTCGATGCGCTTTAAGCGGTCCCACGTGGCTATGTCGAAGTCGTGTACGGTGCGGTTGTACTCGGGCGGGTTGCCGGCGGTTACCACAATCCAGCCATCCGGCACGCGATGACGTCCGAACACTTTGTACTGCAAAAACTGCAGCATGGCGGGCGTGAGTGTTTCTGACACGCAGTTGATCTCGTCGAGGAACAGAATGCCTTCGCGACGCCCCGTTGCCTCCATGGAGTCATACACGGCGGCGATGATTTCGCTCATGGTGTATTCCGACACGTCGTATTCAACACCGTCGTAGCTCTTCTTCGCAATGAAGGGCAAGCCGAGGGCGCTTTGGCGTGTGTGGTGCGTCATGGAATACGACACGAAGCCAACTTCCAAGTTCTGCGCGATCTGTTCCATGATGGCCGTCTTGCCGATGCCGGGCGCGCCCAGCAAAAACACGGGGCGCTGCCGTTGGGTAGGCAGGCGGTAGTTGCCAAACTCGTCTTTTAAGAAATACGCCTGCATGGCGTTTTCGATCTGCTGTTTTGCTTGACGGATATCCATCTGTTAATCCTCCACGATCGCGGTTTCTTCTAATACCACCTTCATGGCCCACGTGGGCACAGTAACGTCGTCCGATGTTTCTTCCACAAACACGAAAGCGGCGTCGAAGTCGGGCTTTCGCGCGGGGAAGGTTCCCTGTCCGTCGGTGAAGTAAATGAGCCCGCCTAGGTTGGGAAGGTCGCCTCGTTCGACAGCGGCCTCTACGAACTCGAACACCGGGCGGAAGTCGGTCCCGCCTAGGCCGTGTATCTGCAGGCCATCGAGGTAATCGTTCAAGTCGTCCACGTTTGTTAAGTGTGCTACGTGTGTGATGGCAGCGTCGCATTGTACGATGTAGACGTTGATGTCGGTGAAGAAGCCGGTTTCCTGGGATAGGATGGTGTAAGTCTTCTCCACGAACTTTCGCACGAGTCCGTCTTTCGTGGACGCCGAGGTGTCGATAGCTATAACAAAGTCGCGGATACGCTTTTCCTCGGTGTACTCGAGTGGCTCGATGAGCGGTAAGTTGCCGTAGCGGGAAAGGCCGTAGCAGTAGTACACGTAGTCGAACTCGTCGTTGTTCACGCGGATATGCTCACCCATGCGTGCGAACTTGCGCAGAAATACGCGGTAATCCTGCTTCTCACGTGTTACGTGGCGCAGGTTCATGGACAGATTTGAGCCCGAAACACCCCACTGTTTGGCATAAGAGTCTAGCTGCACGCCCAGTTCATAGGCGGCTTCCTTCCATTGGAATGCCGATCGGTCTAAGTTGATGGTGTTGCCGAAGGGACGCTCCATCGCCTGGGACATAATCTCGGGCGCTTCTTTCTGCACGATGTCATCTTTGATCTTGGCACGATGCGAGGTGTGCGTGCTTTTAGGTGGTGTGGCGTCTTCGGGAACGTCGAAAAGTGTGCCGCTTTCCGCAGCCGAGGTAGCAACCGCCCCGCGCTCACCCGAGCCTTCCTCGCGCAGGCCCGACTTGCCGTCGGTTTTCGTGCTTTCGGCGGTGATCAGGCGATACCACACATCGTGGTCGTCCATGAAGAACGGAGCGCGCATTTCGGCCAATTCATCGGCGGAAAGGGACTGGTCAACTAGCCAGCGATACACGGTTTCGGCGGTCATGCGGGGCACCGACGCCGCAATGCGTGCGAGCGTGGCCGCTTGTTGCTCCGAGCGCGTGGTGTGCACGGAGGGCAGGTTAAGTTCGGTGATAGCGTGCTCAACCACAATGTCACAGGCGACATCCCAACAGTTCTGGTCAAGCGCGCTGCCCGAAAACGGATGCAAAAACACGTTGTGTAGCGTGACATGCATCAGCAGGCGGGCGATACGCTCCGGCTCGTCGGCGTACGTTCGCGCTAAGGTTGCGGGGTCGTAGCGCAGATAGGTGCCATCGGTTGCGAACGTGCTGTGCGGAATGGCGAGCGGGTGCAGGAATGAGAACGCCGAGTTCATGAACCGTAAGTTCACAAGTAGGGCGTTCTTCGAGAGATCGAGCGCATCTCGCGCGAGCTCATCGACAGATCCGGCAGTCACGGCCTCTCCTAACGCTGACGGGATAAATATGCGAAGGCAGACGTTGTTCGCTTGCCTTCGCAGCCAATTGAAGTGTAGCATTCGCAGGATGGGCGGTAAATGAACGCGTGTAGTTTTTTGTTGTGTTCGAATGCGGTTTGAATGTGGTCCGAATGCAGTCGGATGAAAGCGACGGAAGAGGTGTGGTTATGGTTCAAGCGAGTTCGCTGGTGTTTTGCGACAAAACAACACCAATTGACGACTTGGTTGAAGAGCTGTGTGCGTTGCAAGTGAACCTTGACGCTGACCAGGTGAGTATCGAACGCGCTGCGCATTCCGTGGAAGGTGAGGTGTGGTCGCCGCAGCTTTTGCCGTACGACGATTGGACGAAGCATCAGGATATCGAGACGAAGGTCTTGCGCATCGAGGGGCAGGACGACGCATACAACGAAGGGCTGCTCGCATGGGGTCGCTTGGAATTCATCGACGACGACCTGCGCGAAAAACTGATTGCACAGGCACGCGAGAAGGGCGACTCCGAGGCGTTGGCCGCCGCCGTGGTGAAGCGGCGTGTGTTCGATGGCGACGATGACCTGCGTGGTGCTATCTCGGTGCGACAAGATACCGACGGCTACGTGCTGGTGGGTATCGACATTCGCCGGTACGCTCAGGCGCTCGGCTCTACCGACAACCTGATTGTGGTGCTGCCTGCTACTGTTGATGGCGTGCCTATTGTGCGTATCGCGCAGGAGGCGTTCGTTCGCCGCTTGGTACAGGGTGTCGATGTGCGGCTGCTCGTGGTGCCACATACGGTGCGCCGCATTGGGGGCGATGCGTTCGCGGCCCTGTCGTGCCGTCACGTTCACTTGGGGGCAAGCGTAGAAACTGGTGGCGACCAAGCGTGTGATATGGCCGGCGTACACCCGCGCCTGGTAAGCCGCACGTACACGGTTGACGAACACAATCCGGCTTACGCCGCACGTGACGGCAGCTTGTACTCGAAGGACGGCGAGACGTTGCTGCTGTTCGCGCCACCCTACGAGCAACGCTGCGCCATTCCCGAAGGCGTGCGCCGTATAGGCTCGGCGGCGTTCTGCGCGGGTTGCGATGAGCCGTTGTTTGTGCTGGCACCGGAAACGCTCGAGAAGGTCGATTCGAAGGCGTGGCGCGATGCCGTGTGGGTGTGCCCGCCTGCGTCGACAGTCCGCGAAAAACTCAAAAGCAGAGGCGTTCGTTTGGCTAGCGAAAACGTTGTCGAGCATGATGGGTGCTGGTACGACTTCGACGAGCAAGGAGCAGTGCTCGTTGCCGGTCCGCCTGCTCCGAAGTCGGCGTCTGCGCGGTTTGCGGCGCAAGCATTCGCGTTCGGGAAGAGTGGCGGTGCGAAGGCGGGCGGCGCTGCGGGTGGTGCGGGCACTTCGGACGCATCGACGGCTGGTGCCGCAGGTGAGCGAGTGTCGGGCACCGTAGGCTCTGGTGGTGCAGCTGTGTCAACGCGTACGACGCTGGTGTTGCCGCGCGAGATTGAGAGTCGTCCGCTTGTTCGCATTGGTGTGCGCGCGCTGCCGACTGCTCCCGAAACGCTGGTCATTCCCTCGAGCGTGAAGGTTATCGAGCAAGAAAATGCGTGTTTGGGCACGAAGCGCCTCACGCTGTCCGACGGAGTGCGCAGCATTGGGGCCCACAGCTTCCGCTCGCGTACGTTAGAGCCCCCGGTACTTATTCCTGCCAGCGTCGAATCGGTGGGTGAGGGATGCTTCGAGTATGCGGTGTGCCGCTTGGCAGCAAATGGTGCTGTTGTGCATGTGCCTGCCGACCAGCTGCTCAGCTGCTTTATTGAGTGCACACAGAGGGAAGGCGCCGAAGTTGGTGTGCGTGGCGCAGGCGATAGTTCTTCTTCGACAGGTGCCCTGTTCGATTTTGCCCGCTACGACCAGGTGCTGCTGTCGGGCAAGAATATTCCTGATCGGCTGGGCGCGCTGCTTCATCGGTTGGCGCATCCAGAAGGGCTTGCTCCTGCGACCAAGCAGACACTCGTGTCGCAGGCGCGCGCCAAAGGGCGTGACGCGCTGCAGTACGTAGCACGCGAGGGTAACATCGACATGGTAGCTGCACTGCTTGAGGCAGGTTTTATCAACGACGAAAACTTCGACCGACAGATTGAGCTATTGCGCGCGTGCAACCGTACCGACTGCGTGATGTTCCTTATGGAACGCCATCGCAAACAAGAGGAACAAGCCGGCAAACCGAAATCAGCCCGCGCCCGCTTCGCACTGTAACGCAAAAGCCGAAACCAACGGTTCGCTATCCGCTGTTGGTTTCGGCTTGATGCTCGAGAGAAGATTATTGTTCGAAAGAAGTAAGTGAGTTTGCTGTCGATGAGTAATCTCACTACGGCAAAGTCTAACAGCATGAGAGCCGTATCCGCTGTTCAATGGCGAATACGGCTCTTTGCAACTGTCAAACTTGGGCTTCTAGCACAACAGAGCGAATCGTGAAAGACGCTTTTTCATGTTCCGAACTACGTTATGTGTGTACACATGGCGTAGTTCGGAACACTGCATGTTAATCCACTAGCCGATATACTCCTTGGCGCTGTTGGCGGCAACTCGACCAGTATGCACATTGTTCCCAACACAGCTACCAGGCATATTCTGAGTATAGATATTGTGCCAGAGCATGGCTCCGTCTAAACCAGCAGCGTAGAGACCCGAGATAGGCATCGAGTTTTCATTCAACACTTCAGCACGAATGTTTGTTGCAATGCTACCATCCACAACAATAAAAAGACTCGAAATCTTTGCAGCATAATAAGGCGGAGACGAAAGGGTCTTTAAGAATTCTGCGGGCTTTCCAAACTGCCCATCAAATCCCTGTTCACAAAACCCGTTGTACATGTTTAGCGCTTCAGATAGGTTGTCTTTAGGTAGGCTACACATATCGGCTAGCTCTTCGATGGTCTCGGCTTCAAACACTGACTTACCGAGCGTAGCAGCCATAGCGCTATCCAAGTATTCCTTGTCGTCGGGATTCGCTGCAAGAGTATCCACGAACTCCTGAGTGAAAAGTACGTAGCTCTCGCGATTTCCCATGCAAGTAACGGCCGGAGTGGCAACATTGAAGTTCACACCAATAGACTCATCGGTAAAGCGCATTCCGTCTTGATCGACCCACATCGCAAAACCGCAATTCACAAGCCCCATTCCGCATGCAAGCTGGCTATACGGCGGCTCTGTATCATTAGGAAATCCCTCGATAGCGCAGAATGCCTGTATGGATGCGTTATTTAGATTGCTCTTACAACCTGCCGACCGGGCCATATTGTATCCATCACCAGAAACGGTAGGAACGCACATGACCTGCATTTCCTCAATCATCGACTGAGGCATCCCGGTGAGAGGGAGCAATTCGGCGTTCGCGCCAATACCACCGGAGCAGAGAATAACAGCTTTTGCATTCACCTGGATATTCTTGCCTTCTTCGTCTTGTGCAAATACACCCTTGGCAGTATCCTCCTCGAAGATCAGTGCGGTGGCAGGAGTAGAAAAACGGAACTCTGCACCGTTTTTTTCAGCTGCTGTTTGCATCTGCGGCACATAGCCCACAGCTCCAGCATCACCCTTCCACCAGTGCATGGTCTCGTAGAGACCTGTGTGATAATTATCAACAACTCCGCTAAACTCAACCCCATTGGTTTTAAGCCACTCGATATTATCTGCAGAGTTACTAACAAGGTCGTACCAGAGAGCTCCACTCGATCGCCATTGAGACTCTTCCAGCTCGGTGCGAATGATGTCGGCAGGCTCTATTTCAATGCCAAGATCCTTCTGAATCGCCGAATCTACACCGAAAATACCTTCAGTACCAACCCCATTACCGCCTGCCTCTGAGCCCTTTTCGAGAACAAGGGTCTTGAGTCCATTTTCAGAAGCTTGAACAGCAGCAGATAGTCCGGAAATACCCGCTCCAACAACCACGACATCCACGTCAATAGTTTCATCAATTGTAGTTGGGGCACTCACTTCTGCCGCTTGATCCTCGTTAGCTGAATCTGACGAATTGGTATCGCTCGCAGATCCCCCACCTGCAGTACACCCCGACAGGCTTCCCGCAGCAACGATTCCGAGGGCCGCAGCACCCGTCAGAAAGCTACGACGAGATACATGCATGAGAGACTCTGGTCTCATTTTGCCAGCCTGAAACACCATGATAAACTCCCTTCCTTAAGGCCTTATTGCCTTGGGGCGAATTCTAGAAAAGGAGTTTTGTTCGATCTATGGTTATTTCGATAAGACGATAAGCACACTATCCGCTGTTCCCAACGGCGTTGTTTTACTCCATCGCTGTAACTTGTTTAGCCCTGCGGCTCAATTCGCCTTTTATGAAAGGTTGAATACATCTTCAGATAGTACTCGTTGATGAGAATAACAGCTTCATCAGATAAGGCCAGATGGCTTCTTTGTGTCATTTGGGTGAGTTCAAAGAAAACATGTCCGGCTTTAATTTGACCTTCTCTTGTCGGACGGAGAACGCCTCTGCGTCCATCATCGTCATCGGGAAGCTCTATCATAAGCCCCCTCTCATATAAGTTCATTTTCGCCTGAGACATGCTTGCTTTTGATATATTCAATAAGTCAGCCAGATCTCCTGAAGTAGCCTTGCCGAGCTCACAAAGCGAGACGAGTACTCGATAATCCGTGAGTGTCATTGCGCCTTCTCTCTGAACTATTTCTGAAGCTCTTTCCGTAAAATACCGCCAAAAGAGAAAGTGCTCGACATCGAAAAGAGCCTTCCTGTTTTGCCTGTTGTCAAATGCAGGCACGTTAAACCCTCGTAGCATCACCACATTCTCTTTCATTGCCTGCTTTGGTTCCTCAAACAAATCGCTATCTATTGTCTCTAGAAAAGTCTCAACGAGAAGTTTTTCCACAAAGCGGTAAGCATCATTTACCTGTTGAACGCCACCATGTGTCAAACAGAAGAACGACTCACGCCGATCGTCAAAACCTCTGCTGCGCATTACTGATCCTTTGTCTTCAAGACGGCGCAACGCCAAAGAAACTGTTTTCTGCTGAAGAAGTAGATACCGAGCAATTGACTGAGTGTCAACAGGCCTATCAATTCCCTGTAACGTATAGAGAAGAGCGAAGTCATTGTACGAGAGACCGAAGTTCTCCTTTAAAGCCGCAGTAGTGATTCGAACATGGTCTACCATCACACTAAGCATCTGTCGGGAAAAAAGAATACGTTCATTCTTCATCTGATAATCCCCTATGATCGGTGTTTCCTTATATCCGTGACACGAGCAACTGGTTGACGGATACGTGCTGCTCGGCAGCTTCCATCGCTACGCGACGATGTTGCTCAGGTGACATGCGCAGCGGATAACGCCCCGTGTAGCGCTTCGAACCCAGTGGGCGGGGCGGTTCTTCGCCCTGTTCCTTCATATCAACCAAAACGTTGTGCACGAGTCCAACCATGCCAAAGAAGGCCTGGTCTTGCGTATCTTCGACGCAAGACAGGCTCGGAAACTCGGCGACCGTTGCAACAAACGCACCGTCTTCTTCTGACCAGAACACCCGGTACGTGTACTCCTGCGCATTAGCCATGATGCGACTCCATCCTCTCGACTGCGGTCAGCAGCTGTTTCGCCTGGTACGGCGGCGCACCCCTTATCTTTAGATAATATCAAATACAATATCAAATTGAAAGACAACAGAATGCATGCTATCAAGAAGATGCTTTGCTTTAGTCTCATAAATGCGCCTTTATAGCTTGTTGCTTCTAATGATCACCAAACAAAACACCGGCGCTTTTCTAACGCAAGCCTTGCGAAAATCCGAAAAAACCTTACACGAATCCTCGTATAGTAAAACAACCTGGTCAAGATGGGTATTTACGGCTAGCGGCCGGTTGACAGACACGTGTTGCTCGGCAGCTTCCATTACTACGCGACGATGTTGTTCGGGCGAGATGGGTGAGATACCTGTCTGTGGAGATACGTTTCCCCAAATACTATTAGGCACTATGAGATAATATGCGAACTCATGCTATTCCGTCGAAGAAGTGATGCTATGAATCTGGGACGCGAAACAGAGTTTATTGAATTCAAAAAATCAACAGCCGAGCTCAAAGAGGGTATGGCTTCTCTTGCTGCAATCCTTACCAAGCATGGATCGGGGACGCTTTACTTCGGCGTAAGGAACAATGGAGAAGTATGTGGCCAGCAGGTTTCCGATTCGACACTGCGCGCTATCAGTCAAGCGGTTGGGAACTACATTCGACCGACTGTATATCCTCTGATCGTCAGAGAAACAACTGATGATGGTCTCGAGTATGTTCGAGTTAGCTTTGCGGGGGACGACGGTCCGTATGCATGTGATGGACGTTATCGAATTCGCGTAGCTGACGAGGACGTTTTGATGTCCCCTGAAGAAGTTCGTCTGCGTTCTGCCAAAGCAGGATTACGAAGGCATCCATGGGATGAGCGGGTCTCCGACAAGAATGCTAATGACGTTGACCAGATGGCATTACGTGCGTTCGTGAAGCGCGGCAATGATAAAGGTCGCATTGTTGAGGAATATGATGATGCGACAAAGGTGCTCGAGCGCTTAGGGCTTCTAGAAGATGGTCGGCTTCTGAATGCGGGTGCTGCCCTTTTCTGCCCGTCAGGTCGAATCGATTTGAAAATGGGTATTTTAGAATCGCATACGCGAACGGAGATCCTCGATCTTCAGCAAGAAGAAGGGCTTGTGTTCGATTTAGTTCGCAAGGCGGAGATTTACATTATGAACAATACGCGTCGTCGTCTTGTGATTAAAGGGGGAAAACCTCGCGAAGATGTACCGGAGATTCCTCGAAAAGCTGTCCATGAGGCGTTGATGAACGCATATGCACATAGAGATTGGTTTGATGGCGGAAGTGTTGTTGTCGATATTTATTATGATTCGGTTGAGATAATCAGCCCAGGCTGGTTTATTGATGGACAAGATCCCAACGATCACTTGAGTGGTGCAAGCGTGTCGTCGAAAACCAGGAATGGCCTGATTACGAAAACACTCTACCGTTCTGGGGACATTGAGGCGTATGGGTCGGGAATCCCTCGCATCAAAGAGCTCTGTGACGAAGCAGGCATTCGTGTCGAGTACGTTCGAGTTGCTGAAGGTACAAAACTTGTGTTCCATCGGAATCCGCTCTTTGAGAACATCTTAGAGGAAAAGCCCCAGACCCCCCAAGAAGGATCCCAGACCCCCCAAGAAGGATCCCAGACCCCCCAAGAAGGATCCCAGACCCCCCAAGAAGGATCCCAGACCCCCCAAGAAACCTTCGCTCAGAGCTTGTCTTCGTATGATTCAGCCATTGTGGCAGCACTTGCGGGAGGTCCTCTGGGTCGCAATAGCCTGCTTGCGGCACTTGGTCTTTCAGATAGAAAAAACCTGCGCGAACGCTACATTGTTCCGGCGTTGAAAAAAGGCCTGATCGAGCTTGAGATTCCCGACAAGCCGAAGAGTAAAAACCAGCGGTATCGCCTTACGGCACGAGGCAATGCTGCATTGAGAAGCTGGGAGGGTTAACGTGATCGATGAGATTCAGGTGGAAAACCTCGCGCTTATCCGCTCGGCGGCGTTGTGTCCGGCGCGTGGTATGACAGTAGTCACGGGTGAAACAGGTGCGGGCAAGACGGCGCTGTTGTCGGCATGTAAGCTGCTCATGGGTGCGCGTGCCGACAAAGACGCAGTGCGCGATGGTGAAAGCGCGCTGCGGGTGAGCGGGCGATTCTATTTCAACGCTCAACCGGGAGATTCTGCTTCGTTTGAGGAGTCTGCGCATGTGCCTGCTGTCGGCGCAGTGGCTGCCGACCCTGAGGGTTTTGGCGGCGAACCTGTCGAAGTTGCTCGTGAGAGTCTTCTTGAATATGTTGGCCCCGATGCGTCTGATTCCGTGGAGCTTGTTGCCGTACGCAGCGTGACTGCGGATGGTCGTTCTCGCGTGAGCATTGACGGACATATGGCGAGTGTTGGTGAGCTTGCGCGCTGTATTGCCCCGCGTATCGATTTATGCGGCCAGCATGAGCACCAGCAACTCATGAAGTCTGCATCGCACCTTCGCTTGCTCGACGCATGGGCGGGTGACGAGGTTGCGACGGCAAGACAGGCGTACGCTGAGGCGTTTTCTCAGGCGGAGCATGCAGCGGCAAACCTTGCCCGCGTGCTTGAGGCCCGAGAATCTTCGTCAGCAAAACTCGATGAGGCGCGTTTTGTGCTGAAACGTATGGAAGCTGTTCGCCCCGAAGCAGGGGAATACGACGCGCTTGCCACATCGCTTAGCAAGGCGGAGCACGCCGAAACCTTGGCGGTTGCCGCGAATGCGGCGCATGAGTCGCTCGCAGGCGAAGGGGGCGCACTTGACGGGCTGAATGCCGCTGTGGCTGCACTTGATCAGGCGTCGTGCTATGACGAATCACTGGCCGCGTATGCTGAGTCACTTCGCGAGGCGGGCTACGTGCTTGAAGACGTAGCGCGCGACGCACGCGCCTATCGCGATGACATCGAGTTTGATGAAGCGCAGCTTCGCGCACAGCAGGAGCGTATGTCTGAGTTGCAAGGCTTGCTGCGCGCGTACGGGCCGCGCATGGAGGATGTGATTGATGCATGGGAGCGCGCGGCTGAGGTGGTATCTCTTGTGGACGACGCTTCCGAGCGTGAACGCGCTGCCCGTGCGGCGCTTGATCAGGCCGAATCCGAGCTTGCATGTGCGGCTGCGGTGCTTGGTGATGTGCGGACGGAAGCAGCCCCGCGTTTCGCCCGCGCCGTTACGGCACAGATGGCTCGTTTGGAGATGGGTGGCTCGCAGCTCGTATGCGATGTGTCGCCGCTGCCTCGTGAGCAGTGGACACGTGCAGGTGCGCATTCCGTTGAGTTCCTGTTTCGCCCAGGTGACGGCATGCAGGCCCGTCCACTTGCGCGCATTGCGTCGGGTGGCGAGGTGAGTCGCGTGATGCTGGCTGTAAAGGTGGTGCTCGGCGATCGCGACGAGGTTGACACGCTCGTATTCGATGAAGTTGATGCCGGTGTGGGCGGCTCAACCGCTGTCGCACTTGCTGACGTGCTGGCTGATCTGGCGCGCACGCATCAGGTGATTGTGGTCACGCATCTTGCTCAGGTCGCGGTACGGGGTGATACCCATTACGTGGTTCGCAAGATTGAAGGAGCCGATGGTCTTCCCGAAACCGACCTGTGCTGCCTTGGCGTTGACGAACGGCCAGCCGAAATAGCCCGCATGCTTTCAGGCGAAGCAACCGACGTCTCGCTTGCCCACGCTCGTGAACTGCTGGCTGCAGCTCGCTAGAAAAAGCGCTAGAAAAAGTACCTTGCGCGGCTCGTTTTGCTGTGTTAGAGTTTCGGCCACAACTTAATACCTTTGAAACCGATGAGGCGAAGGTTAAACCATCATAAGCGCTCACAGAGAGCGGGTGCAGCTGAGATTCCCGCAGAAATGCTGGATGGCAAATGGATCGCCGAGGGAAAGGGGAAAAGTTGGAGCCTCCAAGCGCGTTGCGGAGCGGTTCCGGCTGAGTATCTGGACCGTGAGCCTGCGTTAAAGGCAGAGCGGGTGATGGCTCGCTCATGAGAGGGCCCGAAAGGGTCAAGCAAAGGTGGCACCGCAGGTTTGAAGACCTGTCCTTTGGAAGCGAAGGACAGGTCTTTTTTTGTGGGCAGAACGATGGGCGAAGCTGCGCGGGAAGCGCTGTAAGCGGCCAGAAGGGAAAGGTGGAAACTATGGAAAACGTTGCGCAAAAGCGAGAGATGAAAAACACTGGCAAGAAGAAGGGCTTAGACATCAGCGATCTGGTGTTAGTGGCGGTGCTGCTTGCGGCTGGTGCGGTTCTGAAGCTTGTGGTGGGCATGATGTTTCAGGGTGGCGTGAAGCCGAACTTCGTTATTGCGTCGTACTGCTTGGCGGTGCTGCTCATTCGTCCGAGCAACCCAGGTCAGGGAGCCATGTACGGTGCCATCATCGGCTTGCTTGCCGCCGCCATCTGCCAGATTCCGCTTCTGTGTGGCACACCGTTCGTAAACTTTGTGTCAGAGTTGCTCGGCGGCATCGTCATCGGTGCTATTGCGGGTTTGCCAACGCCGAAGTCGTTTGACTTCCGCCCTGCTGTGGGTACGTTTTTGGGTACGTTCGTGTCAGGTAGCGTATTCTCGGCCATCGTGGTGGTAGTAAAGAGTATGGACGTTATGGCTGGTCTGATTCAGTTCGCTCCCATTGTGGTGATTACCGCCGTCATCAACACCGTTTTGGTGCAAATTCTTATCATTCCGTTGCTGCGCGCATTGAAGCGCCAGTAGTCTTACGACAATCGGCTCCGACGTTGGGAAAGGGAAGCGCGTGATCAAGGTAAACAACTTGTCGTTCACGTATGAGCATGGAAGCGCGCCGGCGCTCAAAGATGTGACACTTCATGTAAAAAAAGGCGACTTCCTCGGAATCATTGGGGAAAGTGGTGCGGGCAAGACCACACTGACATCAGCTATCAACGGGCTTATTCCGCATCATTATCATGGTGACTACTTCGGATCGGTCGAAGTGGACGGCGTTGATACGTTCGACGCACAGCTTTCCGATCTGTCGCTTGTCATCGGCACGGTGAGTCAAGATATTGACAGCCAAATGGTGGCTGCCGTGGTCGAAGATGAGCTGCTGTTTGGACTTGAAAACTTCGGTGTGCCACACGACCAAATAGAAGGTCGCATGTTGCAGGCGCTCGAAGCGGTGGGTATTCCCGACCTGCGCAATCGGCGCATCGCGACGCTTTCCGGTGGGCAGAAGCAAAAGGTTGCCATTGCAGCAATTCTTGCTTTAAGACCCGATGTTATCTTGCTCGATGAGCCTACTGGTGAGCTCGATCCGGTGTCAAGTCGGCAGATTTTCGACGTGCTGCGCGAGCTTAACCAGCACGGCGTGACGGTTGTCGTCGTCGAACAGAAGGTTATGTTGCTGTGTGAGTACGCAGCGCGCATCGCGGTTATGGACAAAGGTCGCATCGTGCTTGAAGGGACAGTTGCCGACGTGCTGCGCCGCTATAAGGATATGGAGCGAATTGGTATCAACTGCCCTCGCGTGGCGACACTGTGCGACCGCATGACCGAACGCGGCGTTGGTGACGGACGCGTGGTGGCAACGGTCGCCGACGCTTGCAGTTACGTGAAGGAGGTGCTGTCGTGAGCCTATTCGAGAAGAAAGCCGCGCCCGCCGTGCGGACACAGGTGGCCGAGGAATCCGTAGAATCATCCTGTTCGCTTGCCGGTGTCTGCGCGCCTAGCATCGAAGGTGCAGACCAAAAACCTGTCATCGAATTCTCCGACGTGCACTTCGGATATGCAGAAGCCGAGGTGCTGCGTGGTATCAGCTTCCGCATACAGCCGGGCGAGTTTGTAGCTGTGCTCGGGCCAAACGGGACCGGCAAATCGACCATACTGCGCCTTGCCGACGGGCTACTTGCTCCAGCTTCTGGGCACGTGCGGGTATGCGGTCTCGACACTGCCGAGGCGAAGGTGAGCGATATTGCGCGCCATGTGGGCTTTCTGTTTCAAAACCCCGACCGGCAGATCTGCCAGAACACCGTTTACGACGAAGTGCTGTTTGGTTTGCGCGCGCTGCAGTGTGGTACGGCAGAGCAGCAGAAAGCGCGCGCCGACGAGGTGCTCGAGCTGTTGCACCTTGATGGAGACGCCGATCCGTTCAACCTGTCGCGTGGTCAGCGCCAAGCCGTTGCTTTGGCGGGTCTGATCGCGGTTGATCCCTGTGTGCTGCTGCTCGACGAGCCCACCACTGGGTTTGACTACAGCGAGTGCATGGAGATGATGACCCATATTAAGCGCATGAACGAAGCGGGTGCCACGGTGGTCATGGTGTGTCACGACATGGAAGTGGTACTCGATTTCGCCAGCCGAGCAATCGTGCTTGCGGAAGGTCGTGTGCTGCTCGATGGTACGCCGCGCGATGTGTTCTCCGAGCGCGATACCTTACAGCGTGCTTCGCTGATTCCGCCGCAGATCTGCGAGCTGTCAACGCAGCTGGCGAAGGATTATCCGCAGCTTGGCGGCAAGTTCTGTGCCGACGAGTTGGCGAGCGCCATCGCCACGCTCGCCGGTGGCGAAGCTGTTGCCTCATCTGGCGAAACATTCGAATGCAAGGCAGGTGAGTAGTATGGATAGCGTGTTTTCCTACATTCCAGGCGAGAGTTTTCTCCATCGGATGCATCCGCTCACCAAGTTGGTTGCAGCGTTTGCGGTGTGCGTGGGTGCAGCCGTTTGCGGTAATCACGCATACGTGCTGGCGCTCATTGTGGCACAGCTTATCGTGGCGGCAATCTGTGGCTGCTTCAAACCCTGTGCGAAGCTAGTTACCGCGCTTGGCTCGCTTGCGCTTATCGTGCTGGTGCTGCAGGTGTTGTGCGTACGTACGGGCACCCCGCTTGTCCAGGCGGGGTGGTTCATGATTACCGACGAGGGCCTGCTCAGCGGTGTGCTCGTGGTGCTCAAAGTGGTGTGCATGGTGTTGCCGCTGTCCATTGCGTTTATGACCACCCAGATCAACGACCTTACCAACGAGCTGGTGGGGAAATGGCACCTGCCGTATAAGTATGCGTTCACCGTTACCACCGCAATTCGCTTCATTCCCGTGTTCATGGATGAGATGTCGGCCATCATGGAGGCTCAGAAGGCGCGTGGTGTGCGGTTTGACACGGGCAACGTGGTGAAGCGAATTGCGCTCATGGTGCCGTTGTGCGTGCCGCTGCTCATATCGTCGGTGAAGCGTACTGACGCCATTGCTGTGGCGGCCGAGCTGCGCGGGTTCAACCTGCGCACGCGTACGAGTGCCTGGAAGAAGCACGCATTTGCTTTAGCTGATTTCATCATGATCGTGGCGTGCTTTGCTCTGTTCGTGGTGGCGATCATCCTGTAGCATAAACGCGTAGCCCGCAGGGTGTAAGAAACGCGTTGAAAGGCAGGGAATCGCGGCATGGAAGTGAGCGTGCAGAAATGCAGGGCGTTCGTGGAGACGGCGCGTTACGGCAGCTTCACGAAGGCGGCCGAACTGCTGTCGTACTCGCAATCGGGTATCAGTCGCATGGTCGGTGAGCTCGAGCGCGAATGTGGCGTGGTACTGCTCGATCGCGATCGCGCGGGCGTGCGTCTTACTTCCGACGGCGAAGAGCTGCTCGGTCCTATGCAGAAGATGTGCCGGATGTACGACGATCTGTGCATGCATATCGATCAGGTGCGCGGCATCGACACGGGTCTCATTCGCATTGGGGCCACGTCGGTGTTGTCAACTGTGTGGCTTCCCAACATCATAGGGGCATTTCGCGCCGACTACCCGGGCATTCGCTACGAGGTCGTGCAGGGTGACTACGGCGAGCTCGAAACGAAGGTGCGCGAGGGAACCCTCGACTGCGCGTTTTTGCGCCTGCCTGCGTCGGGTCGCTTTCACGAGATACCGCTGGAAAGCGAAGGGTGGGTGGCGGTGCTGCCGGAAGGACACCCGCTCGCTGAACTCGATGAGGTGCCACCCGAAGAATTGCTCGAATACCCGTTCATCTTGCCTGAGCGATTCGGTGACAAGGAAGAGAACGACGTGGTGTCAAAGGCGATCGAGCGGTGGGGGCTTACGCCCAACACCATTGCTGCCGGCTGGATCGACGACGCCGCATTGGCCATGGTCGAGCGCGGGCTGGGTGTGAGTATTATGCCCGAGATGTGCACGCGGCGAAAGGCTTTCCGTATTGTCATGCGGCCACTTGCGCATGCGCGCAGCCGCGACGTGGGCGTCATTCTGAAAAGCCTCGATGCGGCATCGGTGGCTACTCGAAAGTTTTTAGAGTACCTGCCGTACCGCAACTGCGACCGGTTTGGGGTCGACGCGGCGGCAAACGAAGCGGCGGCAGGCGGCCTGGCGGCACGCGCCGCGAGCGATGTGCGCGGGGGAGGGGAATAGTCCATGGATACCAACATCCAAAAGTATCTCGCGTTTGCAGAAACCGTACGTTACGGCAGCTTCACGAAGGCAGCCGAAATACTGTCGTATTCGCAGTCGGGCATAAGTCGTATGATCAGCGACCTTGAAAGCGAATGGAAGGTGACGTTGCTCGAACGCGATCGGTCGGGTGTTCGCCTCACCTCCGATGGCGAGGAACTGCTTCCGTATGTGCTGAGTGTATGTGAAGAGCATCGCAAGCTGCAGATGCAAGTTGACGATTTGAATGGCCTACATACGGGCTTGGTGCGCATTGGTACCATGTCCAGCATCGCAACGCATTGGTTTCCCCAGGTTATCAAGCGTTTTCAGGAAGAGTATCCACGCGTACGATTCGAGTTTGTGGTGGGCGACTATGAAGAACTCGAAGACAAGGTGGAGCAAGGTCGCGTTGAATGCGCCATATCCCGCGAGTCGACGCGGCCGGGTTTAACGTCTGAGTTTCTCCAGGAAGACGAGCTTAAGGTGCTGCTGCCGCGCGGGCATCGTCTGACCTCGCGTTCCCGTGTGCCTATTAATGAGCTGCGCAACGAACTGTTCGCGCTCACCGAGAAGGGTGATCAAGCGCTGTACAAGAAAGCGTTCGATGAGGCGGGCTTCACACCGAACACGCTGGTTACCACGTGGGACGACCTGTCGATGATGAGCATGGTGGAAAGTGGTTTGTGTGTGGGCATTCAGCCCGATTTAGTGCTGCGCCGAATGCCGTACGACATCGTAATTCGTCCGCTGGAAAACCCGGTGTTTCGCAATATATGTCTGGTGAAGCGGCAGAAGCAAACCTTGTCGCTGGCAACGAAGCGCTTCCTTGACTACCTGAACGACGTTCGTTCGTATGACGGCGCGCACGGTGGGCCGGCCCAATGTCAGTAAGCTAAACAGAGATATCACTGTATTGAAGGGACTTGTTCCGTGGCTTTTGGGTCGACGGAATTACACAACCTTCCTTTTGTATCAGATTCGTAACGGGTGCGTTTCGGCGCGGTTGTGACCGGGGTGTGCGCTATCATTGCTTTCGGTTCGGGAAGGCTGTGTTGCTTTTCAAAAGAATGTGGCGTCAAGAAGAATAACCGAGCTGAAGGCGAAGACATGATAGGAGATTGGCCATGCTGTGCCCCCATTGCGGACGTGAGAACACTCAAGAAGCTATGTACTGTGTAGGATGCGGCGCATCTTTATCAGGTGCGCAAACTAATGAGCCATCAGTGGGTCAGCCTATGCCTGTGGTTCAGCCTATGATGTCGCAGCCGGGTCAAGACGCAGTACCTTCGGGTTATCAGCAACCCTATGAACAGCCGGGTTACCAACAGCCTTACGACGCCGCCGGCTACGGGCAGCCCTATGCAGCGTATGGGCAGCCGGGCTATCAGGTTCCGCCAACTGCGATTCCGTCTGTGGCTTATGCGGTACCCACGGGGCCGTATCCGCCAGTCAACCGCAACATTGCCGTGTGCATTCTGCTGTCTATCATTACATGTGGCATCTACGGCATATACTGGATATATTGCCTGGTGAATGAGTTGAATACGGCAAGTGGTCATCCGCAGGACACCTCGGGTGGCATGGTTATCCTGTTCTCCATTCTTACGTGTGGCATCTACGGCATTTACTGGTATTACAAGGCTGGCGAGAAAGTTGCGGAAATCCGCCGTCGTCAAACGGGTGCGGCCGACAACAGCAGCGCCATCCTGTATCTGGTGTTGGCGCTGTTCGGCTTCGGTATCGTGAACGACTGTCTGATCCAAAACGAGCTGAACAACTTAGCTCCGCTTGCGTAGTACCGAATGGAAAATCAGCGCGAACTGAGCATGCCGTCACAGGGCGCACCGAGCACCTGTGGCTCCGTGCGCCCGTGTGCACCACGCGAGATAGCTGTCGCAGCGGTTGCTTCGCCTGCGAACCTTGCTTCGTCCGATCTATCCGATCGGTGCACGCGGGCCCGCCGCCTGGCAAAAGCTGCGGGTATCGCCCTTGTGGTGGGGCTTGTATACGCAGTGTTCTTTGCGGTAACTGGCATCGGGGTGCCATGTGTTTTTCATGAGCTGACGGGGTTGCTCTGCCCAGGGTGTGGGGTCAGCCGCATGTGCCTCGATCTGCTTCGACTCGATTTCGAGGCGGCGTTTCATCATAACGCCGCCATTCTGTGTTTGCTGCCAGCTGGTGCGGTGCTGGCCGCAGTTCTTGTGCGAGGCTACGTGTGTGAGGGGTCGATGCGTCTGCCTACATGGGCGAATGTGCTTGCCATCGCCATGGTGGTGGTACTGCTCGTGTTCGGTGTTGTACGCAACCTGATGTAGGTGCCGCACGTTGTCTTGTTCGGCTTTGCCTTGCTTTATCTTACGCTGTCTCATGCTTCTGCGTTCTTTTGTGTGCTCAATCTCATTTTTCCGTTTGCGTTGAATAGCTGGAAACGCCTGCGTTGTGTACGCGGGCGTTTGTTTTCGGGTACTATGTGAACGTTTATGCAACAGTTATACCAACCGGAAGACGGGAGAAGATGCCCATGTCTGAAGACTACCAATACAAGCGCGTGCTGCTGAAGCTGTCTGGCGAGGCCCTGGCGGGTGACCTCGGCTACGGAATCGACCCGAAAGTTGTCGATGACCTGGTTGATCAGATTGGGGAAGTCGTGAACGGCGGTGTGCAGCTGGCCATCGTGGTGGGCGGCGGAAACATCTTCCGTGGTCTTGCGGGATCGGCCGAGGGTATGGATCGCGCGCAGGCTGACTACATCGGCATGCTTGCAACCGTTATGAATGCACTCGCGTTACAAGACGCGTTCGAGCGTCGTGGTATCTATTCCCGCGTTCAGAGTGCCATCAACATGCAAGAGGTGTCGGAACCTTACATCCGTCGTCGTGCGCTGCGCCATATGGAAAAGGGGCGCGTGGTCATTTTGGCGGCGGGTACCGGTAACCCCTATTTCACTACCGACACCACGGCGGCACTGCGCGCGTGTGAGCTCGACGTCGATTGTCTGATGAAGGCGACGAAAGTCGACGGCGTCTACGATTCCGATCCGAAGAGCAATCCCGATGCGAAGAAATTCGATCGCATCAGTTACATGGACGTACTCAATCGCGGCCTGCATGTTATGGATGCAACGGCTACATCGCTGTGTATGGACAACAACATTCCTATGATTGTGTTCGATCTCACCGTTGCCGGCAACATTTCTCGCGCCCTCAAGGGTGAAAGCATCGGAACAACGGTAGAATAGGCGTCAAGCGCGTAAGAACCTTGTAAGAAACGCGCGGTTCGCGGTCGGTTTCGCATGCGACGCCGGAGCGGACGACCGTCTCGTCGCAAGCGGAACGAAAGGAACGGCTATGGTTGACGAAATTATGATGGATGCCGAAGAGCACATGCAGAAAACCCTCTCGTCGCTAAACGGCAATTTCTCGGCAGTACGCACTGGTCGTGCGAACGCCATGGTGCTCGATCGTATCCGAGTTGACTACTACGGCGTACCCACGCCAGTGAACCAGATGGCGGGTATCAAAACTCCCGACGCGCATATGCTGGTCATCGAACCGTGGGATAAGAGCGTGCTGAAAGCCATCGAACAGGCTATCTTGGCGAGCGACTTGGGTGTAACGCCCTCAAATGATGGTTCGGTCATTCGACTGCCGTTCCCAACGCTGACCGAAGAGCGTCGTCGTGATCTGGTGAAGCAGTGCAAGGGATACGCTGAGGATGCGCGTGTAGCCGTTCGTAACATGCGCCGCGATGCCAATTCCCGCATCGAAAAGCTCATGAAGGACGAGGGTCTTCCCGAAGACGATATGAAGCGTGCGCAAGCCGACGTTCAGAAGCTCACCGACAAGTATGTCGCCGAAATTGAAGAGGCTTTCAAGAAAAAGGAAGCCGAGGTCATGGAGATCTAAGGTTTCGCCGATCTCCGATCGCCGAAATGACTCGACGCTGCGAAGCAATCCGTTCCGTTGATCTACGATCAACGGAACAACTCGACGCTACGAAGCAATCCGTTCCGTTGATCTACGATCAACGGAACAACTCGACGCTACGAAGCAATCTGTTCCGTTGATCTACGATCAACGGAACGGGCCGATGCTGCGAAGCGTTCGGGCACTCCATCTTGCCGCTCCAAGCGCTCGTCGTGTACCTTTGGTACACTTCCTCGCACTTTCACGGCAATCTGGAGCACCTGAAACGCTTCTCGCTGACGTTACGAACGATCTGGGAGAAGTTCTCGTTTGCCAATGCTACGAACGGCGTGGGCTTCGATGCTTGTTTCGTTCTATTTAGCGCCTTGAGGTGGTGATGACGCTGTGAACAAACCGCTTGATTACATATTCCCGAATCCCCCGGTCGGGCTTAATCCAAAGGCGCTTGACATAAGCGCCATCCCGCAGCATGTTGCTGTCATCATGGACGGTAATGGCCGGTGGGCGAAAAAACGTGCGCTGAATCGCTTGCGTGGACATAAAGCCGGCATCGAAGCGGTGCGCGAAACCATTCGGTGTGCATCCGATTTGGGGGTTCGCTATCTCACCATCTACTCGTTCTCGACAGAGAACTGGAAGCGACCTGAAGAAGAGGTCGTGGGTCTTATGGACTTGTTCGCCAAAACCATGCTCGCCGAAGTCGATGGCTTGCATGAAGAGCATGTGCGCGTGATGACTATCGGTGATATGTCTATGCTGCCTGCCGAAACGCGCGAGGCGTTTGACGATGCTTGGGAAAAAACAAAGGGTAACGACGGCATGACGCTTGTGGTTGCGGTGAACTATGGCGCGCGTCAAGAGGTACTACATGCCGTGCAAGCATGTGCGCGTGATATAGCGCGCGAGTTTGCGGAAACAGGTAAGATGCCTGTCGTCACCGAAGAATTGTTTGAGCGCGGGCTCTACACTGCAGGTATTCCCGACCCCGAGTTGCTTATTCGGACATCGGGCGAGATGCGAGTGTCGAACTTTCTGTTGTGGCAGATCGCGTACTCCGAATTCGTGTGTACCGATGTGCTCTGGCCCGACTTCGATCGCTACGAATTGTTGCGGGCGCTACTCGAGTATCAACAAAGAGATCGGCGATTCGGGGCGGTGAAGTAGCATGAAGACAAAGGGGGAGGGCCGCAATGCCGCGGCGAAGATAAAAGACTACGCGTACGGCAAGACGCCCGATCGATTCAAGAACGCTTCGGATTTGCAGGTGCGGTTCCGCACGGGCTTCATCTACGTGGTGTTGTCGGTGGTGTGTTTGCTGGCGAGCGAATACACGACGCTTATCTTGCTGGCGGTTACGGCTGGCGTGTGCGCTGGTGAATTTTTCTACATGTTGCGCAAGGATGCGAAGCTTCCAAACGAGATTCTAGGCATCGCAAGTGCGGTGATGTATCCGATCGGCGTGTTTTTCTGTGGGCATAACGGAATTGCGATTGTTGCCATAGGCGAGATGATCGCGCTCCTGGTGTGGTATGTGTTCTATTCGCGGGCACGTATTGCCGACGTTAGCGTGAGCTTTTTCGGCTCGGCGTATTGTGGGCTGCTGCTGTGCGGCTTTATGGTGATTCGCATGTCCATTCCGGGCTTTTGGGGTGGCGTGCTGGCGCTGTGTGTGTTTGCTACCGTATGGGCGAATGACTCTTCAGCTTACCTCGTTGGCCGCAAGATCGGCAAGCACAAGATGGCCCCGCGTATCAGCCCGAAGAAGAGCTGGGAAGGGTTTGTTGCCGGGCTTATTGGTTCGATGGCTGCATGGTGTCTCTTCACGTTTATCCCTGGTGTCGTTATCAGTATTCCCCAAGCACTTTGCTTTGGCCTGGCGTGTGGGTGCGCGGGCGTGCTGGGCGACTTCGCTGAAAGCCGCATTAAGCGCAATGCCGGATTCAAAGACTCTGGCACCATTATGCCCGGGCATGGCGGTCTGCTCGATCGCACCGACTCGCTGTTTTTAGTGTCTACGGTTGCTGCCGTTTTGCTCGTTTTGGGAGGGTGTATTCCCAACGTTTTCTAACCACTAAAAGAAAAAGCGCAGGACTTGACCCAAAACTGCCTCCAAAGTTGTCAGATTGGGTCTCGCGTTTCTGCGCCATGAATTGAAAGGACGAAGCTATGAGGCGCATCGCTGTTTTAGGATCAACCGGATCCATTGGTGTGCAGACGCTCGATGTGGTTCGTCAACATTCCGACAAGCTGCAGGTTGTCGCTTTAGGCGCTGGTACGCGTGCGGCAGAGCTGCTTGCACAAGCGCGTGAATTCAACGTGCGGCATTTGGCGATGGGTGACGTTAGCCTGCGCGATTCCGCCATTGCTGCAGACTTGCAGCAACAAACGTGTCCGTCGCCGACGTCCGTATCGTCGCTCGTAGGCGCGCTTTCTCTACCCACACATGGGTCGCTTGGTTTTGGGGCCGATGCTGTGGTTGATCTGGTGAGGTTGCCTGAGGTTGACGTTGTGGTGAACGCGCTTGTGGGTGCGGCGGGCCTGAAGGCAAGCTACGAGACGCTGCGTGCAGGCAAGGTGCTGGCCTTGGCAAACAAGGAATCTTTGGTGGTGGGAGGCGATCTCATTATGCCGTTGGCGGCACGGGTTGACGCTGCTCGTCGTGCTGCGGGCGCATCACCTGCCGCAGGGCCAGCGGGGGCGCTCATGCCCATCGACTCAGAACATGGCGCCATCTACCAGTGCTTGCTCGGCGAAAACGCGCGCGAGGTGTCGCGGTTGTGGGTAACAGCTTCCGGTGGTCCGTTTCGAGGACGAACAAAAGATGATCTTCGCGAGATCACGCCTGCTCAAGCGCTTGCGCATCCCACGTGGAACATGGGTGCGAAAATATCTATCGACTCATCGACGCTTATGAACAAAGGGCTTGAAGTTATCGAAGCGCATCATCTGTTCAACATGCCCTACGAGCGCATTTCGGTGGTGGTGCAACCACAAAGCGCCATTCATTCCATGGTGGAGTACACCGACGGCAGCGTGAAGGCTCATTTGGGTACTACCGACATGCGAATTCCTATCCAGTTTGCGCTGAGTTATCCCGATCGGTGGGACGCACCAGTTACACCCGTTGACTTCACGAAGCTTGGGCATCTTGACTTTGCGCCTGCTGACACCAACACATTTCGCTGTTTGGCGCTGTCACGTGCGGCGGGCGAGCGCGGCGGCACGCTGCCGTGTGTTCTGAATGCGGCGAACGAGGTTGCGGTGGCAGCCTTTTTGTCGCAGCAGGGAAGCTATCTTGGAATTGCCGAATGTGTGGAAGCTGTCATGGACGCTCACGAAGCGGGAGGCGGCGGTGGCGTGCAGCGTGTGGAGAGTATCGACCAGCTGTTGGAAATCGATGCCTGGGCGCGTGAGGTTGCGGCAGGCATGGTAAGATAACACGGTCGAAGCGCGAAGGATAGGCGAGGATTCCGCATGAACAAGTTGGCAACCCTTGAACCCCAAATCAAACTGTCTATCGTTTCCATTGGGGAGGATGGCGACAAGGTTATGTTCGGTCCAGGTGTGGCTGAACTTTGTCGGGGTGTGCGCGACCTTGGGTCGCTGAATGCTGCCGCGAAGAGCATGCGTATGGCGTACAGCAAGGCCTGGCGTATTATGGGCGAAACCGAAGAAGCGCTTGGTATGCCTCTTATCATTCGCGATGGTGCGCGCGGCAGCGTGCTTACTGATGATGGTACTACGCTGCTTGACGCTTATGACAGCTTGAAGGCGGATCTACATCGTTATGCGGCTCTGAAGTACGCGGAGGCTGTTGCCGACTGACAGGTGGCGCGAACAAGCTTGCGATCGCTTGCGTGATCGCGCGTTGGGGCGAACCGCATAGAACGCGGTCGCCCTCTTTTTTGCAGATTGATATGACTGCGCTTGGTAGTAGTTCACAACGTGAGCTAACGTGAACAAGGGCGGTAGGTGAACTGGGTTATGGAGAAGTCTCATCCAACTCATACATCATCATTCTTGAATGAGCATTCTTGTTACCAGGCATAATGCAACACCTCATCCATTTTGCATGAGGAAAAAAGTTCAAAAAATCGTGAATTTCATCCACGCTGCGGATGGTGCGCACCATGTTTTCTTCATAAGATGCGCACAACAAAACAGCTACAAACGAGCAATAAGAGCGCGCTCGAGCCGCACTCAGGCGGCTGCGAGTCTGCGCGCCATTCCAGAATCGAAGAAGGGGGAGGAACCATATGCCGGAAGAGCAAATGCGATCGGTTCCGATGATGCAATCCCAACATCAGACAGAAGAAGACAACGGCTTCGCTGACCCGGCTGCGAACGATATGGCGGAAATCGCCGAGCAGGAGGCGCAGCCGCAACCTGAGCTCACGTTTGATCAAAAGCTCGACAAGTTGGGCTACACCGTCACTCGTCAACCACTCGATCGCGAGCTGCTGTATAAAACGCTCGTGTTCTGTCTCGAAGAGCGTCCTTTAAACGTGATCGAGCAGGAAATGGCCACCTATCCCGAATTCGCAAGCTGTACCACCAACCAGTACTACCTCATCACGAAGCTGGTGGGTGCGTATGGTCTCGAACTTATCGAGAAGGACGTCGACGGCAACGTGGTTACACCGGAGCAGAAGGTGGGTCTGACCGAGGACGAGGAAGACGATCTGGTTGCAAGCTTTCACTACAAGACCACCGAGGTAGGCCGTGCTTTCGTAGAGGAATACAGCCCGAAGGCGCGTCTTGTGCAGATGCTTCAGCTTAACCCTGAGCGCACGGAAACGTACGTTGACGTACTCGAATTCGTGCACGCTCAGCCGCGCACATATGCAGAAATTCAAAAGCTGCTGGCTGGCCGCCCGGCGCTACAGACCGTCATTGACGGCCATGTGGAAACCATGCAGCCGAGCGTATTTGTTGACAAGCTTGAGCGCGCTGGCGCTCTGGTTTGGAAAGAGGGCTGGACCCTTACGGAAGAGGGGGTCGAGTTTCTCGAGGAAATGAAGGCGGACGAGTAGGTAAAAGTAGGAGGAAAGGAAGAAAGATGTCAGAAGCAACGTTGACACGTCGTAGTTTCGTGAAAGCGTCTGCGCTCGCAGGTGCTGCCGCGGCTATCGGCGCTTCGATGTCTGGCTGCATGAAGGACGATGGTGGCTCCACCGGTGGCACCACGTCTTCTGCGAGTGACAGCAAAGAGGGTCTGACCAAGATGTACACCTCTTGCCACGGCTGCATTCAGATGTGCCCTGTTGTCGCATATCTGAAGGACGGCGTGGTGGTCAAGCTCGAGGGCGACAAGCGTGCCCCGGTTTCCCGTGGTTCGCTGTGCATCAAGGGCTTAAACCAGCTGCACACCATGTACAGCCCTCGTCGTATCCTGCACCCGATGAAGCATGTCGAGCGCGGCACCAACGACTGGGAGCAGATCTCCTGGGATGAGGCTATCGACTTGGCTTCCCAGCAGATCGTTGACGCTATTGACAAGTATGGCAACTATGCGTTCTTCGCTAGCGTCGGCGGCGGCGGTGCTTATTCGTTCATGGAAGCCATGACGCTTCCCATGGCGTTCGGTTCCCCCACCGTGTTCGAGCCGGGCTGCGCGCAGTGCTACCTGCCCCGTTGGTCCATGTCGAAGCTCTTCTACGGCGGCGACGACCAGTCCGTGGCTGACAACGCCGTCCAGGAGATCTTCCGCACGGGCGACGACAACAAGACCGAAATGGTTGTCATCTGGGGTGCTCAGCCGTCCGTCTCTGAGACCGCAGAATCTGGTCGTGGCATGGCTGAACTGAAGGCCAAGGGCGTTAAGACTGTCGTTGTTGACCCGAACTTTAGCCCCGACGCTGTGAAGGCCGATGTGTGGCTACCCGTTCGTCCCGGCACCGACACCAAGTTGTTGCTGTGCTGGTTCCGCTACATCTTCGAAAACGAGAAGTACGACGCTGAGTTCACCAAGTACTGGACGAACCTGCCGTTCCTCATCGACATGGACGAAGCGAGCGAGAACTACAAGCTGCCCGTGAAGGCTGTTGACGTTATTGAGGGCTACGAGCCTCCGGCTGAGATGCCTGCGAACACGCCGGTGTACGTGTGCTACGACCTGAAGACCAACTCGGTGCAGCCCTTCGAGTACAGCCTGCCCGAGGACTCCAAGGTTGACCCCGAGATCTTCTGGGCTGGCGACTTCAATGGCAAGGCCTATAAGACCGCTGGTCAGATCTACAAGGAGACGGCTGACCCCTGGACGCTCGAGGCAACTGCCGAGGATTGCTGGCTGCAGGCTGACAAGATTGAGGAAGCCATCAATATCTACTGTGACAACTGGGGTGGCATCGTCAATGGTGTTGCTTCCGACATGACCGAGTCGGCTTCTCAGGTGCCGCTGGGCTGCATGGGTCTCGACTCTATCATGGGCCGCATCAACAAGCCGGGTGTCACCATGACGAAGAAGAAGGCTGGCGTGTTTGGTGCCAACGGCGGCGACGCTGCTCCCACCCGTCCCGTCACCTTCAACAACGGCTTCGACGGCATGTTCTCTGCCATGTACGGTATCGGCGCTGTGGTCGGCGCTTCCGACGCCGAGAACGAGGCGTGGGCCAAGGGTGAGGAAACCCCCTATGGCAAGGCTGATGTGTCGCAGCAAGAGCTGGCAAACCAGCTGCTCATCGACCGTCTGGGTATGAAGGACCACAAGGGTCTGTACGCGTGGTGCCACAGCCACATTCCCACGGTGCGCGATGCTATCGAGACCGGCGAGCCGTTCAAGCCGCGTGTGTGGTTCGACATGTCCGGCAACAAGCTGGCCGTGTTGGGCAACGCCGAGTCGTGGTACAAGGTGTTCCCTGAGGTTGACTTCGTCATTGGTCAGTACCCGATGCTCACCTCGTTCCACATTGAGGCTGCCGACCTGGTGTTCCCGCTGCGTGAGTGGCTGGAAGAGCCCATGGTGAACATGACGCAGCTTGACACCCAGTGGCTGCAGAACGAATGCGTGCACATCGGCGAAACCGTGTCGCACTCCATTCCGGCCGCTCAGGTTGTGGCTGCGTGTGCTGAGAAGTGGGGTGGCGAAATCCCGAACGGCTTGAAGCCGGGTCTGCTTGCCACACCGACCGAGGGTGCCATCAAGGATGCGCTCGTCGAGCAGTTCGGTGCCAAGGACTGGGAAGACCTGTCCACCAACACCGAGCAGTATACGCCGCTCGTCACGCCGGATTACTTCAGCTACGACAACCATCTGGTCATCTGTGATGACGGTCTGCCGGCTGGTTTCGGTACTGAGTCCCGCAAGATTGAGACGTACTGCCAGATCCTGCTGAAGACGGCCCGTACCGGCTATCCGTTCTGCTACCCGAAGCCGCAGGAAGCCTGTGCCGACTACAGCCCCATCTGTGTGCCCATCGAACCCGCAGAAAGCCCAATCGGCGACACCGAGTACCCCTACGTGCTCACCTCGGGTCGCGTGCCGTACTTCCATCATGGCACGATGCGTCACGCTGCGTTCAGCCGTGAGCTGTTCCCCTGCGCCGAGATTCGCATCAATCCGGCAACCGCCAAGGAGCTGGGTATCGAGCACATGGACTGGGTTAAGGTTACCAGCCGCCGTTCCGAAACGCATGCGCGTGCGTATCTCACCGAGGGTGTGCATCCCAACACGGTATGGATGGAGCGCTTCTGGAATCCCGAGTGCTACGATGCCTCGCAGTCCGAGATCACCGGTGGTTGGCGCGAGTGCAACGTCAACGTGCTCACCAAGAATAATGCCCCGTTCAACGAGGTATACGGTTCCTACACGAACCGCGGCTTCACGGTGAAAATCGAGAAGTCCGAGCGCCCGGCCAACATCTGGATCGAGCCCGAGGAGTTCGCACCGTTCCTGCCGACTGAGGAAATGCTCGCTGAAGCTCAGACTGAGGATGTGTTCTAATGAAAAATTGCCTTGTTATCGATCTGGATCGCTGCAGCGGCTGCGACGGCTGCATCGCCGCTTGCAAGCATGAGAACTCCGTTGACCTGGGCGTGTACTACAACCGCGTTCCGGCCATCGGTCCGACCGGCACCTTCCCGGATATCGAAATGTACTGGCGCCCTATGCAGTGCCAGCAGTGTGTCAACCCGGGCTGTATTGAGGTGTGCCCCACTGGTGCGAGCTACCGCGATGAGGAAACCGGTGTGGTGTTGGTAAACGCCGACGAGTGCATCGGCTGCGAAACCTGCATCAGCGGCTGCCCGTACAATGTGCGTACGCTGAACCCGAACACCAACGTTGTGGAGAAGTGCACCCTGTGCTTCCAGCGTCGCAACGACGCTGATGGCTGGGAGCCGGCTTGCGTGCACAACTGCTGCACGGGCGCCCGTTACTTCGGCGACCTGGACGATCCCGAGAGCTCCGCTTCGAAGGCCATTGCTGCGGCTGGTGAAGAGAACTGCTATCATCTGCCCGACGAGAATGGTTTGGAGCCCTCCACGGTGTACATTCTGTCCTACGCTAAGTGGCAGGAAGGTCTTGACGACATCACCACCACGCGCTACGAGAAGTAGCGAGCCGGAAAACGGCAGAAAGGCGGCGTTGCAGGGTGCATGCGCACGGGCGCGCCGCCTGATATCCTCGATATCCGAAGCTTCGTTTGAGGCTTCGGATATCGAGGCGCGAGGGCTTCCCTGGCGAGCATCCCTCCACGTTGGCTTGCCAGGGGAGTTTTCGCATATGTTGAGGATAATGCGTACTGATGCTGAGAGGTGACCGTATGGCAGACGAAGCAAACATCGAAGAAAAGCAGAAAACCCCCGTCGCCGAGGATCAGGTTGATTTCGCACAAGACGAGACAACTGCCCAGATGATCGAGGCGCTGGAAGGGCGTGCGGCGTTCTACGATCTGCTCGCCTCCATTTATTTCAGGCCGCTCACGCAGGAGCAGATAGAAAACATTGCCGCCATGGACTTATCCGTGTATGCCGACGTAAACGAGCAGTTCGCTGACGGATTGAATGATATCACCCGATATTTGCGCAAGCGCAACACCGGCACGCGTCAAGAGCTAGCAGTCGATTTCACTACGTCATTCGGTGGTGCAGCTTCGTGGAAGGGTATGTATGCCACGCCCTACGAATCGTGCTTCACCAGCGAAGAAGGCTTCATGTTCCAGGAGTCGTATCACGAGGTGTATCAGCTGTTCAAGCAGAATGGCGTTGGGCGTGCCGAGGGCTACGACTACCCCGACGATCACTTGTCGTTTATGTTTGAGTTTTTGGTCATCATGTCAAACCGTACGGTTACCGCGTTGCGCGAGGGTGATCGTGCAACGGCGCTTGAGAATGTGAAGATCTCGCAGGACTTCCTGCAGGCGCATGTGCTGTCGTGGTTCGATTTGTTGGTTGAACGCGCGACTCTGCTGCAGAAGACCCGCTTCTATCGCGGCATCCTCAAAATCAGCAAGGGGTTTTTCCTGTTCGATGCGGACGTGCTCGACGAGCTCCGTGCCGAATTGGAAGAAAACTAGCGAATTGTATGGAGAGAGAAACAGGGGGTTCAGATGACGTTCGCAATCATCCTCGCATGCACGGTTGCCGCATGCTTCGCGCTGCGCAACCCCATCAAAAAATGGCCGATGCTGTTCTACGCGCTAGCCGTCATCATCGACCTGGTGTATGTGGTGGGTTCGTTCTACGAGCTGCCGCGTGCCGTATGGATCGTGTTGTTTACGCTCATTCAAAAATGCACGCTGTCGCTGGCAATTTTTATCGTCGTCATGTACGTGGGTGTGTTTGCCAAGGGCTCGAAACCATACATGTGGCTGAAGGGTATTCGTGCTGAGCTATCCATTATCGCGTGGATTCTGTCGCTTGGTCATATGGTAGTGTACCTGATGTCGTATGTGCCGCGCATCTTCGGCGGTGGCATCATCAAAGGGAACGTCATGTTCGCCTTCGTGCTGGCGGTGGTGCTGTTTGTGCTGCTTATCGTGTTGGGCGTTACGTCGTTCAACTTCGTGAAGAAACGCATGGACAACGATTCGTGGGTGAAGCTGCAAA
The DNA here is from genome assembly GCF_011038965.1 of Adlercreutzia sp. ZJ141. GTDB lineage: Bacteria > Actinomycetota > Coriobacteriia > Coriobacteriales > Eggerthellaceae > ZJ141. The sequence goes on along the minus strand of NZ_JAAKEB010000014.1, from coordinate 12,052 downwards.
AGCTTGCGTACCTGTTCTATGCGTTGGTGTACATCCATTTGCTGGCGATGTTGCTTCCCGCAGCGTTGCATGGCGGCATTCAGGCGGGTATTACCACGGGTGTGTATTCGGTTGTGTTCATTGCTTATGCCGTTTTACGTGTGTACCGCGCACTTGCCGACAGGCGCGCTGGCATTGCCGATTAGACACAGCAAGAAAGATAGCTTCTCGACGCCCGGGCGCTCGCTCGGGCGTCGTTGCGATTTTGGGTTGTCGGAGCTGTAAGAAGAGGGAGTGGTATCAGAGAATGCGGATACCGCTGCTTTCTTGACAGCCCCCTGACATTTTGACCTCTGTCACGTGCTCTTACTCTTGTGTTTCCTGCTGTCTCTGATTGTGCTGATAGTGCGACTGCATATGTGGGGTGTTTCTGCCTGAGCTGCGGGGAACTGGTGGTAGAATGATCGCACGTGTTGCGGAGGGGAGATCATGGAAAAGCTTAGCGGGTTCGTGAAGCGCCTCGTTCAGGTGTGTCCGGCGCTGCCGTTTATGGCGTTCGCTATGTGGCAAGCGTGGTTCTTTGTGCTGTTCAGCGGTTCGGTGTGGCTCTCTGACACCGAGGTCAATGGCTCGAACATTTCGTCGCTGTTTATCTGTTCGAGCGGCGCGACGGGGTTGATCATGCTTGCGATTGCGCTGTTGCCCACCAGTTTGCGCGACCGGTTCGTTGACCCGCCCTGGGTGGTTGGAGGCGCGGCTGTTACGGCATTCGGATGCTTTGCCATTATCGCCATCGGGCCGTACTATCTTCTACCCATGCTCGACTACGAAGTTATCCGCCCGCTGTTCTATCTGTCGGGGGTGGTGAGCGGCATTGGTATGGCTCCAGTGCTGCTGCGGTGTGGTCGGCTGTATGCAGAACTACCCCCCCGACGAGTGGTTTTCTATGTGGCGTGCTCGCATTTGGTTGCCGCATGCGCGTACTTCGTCATTATTGGCTCTCCTACCTGGGCGCCGGTTGCGGGCGGTCCATCTTTGTGCGGCATCCTGTTTTTCGTACTGCTGCCGCTTGCGGCGGGTTTGCTGGCTGTTATGCCGACCAACTCGTTCGAGCTAGCTGCAGGCGATGAAGAACACCCGCGCGGCGCTGATGGGCAGTCGGTGTCGTTTGAAGCGCTTCCGAAAACGTTTATCAAGCTGGTTGTGGTGGTGTTTGTTTTCTCGGTGACGCTGGTATCTATTCATGCCGTGGCTGTGCAGTCTTCTCCCATTGGGGAAACGCTCGATCGTACGCGGGTGGTTATGCTGCTGCATATGGTATTAGCGACGGCGTTTGTGTGCATGGCGGTTGGCATGAACATGGAGGCGTTGAACTTAGGGAAGGCCTATTCGGCCATTATGGTGCTGGCGGTGATGGTGGTTGCGGTTCTACCTGCTCTCAACATCCCCAACGCCAAGGTTGCACAGGTAGCGGTGCTTGTTTCATTTTTGTTTGAGTTTCTGTTGTGGTGCATCGTGTCGTTCGTGCTGTACCAAAAGCGCTATTCGCCCACCATGGTGTTCGGCTGGGCATATGGTGCATACCTGATGGGCAACAGCTTGGGATGGGCATTGGGTGCTTACGAGCTGAGCCGTTTCGCGGGTGCCCCGAACGAGTTTGTTATCTACATTGTGTTGGCGGTGGTGGTGCTCGCCGTTGCGTTCTTCATGTATTCCGAGAAGGATTTCGAGGCGTTGTTCGAGCCCGAAAGCGAGGAAGAGTCTCCCATTCAAGAGCTGCTCGCCGAAGAATTGGTAACACCGCAGGTGGTGGTCGTGCAGGAGGCTCCGGTGCGCAAGCGGTTTGCGGAGGTTATCGATACGTTGGCGCAGGGCTTCGGGCTGTCGGCGCGAGAAACCGACGTGTTTCAGTGTTTGGCTATGGGTTACGATGTTCCCGCTACGGCCGAGCGCTTGCAGGTGTCGAAGAACACCGTACGTACGCACACTCGCAACGTGTATGCGAAACTGGGCGTGCATTCCCGGCAAGAGCTGATAGACCTGGTAGACACCGAAAAACACAAGGACGAGTAGCGGGGAAGTTGCACAGCGTGGTTGCCGCCAGTTTCACCCGAGTCAAAACCACGTGCGCTTCGTTATGTGAAGAGGCCGCCACTTCGGCATTGCCACTTCGGCAACCTCTTCACGTTGATGGCTGGGAGATTTCTTCGTATCCAGCCACGTTGTCAAAGCGCCTGACGTGCGCTTATTGCACCCCGGGAATAGAGGGAATGGTGGCAAATCCTGCTTCCAGTTCCTTGTCGGTGGGGATATGGTCGCTCATTATGCCCTTGTTGAAGGCGTCGTAGGCGTACATGTCGAAGTAGCCCGTTCCCGTGAGACCGAACAAGATTACTTTCTCTTCGCCGGTTTCAGCACACTTCTTCGCTTCTTCTATAGCAACATAGATAGCATGGGCACTCTCGGGTGCGGGCAGAATGGTTTCCAGGCGTGCGAACTCTTCGGCAGCGGCAAACACATCGGTTTGGCGCACGGCGCGGGCGTCCAGATAGCCGTCGTGCTTCAGCTTGGAAATGATCGGGCTCATGCCGTGGTAGCGCAGACCGCCTGCGTGATCGGGGCTAGGCAAGAATCCGTTGCCCAGGGTGTACATCTTCACCAGAGGGCAGGTGCGGCCGGTGTCAGCGTAGTCGTAGGCGTACTTGCCGCGGGAAAGGCTCGGGCAGCTAGCGGGCTCAACGGCAATGAATTCGGTGTTGGGGTGAGTACCGTTGAGCTTGTCGCGCATGAAAGGAGCAATAAGGCCAGCTAAGTTGGAGCCGCCGCCCGCGCAACCGATGACCATATCGGGGTATTCGCCCAGCTCTTCCATGGCGGTATAGCTTTCCAGGCCGATGATGGATTGATGCAGGCACACCTGGTTCAGCACGCTGCCCAGCTGATAGCGGCCCTTGTTTCCGGGAATGTTCAAGGCGCGCTCCACGGCCTCGGAGATAGCGGTGCCAAGCGACCCCGAGGAGTTGGGGTTTTCCTGCAACATACGCCGCCCTACTTCGGTGGTGTTGGAGGGCGAGGGGGTTACGGTGGCGTCGAAGGTTTCCATGATGTTGCGACGGAAGGGCTTCTGTTCGTAAGAGCACTTCACCATGAATACATCCAGGTTGAGTCCGTAGTGCGCGGCCGCCTCGGCGAGGGCGGTGCCCCATTGGCCGGCGCCTGTTTCTGTTGTGATATGGGTAAGATCCTGTTCTTTGGCATAGTAAGCTTGGGCTAGTGCCGAGTTCAACTTGTGTGAACCTGACGTGTTGTTGCCTTCGAACTTGTAGTAGATTTTCGCGGGGGTGCCCAGCGCCTGCTCCAAATTGTAGGCACGACACAATGGCGACGGGCGGTACACCTTATACATTTCGCGCACGCCCTCGGGAATGTCGATATAGGCGGTGTGGTCGTCGAGCTCTTGGGCCACCAATGCGTCACAGAACACTGGTGCGATGTCGGCGGGTTCGGCCACCTTGCCGTTCGGCAGGCGCATGGGCTCGGGAGATTCGGGCATGTCTGCGCGCAGGTTATACCATTGGGTGGGAATTTGGTCCTCGCGCAGGTACAGGCGGTAGGGCGCGGTGGCGGTGTCAGTCATGACGGTTCCTTTCGACTCGGCCGTGCAAGGCGGCATTTGCGGGTTCGCATCGCGGGTTTTTGCGGTGCTGTTTCAAAGGTCTTTCTTGGCCTGCGTTCGCGCCGCGCATTCCCCGACACGAAAAAGCCCCTCGGATTATCGAGGGGCTTCAAAGCATGCACAAGGAAAGCTTCCGATAATCCGACCTATATTCGCTTGTACCACCACCACGCACCAGCGCAGAGCGCTGCCTGAGCAGTTACCTCGCGCGTGTATGCAATATGGTCGAACAAGCTTTTCTCCTGTCGGTTTATCGGATGCGCCCAACTATAGCAGACTTGCCGCTTTTGCCAACCGTCTTTTTTGCAATCGGAACGAGCAAAGCACGCTGCTTCGATGCCGCTGCCTAGACCCTGCTGCCTGAACACAATCGCGCATTTCGTAGAAAAAGTGGCGTTGAGAGGGCACTCTGGATTCTCAACGATACGTTTCGGTGAAAACAGCCAAGAGAGCCTACCAAAGAAGAGTGGATAATCCTCTCTGTGTTTGAGAGCAGTCTACTCAACAAGGTATCCCACCCCCGCATCTTCCCGCAGATCACAGGCTAGCTTCTCAGTGTTGATTAACTCTTTAGCGTAGAACTATCTTGCAACTCGTTCGCTCTTACATATGACGTGCTTACCGCTGAAGGCTACACCCCAGCGGACGGTGCCGGCTGCGCCGATAAAAGCACTTGATTCATAGACTTGTTGTTCGATTTGTGCAAGAGCTGCTTGCGCCAACGCAGGCAAATTGGTTGCCTCGGAGCTTTTGGGGGCGGCCCATTTAGCTTCGATAGTTATAAGGGGGTCGCGATCGGGGCTGATCGGTTGCACGCGCACATCAAATCGACCGTGCCCAGCCTCGCGATTGGACATGGGGTCTTCGTAGCCGCTCATTCCAAATAACAGTCCCAGTAAAAGCGTATGGTACGGCGCTTCATGATATAGGTCATGGTAGCTGGCATTGTCTTTCAGAATACACTCGAGTTCTTTAGCAACAACGTCGTCTTTACACTCCGTAAGGGCGCGGTGGAGCTGTCCCAAACGCTCGCGATCTCCTGCTATGGAAGAGAATCGTTCGATGATGTCGCTGCGAAAAAGGTGAGCTACCTCACGGTTCGGGATGCGCAGAACTCGCGAAAGACTGATGTTGTTTGGAAGCTTGGTGTCGTTGGTGGTCAGGTATCCTGCAAGATACAGCATTGACCATACGGCTTCAGGGCGAATACCGAGATCAGGGAAGACAATGCTCGTGTCGATAGCCTTGTCGAGAGTTCCATCAGGTTGCATAAGTGTGTAGAGTTCGCTCATCGTTTTGTCGTCGGTATCGTGTACGAGGCTCGTGAGGATGTCGTTCCGGGAGGTGTTTCCCCAGTAGACATCGGCGGTACATTGGCTATTGAAGTAGTTTAGTGCGCTCCAAGGGTTGTAGACGTCTACATTGCCAAAGCGGTATCCGTCATACCAAGAGCGCGCCTCGGCTATGCCATCTGTCTGGTTTCGATAGAAGGCGAGGGTATCAATTTCCATCTGCGTGAACCCGTAGCGTTCGTCTGATGCCACGGAGAGCGACGTGCTCACGATGAGATTATTTAAATCGGAGAAAATGGATTCTTTGGAAATGCGTTGTACGCCAGTGAGCACGCCCACGGCCAAAGCGGAATTGTCCTTCAGTGCGCCGGTGAGCCATCGCTTGAGGAAGGCAACCACCTCATCGTAGTAGCCGTAGGTGTAGCCTGCCATGACGGGTGCGTCGTATTCGTCAATAAGCACCACAACCTGGGTTTTGTGATGCTTGTGCAGAAGTTCGCATAGGGTAAGCAGCGAGCGACTCCAGACTCCCTGTGAGGTGTTGCGGCTAGCCACCTGGAGAAACAACTCCTGATCTCGCTCGGAAAGAACATCGCTTACGGCTAGATAGTTATGCCGCTCGTACTCGGCGGCTATGTTTGCCTGAATGCTCTCCAGCGTTTCATTCCATTCATTTCCTTTGGTGTTTCCGAACGAAAGGCGCACAACGGGATAGGCTCCGTGGTGCTCGCGATAGCGCCCGTCCTCTGCATCCCAGATGGCCAGGCCCTGAAAAAGCTCCGTGGTGTCGGTGACGCCCGGAATGCTGGGAATTGTTGTCTCGAAAAACGCTTGCAGCATACTCAAGTTGAGCGACTTGCCGAAACGGCGAGGTCGACAGAAGAGCAGGGACGCTCCTGGCGTTGCCAGTACATCGGCGATCAAGAGCGACTTATCTACAAATACGTAGTTCTTAAGAACCGTACGGAAGTCGCTGACCCCGATGGGTAGCGCTTTGCGCCCGGCCAAGTCGGATAGGCGTACGTCGCCCCTACGGTAGATGCCGCTCTCATAGGTGCCTTGGGCCATGGCGCGTCCTTTCCTTTATCGTTGAATCCTTCCGATTATACCGTACTGAACAAAGGGCAGTGTCTTGTGTCGCTAAGTGTCAATCTGCGCGAAACACGCGAAACACGCTGCTTCGATGCCGCTGTCTGAACCCTGCCGTATGAACACAGGAGCGAAGCGCTTTTTCGCGCCACTTTTTTCTCGAAATGCGCGATTGAGCAAAGTTAGCCGTGGCTTCGGGAGCTTTTTTTACGAAATGTACGATTTGGCGGAGTCGGTAAAGCTCGTCGAAGTTTCAGAAAAAACAGCGGTTGCCTCTGATCAGGGAAAACGTAAGAGCAGTCTCAAGAAGTGAAGAGTAATGCTCGTTTCCTACCTATTTTTATCGCTTCACGTCGCGCATTTCGTAAAAAAAGTGGCCGAAGCCACGGCTAACTTTGCTCAATCGCGCATTTCGAGAAAAAAGTGGCAGCAGAGGTGGCTAACTCTGCTCAGTGAGTCTTTACATGCAACATTATTCACAATTGACAATAATTCTAAATAAGACTATTCTGATTTCAGCATGAAAGACGGTCGGTAGGGGACGGACAAAACGCTGGTTGCCTCGCGAGCTTTTGTTGCGTTGGCTGCGCCACAAAGCGTACGTTGGTCACGCCATATGGCGCGCGTTTTGTTACGATGCCGAACGTAGCCGTCTTTCTGAGGGAAGCACTGATTAAGACCGTCTTGTCCTGGGTTTGTGGATTGGATGGCTGAGGGCCAAAAACCGAATGCGTGTGTGCGTGTGAAAATGAGGTTTGAGAATCTCAAACACCGTCCCACAAACGTAGGGTTGGCGGAGGTAATCGGTGTTTCTAGGGGGCACATGTCTCCCTTTGATGTTGAGTTGGAAACCACAAGGAAGGGAAACCGATGAAGAAGTTGCGCGTGATGTTAGCGACGGGATGCGCCGTCGCGATGGTGGGGTCGTTTGCGCTGTTTGGCTGCTCGTCGAATGAGGCGGCCGAGGAACAGCCCGCCTCGAACCAAGCTGCTGAGCAGACTGCTGCCGAGCCTACCGAACAGGTTGAGCTGCAGGTGTTCGCCGCCAATTCCCTGAAGAAGGCAATGCCCGAGGCTATGGCGCTCTACACCGAAGCTCACCCCGAAGTAACCTTCGCTGATGCTCAGTACCTGTCGTCTGGTGACTTAAATGCCGAACTTGAAGGCGGCGCATATGCTGACATCCTCATTTCCGCCTCAAAGGCCAAGATGCAAGACGCTATCGACGCTGATCTGGCCGATGGCGATACCATGAGCACTATGTTCATGAACGATCTGGTTATCGTTGCTGCTGAAGGTTCCGAGTTGGCTGAGCAGTATGGTGCCGATCAGAACTTCACGCTTGAACAAGCCGGTTCGGGCGATTATACGGTTGCTATTGGCGATGACTCCGTGCCTGCTGGCAATTATGCCAACCAGGCGCTGTCCACGATTGGCAGCTTCAACGCTGCTGACGGCAAAACAGGGGCTGACACGAACGGCAAGGCGGGTGACGCCGACGGTTACGCTGACACGCCACTTGCCGGCAAGGTGAATTTGCAGGCGAAAGTGGGCGACGTTGCTGCTCAGGTGTCGTCGGGTTCCGTTGACCTGGGATTTGTGTACACCTCTGACGTGTATAGCAACGATGGACTGGTCGTGATCGGTGTTGTTCCTGCCGACACCCACAAAGACATCGTGTATCCCGGTGCAGTGACCACGCAGTCTGAACACGTTGATGCCGCAAAGGCGTTCATGGAGTGGTGCGCGACCGATCCCGCCGCCATTGCCGTATGGCAGGAGTGGGGCTTCGCACTGGCGTAAGCCGTTACTGTTGATGGCTCGGTGCGGTGCGCAGCAGTGCGTGCTGGCCGCAAGGGAAGGGGCGAGCTGCTATTCGATGCAAGCTCGTCCCTTCATGTTTCATAGAGTATAATTCTGCGCGAGAATAAACAGTGCCGCTTGCGCTGTGCTTGGCGGGCGGCTGGGGCAGGGGGACTGTTATGACGTTTGGCTTCGGGCAGCGCTATGCTGTGCGCGTTGCGATTTCGCACAGCAACGTTCACTGCGCGGCTGTTTGCGAAGGTGCGTACGATAGTGCGTATGCGATGGTGCCGCGTCGCACCGCTGTCGCGCTCGTGCGCGCTCTGGTGGCGTTTATACTGGTAGCATCGTTTGCGTTGTCGTTTGCTGCGCCCGCATCGGCGATGGCTGCCGAAGGGAGCGAAGGCAACCAGGCAGCGGAGACTGCGCCAGACGCTTCCGAGCAAGGCGCGCTTGCTAACGTGCTCACCGACGGCGAGTCGGCATCAATCGAAGGGGTGCGGTTCGGCCTGGTGGGGTTTTCCCGAGCTGAAGTGGGAACGAACACTCCTGTTGACGGCCAGTACCGGGGCTACCGCTACTTCACCGCTGCCGAGCCGGGTGAATTGGTGGTCATCGACGCATCGGAGTATTGTGTGGCGTACGTATCGGATCGCGTGGCGGAAACCGTGGGGTTCGACATCAATAACACTGACGATCAGGCGGCGTTCAAGGCGATGATGGTTGCGCTCGACACGAAGGCGAACAAGGGCGGCAGCTCGCTTAATGCCGCGTCTGAATGGCATTTCACGAACGAAACCTCGTATACGGTTGGTGGCGTGCAGTTCCTCTTTGACGAGCAGGTGAAAGAAAACCAGTACTATGCCTGCGTCATCGGTGAAGATGGCAGCGACGTTACGAGCGCAGATAATCCGAGCCATATTAAGCTAACGCACGCAACACTGGCCGAATTTGCGCCTGTCGATGCCGTGTCAGTTCAGGAGGAAGCGACGGGTTGGCAGGCGTTCGTCGAGTTTTTGCAGCGCGTCGATTTAAGTCCTTTGTGGGTGACGCTGAAAACTACGCTTACGGCTATCGTGTTCATTTTCGTGCTGGGGTTGGCGGCAGCCTATTTCAGCTTACGAATTCCATCTCGTGCGCAAGATTTAGCCGACTCTATCTTCACCATTCCCATGGTGCTGCCACCCACTGTGTGTGGCTTTTTATTGCTGCTCGCGTTCGGGCGCAACACGGCGTTAGGGCAGTGGTTCATCGACATCGGCTTCCCGCTGGTGTTCAGTTGGCCGGCCACCGTTATCGCCGCCGTGGTGGTGGCGTTTCCGCTGATGTATCGCAACGCGCGTGGTGCATTCGAGAGCATCGACGCAAACATGCTTGATGCGGCGCGTACACTAGGGTGGAGTAACGCGCGCATCTTTTTCAAGCTTATGTTGCCGCTGTCGTGGAGTTCGATTGCGGCGGGTACGGTGCTGTCGTTCGCTCGCGCATTAGGTGAGTTCGGTGCCACCATGTTCCTAGCGGGCAACTACCTGGGCGTGACACGTACTATTCCCATCGCCATCTACTTCGAATGGATGAACGGCAATACCGACGTGGCCATTTTTTGGACGGTCATCATCATGATCTTTAGCTTCGTGGTGATTCTCTTCATTAATTTGTGGAGTAGACATACCACCAAGTACCGCAGGAGGGTTGAGGAATGAGCCTTGAGGTTTCCATTAAGAAGCGCTTCTCGGGATTCAAGCTTGATGTCAACTTTCAAGCCGGCAGTGAAACGTTGGGGTTTCTTGGTGCGTCGGGGTGCGGCAAGAGTTTGACTATGCGTTGTATTGCTGGTATTGAAACACCCGATGAAGGGCGTATCGTGGTGAACGATCAGGTGTTCTTCGAACGCGAGGCCGGCAAGAAACCACGTGTGAACCTAACCCCCCAAGAACGCAAGACTGCACTGCTGTTCCAAAACTACATGCTGTTTCCGAACTTGACGGTGGAACAAAACGTGGCGGCCGGCATTCCCAAAAGCGAGTCGGCCGATACGCGTATGCGTATGGTCAGCGAACAGCTGCGCCGATTTGGCCTGGTGGGGCTTGAGAAGCGCTATCCTGCCCAGTTGTCGGGCGGGCAGCAACAGCGTGTGGCACTGGCGCGCATGCTGGCCGCACGCCCGGGAATCCTGATGCTGGACGAGCCGTTCTCGGCGCTCGACGCGCATTTGAAAAGCTCGCTTGAGCAGAACCTGATCGGGCTGTTTGAAGAGTTTAACGGTACCATTTTGTACGTGAGTCACGACATCGATGAGGCATTTCGCTTCTGCGATCGCATCGCCGTGGTGGAAGCGGGACACATCAGCGAGATCGGGCCGAAGCACGACATTGTGAGCAACCCAGAAAGTCTCGCGGCAATTAAGCTGTCGGGATGCAAGAACACCACGCCGGCCGAATACGTGAGCGACCACGAGGTGTGTCTGCCTGAATGGGGAATCCGGCTTTCGACCGAGCAGATAGTTCCACGCTATGTGCGCTACTTCGGCGTGCGCGCGTTCCATCTGCGGAAGGCTCGCGAAATGGGCCCGAACGTGTTTCGCATGCGCGCCGACCGGGTAAGCGATTCGCGTTTCGAGCGCACGGTGATGCTGTCGTTTTTGGACGCCGAGGTAGGTCCGCAGCTACAGAAGGACCTTGCCGAAGAGGACGAAACGATGAAGTTTCTAAAGCTGCACATCCAGTGGAAGGTGGATAAGCTGTCGGTTTCCGAAGACGAGCTGCCAGCACAAGGCGATGAATTGCTCATCGAGATTCCCTCGAGCAGCATGTACCTGGTGACGAAATAGCCACTTGCGTGGCGGAGGGCGGTCGGTTGAGGGTAGGTCGAGGGTAGGTCGAGCGACTTTGCGCCACACGGCGTCTTGCTGTGCTTCGTGTCTTGACCTAGAATATTCTCGCATGAGAATTACGAAGGGGAAAACCATGAAGGACGCTCACGGCAGGACCATCGACTACCTGCGCATATCGTTGACAGACCGGTGCAATTTCCGGTGCATCTACTGCATGCCCGAAGAAGGCGTTCAGCAGATGGCACACAATGACATTCTGCGCATTGAAGAAATCCTGCGCGTGGTTCGCGTTGCGGCCAACATGGGAATCAGCAAGATTCGCCTGACGGGTGGCGAGCCGCTCGTGCGCAAGGGTGTGGTTGATCTGATTCGCGACATATCGGCTACGCCCGGTATCGACAAGGTGTCGCTGACCACGAACGGCGTGTTGTTGCCACGCATGGCCGCTGACCTAAAGGATGCAGGTTTGTCGCGGGTGAACATCTCGCTTGATACGCTCGACCCCGATCAGTTCAAGCGTATCACGCGCGTGGGAACCATTGAACAGACGCTAGCCGGCATCGACGCAGCGCTTGAATACGGATTCAATCCCGTAAAGGTGAATGCGGTTACGGTGCGCAGTTTGAACCAAGACTACCTGGCGTTCGCACGCTTGTCTGTTGACCGGCCGCTACATGTGCGGTTCATCGAGTACATGCCGGTAGGTGAAAGTACGGGGGCTAACGGCTGCGGTTGGGGCAAACAAGATGTTGTTCCGAGCGATGAGCTAATTGAAACCATTAATGCGCGTGCCGCCGCCGCAGGGCTGCCGGCCTTGCAGCCTGCTACAGAAAGCCGCCCTGAAGGGTGGGGGCCTGCACGCTACTACCAGTTCCCCGGAGCGCTCGGTACGGTGGGTGTTATATCGCCGCTGTCACGTCATTTCTGCAGCGAATGCAATCGTTTGCGCATGACAGCTGACGGAAAGATTCGCCCTTGTCTATTCTCTGACGAAGAATACGACGTGCGCGCTGTGCTGCGCGATGCGCATGCCGACGACGAGGCGGTTCGGGCCGTGCTGTTGCAAGCGCTGGGTGCCAAACCCGACGAGCACCACGACAAAGTAGGAACCGACCGCGGCATGAGCCAAATCGGGGGATAACGGACGACGAAGGAAGAGAAATGCGGCCGATGGGCGTCGGCCGCATCAATCGTTAACACCTGCGCCGCCCGTACCCACGTTTGACCAAACGACGGGCTTTGCCAGTGAAACTGTAGTATAGCATAGATATTGCTTGCGCGTTTGCAGCATGCTTGTTTACGATACCTGCACGTAAACTGCGCTGTTTGAATCGAATGACGGAAGGGAAGCCCCATGACTGACCGGCAGTTGACACATAT
>NZ_JAAKEB010000013.1 GCF_011038965.1 Adlercreutzia sp. ZJ141 | reverse complement strand
ACTACGTGAGCACCGTCGGGCTGAACGAGGCCACGATAAAGAAGTACATAAAAGATCAGGAGGACGGCGGCGGGTTCGACCGGTAAGGTGCGAACGCAGCCCCTTTAGGGGCGGCCGGCAAGAGTGCGCTGGGCCATCGCGGCTTGCCGCCGCCGGCATTCGCGACCCTTACAGGGTCGCCCAATCAAGCCACCGGCTATGCCGGTGGTCATGACTAATTCAACCTACCGCCGTCCAATAATTCAAGCGATATCCGTAGGGGCGCTAATGTTAGCATTTTTCCTGTAAGTCTATCGATTACGGTTGCGGTAGTCTTCCATGGCGACAATAAGCTCCCCTCGTGTGCTCACTCCAGCCTTCAGGTATACCTTCGATAAATGTGACTTGACGGTGCTTTGAGAGATGTGTAGCTTCTCGGAAATTAAGACCGTAGTGTATCCTCTGATTAACAATGAGAATATTTCGGTCTCTCGAGTAGTCAGTCCAACTTCGTTGGCGAATTCCAAAGGAATAGCATCAGCCACTGAGTCGTCATCGGAAAGCTCTCCGTCATTAGACCCGACAGGCGACAGCAGGCTCTCCAGATCTTTCGGTGTGAACGCGACGAACAATAATAGTATCGTTAGCAAATCAATACCTAACAATACATAGAGCATGTACGGCGATTGATCCAGCTGCATGAAGCTGATAAAAAGACGACCACAGAAGCTACCCAGACTATGGAAACCCCCGATAAGAGCATAGATTTGGGAGACAGAAGAGCCTTCTAGCTTGCGGTACACGATGGCGGAAAGCGAGAAAACAACGGCGTCTAGCAGGTTTCGCAACGATCCGCATACCCATGAAACCATAGGTGCTTGAGGTGCCAGAAAAGGAAGCAAAACGAAGAAGGAGACGAGCGTCGCTACGGCGAAGTAGAAACCCTTGGAGACAAGCCGACTGTTTCTCCCCTGATGCATGGCTATGGTCAACGCTGCTGTCGCGCATAGTGCCAACGTCCCGAAATGTATGAGCGAATAGGATGTGACCGCATTTCCCTGGTCAGCGTAGGCAAGTGGCGCACTTTTCGTCAGCTCGGTGACAAAGAAGATAACAAAACACACCAAAGCAAGTTTGTAGACGCTACTCTTGCGTACGCCGGCAGCTACCCACTGGGCATGCGGGCTTGATAATACGCCGAATGAGGTATGCAAGGGAGTGTTTTCTCGCTTGTTGAGATCACCCCTATAATCAATTGCTCTTTCGTTGCGAACGGCTCCCAAAAGAAGCATTGCAGCACAGGAGACGACAACCATGCTTATGGTGGCAAGTATGGTTGGCAGTGGAAGAATCACAAAATAGACCAGCGTACCTACTACTTTCGAAAGGCACGCATATAAGACAATTTCGCTCAATGATAGACGAGCATAAATCCGAGCGCATCCAATAAAACCCCATACAACACTTACACCTCCACATAGGGCGCCCACTACCAAGAACTCGGTGCCCAGCATACCCTCGTCAACGCAGTTGCTGATAACGGTACCAACTGACAACAACACTGCAAATCCAATATAAGAGTTCCGCGCGAGAAAAGAAGGATCGACAAAGCGATGCAGGAAGGCGGCAAGAAATGCAGACGATACCGTGACCAAGGTGAGCATAAACAACAAAGCACTGTGATTTACGGCCGTCAAAGGAGAGGTGGCGTCCACAAGAGAAAACGATCCAGACACAACATCGAGCCATCCATAGAGCAGTCCGAGGGACAGATAGCCCATCATGGGCCAACGGTCGAGCAGTGCGCTTAAACCGCGTTTTCGAGAGTCCACGTGCACCCCATTCGTAAACCATCTTCTTTTGCCTGGCAGTAATACTGCGAGCAAAGCAAGCTAATCAGATCTTTTGACGGAATCCCCTTCCGAGTATATTGTAGCGCCTTTCTTTTGCTCATCTTTCTCTCTTTCAGCCATGTTAACCAGTGTATTCCCTTATAAATGAGGGTCTAGTCCTTTTAGTTTAGGCTTACCGGTAAATTGGACCGAAAGGTAGCGTTTCGAATCGTGTATTAGCGCATAAGGTTTTCGAGTGGTCAGCGTTGTGACAAGTCTCCGTAAGGGTTTGCCACAAAAGAACGCGCTTACTTCAGCGAGAGAAAGGGATCTTATGAGCAAGATGAACAAAGTGCAGTGCTCGCGTCGAGACTTTCTGGCGGGATCGGCAACTTTGGCAGGAGCTGCCGCATTGTCTTGTATGGCGGGATGTTCACCTCAAAATGACACCGCCGAAGAAACCAAGGAGGATTCCACTGCATCGGTGCAGCAGTCGAGTTACAAAGATAAACCTGCCGAGATAACAGACTCCGAAATCGTGGAGACGCTCGAAGCTGATGTGGTTGTATGCGGAGCCGGTAACGCAGGCGCCGCTGCTGTGGCTACCGCCGTTGAAGAAGGGATGTCGGTCATCCTGCTACAGAAAGTGGAGTGCGTATTTACCCATGGGTCTGGATTTGCAGCTGTTGGCTCTTCTTTGCAGAAGGAGCAGAGTATCGATGTGAACGGCTGGGAAATTGTTGGAGACATACAGCGCAATGGTGGGAACAACCTTGGAAGTTGGGAGGTACTCGGAAATTGGGTGAACTATAGCGGTGAAATGGCCGATTGGATTATAAACAAATACAAAGACACTGAACTGGGGCCTTTCATGGTGGAAAGTCCCGTGGAGCCTGACAACGAGTGGCATCGGACATATCCCGTTGCTCACTTACCACGCGGTGAGCGAGGTATTGGTGGCAGCCGCATGGCGGCTATTGCCACGGCTCTTGTGGAAGATGCCGCAGCGGAAGGTCAGGTGGAGGTGCGTTATAATACGCCAGCCAAGCAGCTTCGCCAAGATGAAACTGGTCGAGTGACTGGTGTTGTTGCTCAAAATGAAAACGGTGAGTACATTTTATGCAATGCTACCAAAGGTGTGATTCTGGCTACTGGCGGCTATGAAGGTAACGAAGAGATGCGCCATGATCTGATGCCTCAGACCATTGGTCTTGGTATTGGGTACTCACGTCCAGATGTCACTACAGGTGACGGTATTCTAATGGGCCTGTGGGCGGGCGGCCAGATTCAACGTGCACCGCATTGCTCAAATATTCATTACGATCCTGGTGTTGCTGTGCCGACGTTGAAAGGGACTCCGGTTCCGTGGCTCCGCGTGAACAAGAACGGAGAGCGTTTCTCCAATGAAGATGTAAACTACGACGAGGTGTGGGCTCAAGACGTACGTCAACCAGGTTGCATGCACTATCAGATCTTCGATGACAACTACTTGAATGACATGCCAGACATGGGAACGACAGGTATGACCCAGAACAGCGACTGGTCCGAGCTGATTCCCAAAGCATTAGAGGAAGGCAATATTCTTAAGGCGGATACGCTTGAGGAACTAGCGCAGTTGATCGAAGTTCCTGCAGATACATTTAAGGCGACGGTCGAGCGCTATAATCAGCTTGCTGAAGGTGGTTACGACTACGAGCCAGATTTCGGTAAACTTGGCAGTAAGGTGAAAAAGATCGCGAAAGCACCATTTTATGCCATAGCACGTCAGGCCACCTGTCTGACCACTCTCAGTGGCCTTGAGGTAAACGCAGACATGCAGGTGCTCGATGATAGCTTCCAACCAATCGAAGGGCTTTGGGCTGCCGGTAACTGCTCAGGGAACTTCTACGGAGGTTTGGTTCAGAGAATGGTTACTCCCTGCATGAGCGTGAGTCGTGCACTTTTGACTGGGCGCATTGCTGCTTGGAGGATTGCAGGAAAGATGGAGTAAACAAACGTATTGTTCATTGAAAGCGAACGTGGGGTCCCTGTCTGGGATCTCGCGTTTGCGTTTCAGGTTTCGGACTGTTCTTTTCATCAGAGTGCACGTGCATTGAGCGACACTATGAACACCTTGTCTTGCCGATGGTTAGGGGTTAAGGCTCGGAAGTCTCCAAAAATGTCAGGTTAAGGCTCTGAAGTACGTGAAGTAGTGTTCGCTCAAGTTTGACAGTTGTAAGGGGCTCTATTCGCTAATGACCAGCGGATATGGCCCCTATTGTTGTAAGATTTCATTGTAGTGATATTTGGCATGTGGCAAAACAGCACAGGTGATTTTGGGAAGCATCGAAGAGGTGTCTGAAAAGACGGAAGTACGTCGCTGCTGCTGCTAGTCAAACATGCAAGGAAACCCGCGAAATACGCGATCGTACAAAGCTAATCGTTTCTTCGGGAAGTTTTTCTACGAAATGTACGATTAGGTGAGGGAAGAATGGACACTGTTCTTTCTTCATTGAAGGAGCTACTACGTTTTCTCTGTTCAGAGACAACCCCTGTTTTCTCCAAAACTGTGGTGTGTACAGGGTGGGCTTTATCGGCTGCGTTACACCATGCATTTCGTAGAAAAAGTGGCGAACGCTTTGGCTAACTTTGCAAAATCATGTACATCGTGAAAAAACGTCCACCTTTTGACTCTTTGTGTCATCTGTTTCCCTTGCTTGCCTGCGCAGAATGCACAGCGTGTGCCATGAGACGATCCTTGACAGACTCTCATCACCTACAAAAACTGGTGAAGTCTAAGTTGTTTGAAGGTTATTCCGTTTTGATCTGATGACTTTCTGAATAGCTTCACAAAATATAGAATTTCACATTAGATCGCATTGTTCATAACTCCTATGCCATTCACATCGAGAACGACGAATCAATGCGCAAGCGTATGAGCAATATAGGCTAACTGCAAGCCAGGTTAACGGAACCACAGGTGTGGGTGTGGTCATGAGATCCCGCCCGCACTGATTTTTCGCGCAAGCGCGCACCGACGCGCCGTGGAACACCACACCGGAAAAACGTAATACGCAGGAAAACGAAAGAGGATCCAGTTAGCGGCATTGAACCTGGGTGAATGTGATCACTAAAGAGTTCGCCATTATGGGCTTTGTGGTTAAGGAGTATCATAGACAGACTGGCAAAGTCCGAACGTGGGCGGCGCTTCGAAAGGAGCGGTGCCTTATGGGTGTAATCCATGAAGCCCTGAACGTGTTGGCGATGGTTTCGACCGTTGCCCTCTTCATACTTGAGATATGGAGAACATGGAAGGAGCATAAACGAGAAGACGACGAAGGGAACAAAGAGTAAGGGTCAGTTAGCGGCTGACCCTTAATCAAAACAACCTGCGCCGCCCGACCTAGCTAAGGGCCTCGGGCTTTGCCGGTGTCTGCAGTATACCATGATGGTAACTGAGGAGAAAGCGCTGAGTAGCATGGTTGATAAGACATCCATCCCCACGTAGGTGTTATACTCATTCGTCGGGAAGCCCCTTTCTCTTTGTGGCTCTGGCGCCAGGTTTTATCAATCCCTGTATGCTAACCCACGTTGCCTAAGGGCATGGTCTTCGGGACCGTATGGATTACGAGATCAGGGGCTTCTCCTGGACATTTCCCTTGCTCGTCTGCGTAGAATGCACAGCGTGTGTCATGAGACGATCCTTGACAGACTCTCATCACTCACAGAAACTGGCGAAGTCTCTTTTTTCTCGCTCTTCCGTTATGCGAACAGGCTTGCGTATCACGTTACGTAAGGGTTTACCATCCGTTGTGGTTGCAACCGAGCGTATATGAAAGCAGGTACCGAAGATATGAGCACCGGATATGCGGGCAACACCGTAAGCACCGGCTACACGGCCAAGCAGCTTGCCAACATGGCGGGCGTGAGCGTGAGAACGCTGCATTACTACGAGCAGCTCGGACTTCTGAGTCCCGTGCGCGATGCGAACAATTGGCGTCGCTACGGAGCAGAAGACGTCGCCGCTCTGCGTGTGATCAGGACGCTTCGTTCGTGTGGACTTCCCTTGGGGGATCTTAAAGAACTGATGGAGGAGCCCGACCTCGATGTGCTTAAGGTACTCTCACTTCACCGAAGGAGCCTGCTCGCGCAACAGGATCGTCTTAACACGTTCCTGCGCACAACTGACATTCTGATAGAGAAATGGAAGGACGTTAAGGACATGACAGATGAAGAGGCTTTTGAGACTTTGAAACAAAGCTCGGTCGAGCACTTTGAGGAAGCGTATGGAAAGGAAGCTCGGAAGCGCTACGGAGACGAAGTGATTGACCAGACGAATGCGCGCATGTCGTCCATGAGTCGGGAGGAATGGGATACCAAAGAGTACCTGGAGCGCGCTATCAAGGATAAGTTGCGGGAGATGTTGCTGTCAGATGAGGTAAGCGATGCGGACGCAAGTGAGCTGGCCGAGATGCACGCGCGATGGATACGCGCCCATTGGGGCGATGATGCCTACAGCCCTCAGGCGCACGTTGCGCTTGCGAAAGGCTACCTGCAAGATGAACGCTTCGTGACCTATTACGATTCGGCCTGCGGTGACGGAGCCACGGCGCTTCTCGCTGAAATCATCGAGCGTGTGATCTGAACTTCTGAATACCGGGTGGTGAGATTCCTTTCCCAACACAACAATCGTTGACCAGCTGCTCGACCAATGGCGTTACAGTTAGATTTAGCTGTAACGCCATTCAAAACAGAACGAATGGCATGTACAGGGATTATGTCTTCGCAATAGGATAGAATCAAGAGAGCCGCAAACGCATTTTTTGCAGCTACGCATCATCTTGTCCTACCCCTTGCTTCACCCCTTGCTCTGCCACTGACTCTGTCTTTTGTTCTGTTTCGTGCTCGCAACGAATACGCGCAAGGAGTTCTGATGAAAATGCAGCCCCCTTCCTTCGTTAATCGCCTAACCCGCGCCGCACTTGCTGTTCTGCTTGCCGTTGTATTTGTGCCTGTGATGCCAGGTGTTGCTTGCGCCGAGCCTTCCGTCGCCGCCGCAGCTGACAACAGCGCGGCAATCGATCGCTTCTTACGTGTGTTCAACGAGGTTGACGCCGAGATGCGCCAGAAATACAACGCGACGGGAAACGTAGACGACCTCCTGACCAATCGCGCGAACAACGGATTCGGCGCGACAAACGGCATTGCGTCGCTGTCGGAGGAAGCAATTCCCAAAGCGTACGATTTGCGCGATCCCAAAATCGACAAGGTAACTCCGGTCAAGTTTCAGAACCCTTGGGCCACCTGCTGGAGCTTCGGTGCAATGGCTGCATCGGAGACGAGTATCTTAAGCGAGCTGGGTTGGTCGGCTTCCCAAGGGCTTGACCTGTCAGAGCTTCACCTCGCGTGGCTCGCCTACACACCCCTTTCTCAGGAAGCTATTACTGCTTCAGGTTCTGCCAACTACCAAAGCCAGCTGGGGGAGGGTTATTACACGGTAGATGCCGCTGGTAACCACAAAACTGACCCAGATATCGTCCTTGAACAGGGTGGCTCGCCTCCCACTATCACGTCGGTGCTGTCGTCAGGAATAGGTCCTGTTCCCGAGAAGGAGGTGCCCTACCGCAGCACGGAAGGGGAAACCGTCAACGACAGCGAAGGTAATCCGGTTTACTACAGCCCTAAAGGCGACTGGTCGGTTGACGAAAAAAGGCGCTTTATGTCTTCCATACAGCTTGAGGATGCCAACCTGCTGCCCTCCCCTGCCGACATTGATAGTCAGGGTGGCTACCACTTCAATCAGCCTGGCGTTGACGCCATCAAAAGCGAATTGCTCAAGGGGCGTGCGGTGAGTATTAACTTCTGCGCTGACCAATATATGCCGGGCATGTCGCCTGAGGACAACAAGTATCTCAACACTAAAACGTGGGCTCACTACACCTATGAGGTTGTCCCGATAACTCACGCCGTCACCATCGTAGGGTGGAACGACGAATACTCGAAGGACAACTTTTTAACATCGGAGCAAGTGTCAGGTGCCACGCCGCCGCCTTGTGACGGAGCCTGGATTGTCAAGAATAGCTGGGGGTCGGAATCGGGAACGTTCCCCAACAAGTTCAACTGGGGCGATGATGGCTACTTCTACCTGTCCTATTTCGATCAGAGCATTAACAACGTCGAATCATTCGATTACGACACCACCACCATGGGGGACAAGGGAAAGTACCGCATTATCGACCAGTATGACTTCATGCCTTCAACCAGTCCGATGACGCTGCCGAACCCACTACCGGCGAGCATGGCTAACGTTTTTACGGCGGATGAGCGTCAGGAAGTCACCTCGGTGTCGTTCGAAACCTCCTGCCCTAACACGACGGTAACCTACCAGATGTATCTCTTGGACAAAGATGCGACAGGTCCCAAGGACGGTACGCTTGTAGCAACTGACACGTTGACGTATGAGTATGGTGGCTACCACCTGGTACATCTTCCGCAGAGCGTGATTGTGGAGAAAGGGCATAGGTACTCGGTTGTGGTAACAGAGAAAGCTGCCGTGCCCGGTTTAGACGGAGAATTCTATCTTGTCCAGCTTGACAAAGGCATCAACAGGCTCGGCTGGGAGAGGTTGATCGAGGATGATCCCGACCTGAAAGGAGTTCTTACAAAGTATTCGTGTGGTATTGTCAACCCCGGAGAAAGTTATTCGATTACAACTGAGGATAGCGGGGAGTTAACAGAGGATCTATTCGACATTGTGGCAGAGCTGAAGGCGTCCAATCCTGGTGACGAAGACGATATTCCCTCCGACAGCTTTGACTATGATAACTTCCCTATCAAGGCCTACGCAAATCCAGTGCCCGAGCCGGCATACGTTGAAAAGCCTGTTTCAGCCCCCTTTGTTGATGGCAACAAGACTGTTATCGTAAGCGCAATCGGTGAGTTTCCGGAGTGGGCCGATGTGGAGCTGGTGTTAACTGCGGTGGATGAGAAGACCACAAGCGCTCTTGCGGAGTTGGGCGGGGAAAAGCAGCGAATCCTTGCGGTCGATGTGGCCTTACGTGACAAGAATACCAAGTACCCTATTGATTTCAAGGGGTCATTGGCGCTCACGTTCGACGTTGGTACGAGTTATGAGGGATGGATGGTGAACGTGGCGCATCTGCCTGCCGGCGCTCAAGAAGAGGTGTTTAAGGGTCTCGTCGTCACGAATGGCAAGGTAGCGGTGAATGTTACCACGCTCTCGCCGTTCGGTGTGTTTGGTGAAGCTCCTTCTCCTGCACCTGCTCCTGTTCCGGCGGGAGGTGCGACGAAAAAGCCGCTGGTTGCCACGGGCGACTCGCTGGGGGTGTCTGCGGCAACTGCAACAGGCATAGCCGCGATAGCCGCATGCGCCGGTGCGGTTGCCGTCGTGCGCATGCGTCGTCGCAGCAGGTAGTGCTCCTATCCTTCCAGTTCGCTATCGAGCGCACGGCGGTGCTTGATGGCATCGTGGATTGTGTAAGCGAGAACTACAAAGCTGATAGCAAAGCTCATGATAAAGAATACGGCCCCTATAGCGATGTCTCCGAACCATGTAACCTGATTAATGCCAACAATCTGAATCTCTGCGACGATACGCATGCCGCAGGTGAGGGCTCCTATCACAGCACCGCAAAATGCAGAGCATATTACAACGTAATCCCAGGGAATAGCATCCACTTCCGCAAAACGCTTGTAGCTGGACACCGCACCCGATTTAAGTTGAATCCACAGGGAAACAATTCCCGCAATGAGGATCGTGATCGTAAGAGGAACCTGCACGGGGACAAGGCTTGCGCCCAAGTCGGTCATGATGGGATGCTGCGTGGTGGAAGCCACTTGGTTGAGCATGATGGCGTAATAAAGACATAAAACCGAACCGATAAGCAAGATGTACATGCTTATCCTCATGGCCTTGTTCTCTTCGGCTTCAAGCCTTTCGTCCTTTGGCCCCATAATATCGTTCCATTTACGCGTGCAAAGCATAGTTTCATCTCCTATTCCCAAAAGAGATCATTGAGTGTTTTGTCCAGTGTTTTACAGATGGCAGTACACAGCTTGAGGCTTGGGTTGTAGCGCCCAGCCTCTATGAGACCGATGGTCTGGCGAGTTGCCCCTACGGCATCGGCTAACTGCTGCTGTGAAAGCCCCGCCTCGGTACGTGCGGATCGTAAGCGTTCGTTTTTTGCGTCATCCACGGCATCACCCCTCTCAACATGCAATATATATGTGACATGACAAATATATATTGCATGTGGGGGCTTGTCAATAGAATTCCCTTTACATCGCAGTATTCTCCTAGCATGCGAAAGCTCCCGCAGCTTTTAGCGAACGGACAATGGGCACGAAACTATAGGTACGGGGCAATGCATACGGACAATGGGCACAGGACAACAAGGACAGTTATTTTCTTTTGCCCCTCTCCATTCATTTTGGGACAATAGGTTCGTGTACTCACTGTCGCGTAGCGTCGCATGACGAGAAAAGGAAGTTTCAATGATAAGAATACCGACTGAGCGCATAGATCGCTTCATCGAGGAAGACATACCCTACATCGACCTGACAAGCATGGTTCTGGGAATAGGTGATTGTTCAGGTCGTATGGAATACTTCACGCGTGAGGATTGCGTGCTGGCTGGTGCGAGCGTTGTGAGACAGATCATGGAGCGTATCGGATGTCGTGTGGTCGAAGGACGCGATGACGGCGCGAAGCTGAAAAGCGGCGAGGTTTTCTTGGTAGTTGAGGGGTCAGCTGCCGATCTTCATGCTGCTTGGAAGGTATGCCTCAACGTTTTCGATCATCTGTCGGCCATCGCAACGATGACAAGAAAGATGGTTGATGCAGCTCATAGGGCAAACCCGCACTGCGAAATACTCACGACTCGTAAGAGCATGCCGGGCGTGAAGGATCTCATGACCGAGGCAGTTATGATAGGTGGCGCTTATCCGCATCGCTTAGGACTGTCTGAAACGGTTTTGGTGTTTGAGCAGCATCTCGCGTTCCTGGGGGGTTTCGATGCGTTCATCGAAAGAATGCCTGAGTTCAGAGCGCGCTGCATAGAAAAGAAGTTGTTTGTCGAATCCGGGGTAGACCATGCCTTAGATTTAGCAAAAGCGGGCGTCGATGGTATCCAGTTAGACAAAATACCTGCCGAAGAGTTGAAAGACGTTGTCGAGCAAATTCGGGCCGTGAACAGCCATATCACGCTTATCGCGGCGGGTGGTATCGGTCTCAAGAATGTCGAAGAGTATGCAGGCACCGGAGTAGATGGTCTGGCAACCACAGCACCTTTCGCAGCTAAACCAATGGACATGAGTGCTCGCATGGTCCCTTCTCTATAGGACGGGTGCCCACGTGTCAGAGGGTCACACTTTTGCGGCGCCACAATGCCTGTAACGCTTACGCGGATCGAAGTTTCACGACAACAGTGAGGTTGTTCCCTTCGAGACGCGCTTCTACGAAACCTCCCATGTTTGAACAAAGGCTCGCAACAATTGCCAAACCTAAGCCCGATCCGCCGCCGCCGCGTGCGCCGTCGGCGCGATAGAACCGCTCGAACAGCCGATCTGTCTCAATTGAATTGGGGTCCGTTACTTCATTGGAAACCGAAATAACAACCAACATGTCGCCTTCCTCGGGCACAATTTCCTGCGTGATAGCTGGGGCAGATGCACCATACCGTAGGGAGTTCGACAGTAAGTTCGAGAACACGCGAGCAAGCGATTCTTCATCACCCAGAATCGTTACGTCCTCATCTTCGAAGTGGATGCGAGCTTCCCAACCGCGTGCGGCAAACTGAGGATACGCGCCTGCCAGAACTTCGGCAAGAACAGGAAGGACCTCGACCGGCCCCAACTCCAAAGGCCGGTCAGTGTCGACCGCTTTCGAATACTCGAATAGCTTATCGGTGAGCTCGCGCATGGCCGCAAGACGCGAAGCCGCCTCGCGCAAGCAGCGGGCCTGTTCTTCGGGGTCAGAGCTTCGTTCATAAAGTTGAAGATACCCCTGCGCACCCGTAAGGGGGGTGCGGATGTCGTGGGAGAGAGCGGCAAGGTCGCGCCGAAACGTTTCTTGTTGCTCGTCCATGGCGGAGCGCTCATCGCGCAGCTTGTCCATTTCGCTGTTCACGGCAGCAGCCACCGACGAGATGCCCGGCGTGGAGAGTCCTACTGTTGCCCGCTCGTTGGAACTGCGATCGCTACGGCGCAGGAAGTACGCAATGTGCTTGAGCTCTCGCTCGTAGAGTGCGACGGTGACTGCCGTCGCAGCAATCACCACAACAAGCACCGCTATTGCCAGCACCCCGTCCATGGACTCTCCTTCCAGTACACCTTATCCCAGACTCCTGCGCCGCATGACGAGAGCGGTAAGAATTCCAACGACGAGCAGCGTCACCACCGCTTGCACGTACGTCATCGGGTCACATACGATTCCTTGGGTCAGCACATCTAAATCAGCAGCAAGGTACCCGTCAAGGCAGTCGCGTATGAAAACGGGCAGACCAGGCACATTGGCTAGGATCATTTGCAGGACTGCTTCAATCACACCTCCGCCAAAAATCACCCCACCAATGCACGCAACCGTCTCAGAACCCGTGGCGATACCGAGAAAAACAGCTATGGACGCATAGGCAGATATACAGAGCACCACCTGGATAAACCATTGAATAGCCTCGCCAACTTCGGGGGGCGTCAGCGGAATGTCTTGCAGAAACAGCGCGAGCGCCACAACAGCCGTTCCCGCCGCAACGACGATCGTGGTAAGGACAACTGCACTTATCATCGCCGCACAAACATAGGATAACCTGCCACCTTTTGCTTGAACGAGATTCTTCACGAAATCGAAGTTGAAATCGTATGCCACAAGGCACCCCACCATCAAGCAGATAACGGAAGAAAGGAATGAGCCTCCAACAAGGGAAAATCCGTACAGCTGGAGCGCCGGCGCGGGCCCATCGGGAAGTTCAACAATCCCCGTGGCGGCAAAGGTGGGCCACACTTCGTTGAGCCACAGCATAAAGGGGGTAAACAAAGCACAGAGAAGGATGACTACTATGAAGGCAGCGAAGATGCGTAACTTCACGATACGATAGAGAAGCGATCTAACCATGCTAAGCATCCTGACCACCCTCTTTCCCAGCGAACCCGCGCGGCCTGTTGGCATTCGTTGCCTGAGACCAAGCGGCGCTGTCGCAACCAAGCATAGCCAGGTCGGCACCCATCAACCCCACAAATAGTTCTTCGATGTCACGTTCGTGAACGAACAGCTCCGTGACGGGAATTCCCGCCTCTGACAACGCGCGCCCCGCATCCTCAGCTGATACTTCGCCTTCCGCGCGGATCGCATCGTCTTCCATCACGGAAAAGCGCGCTGTCGGGAACGCTTCCTGAAGCTTTGCGAGAGCAAGCTGGGGCGTTGCCGCGCGAATAGATAAGTAGTCGGCACATTCGGCATCGACCTCCGCCGCGCTCATTTCGCGTACAAGATGCCCGTCGCGGATTACTCCGTAGCGGGTAACCATGCGTTCAAGCTGGTCAAGTACGTGAGAACTGACGAACACCGTAAGGGAGCGAGCCCGCGCAAGGTTCACGATGGTTGTGCGCACCTCGCGCACCGCCTGTGGGTCTAGCCCATTGAACGGCTCGTCGAGCAGCAGTACGTCGGGTGACCCCACCAACGCAAGCGCGAGCCCGAGGCGCTGCTTCATGCCCAGCGAGTAAGTTTTGACGAGCTTCTTTGCAACCGGTGCCAGGCCTACGATCTCAAGTGCGTCCATGCTCGCTACCCTCGCCTGGGGAACACCAAGCGCAAGGGCGCGCACCATAACGTTGTCAAGAGCGGACAGCCCCGGATGAACACCCGGGTTCTCAATGAGCGCGCCGAGTCGGCGACTCGTGCTCCCAGGCGCCTGCCGCTCCCCCAGAATCTCGATCTCGCCCGCCGTGGGCAACACCAGCCCTGCGAGCATCTTCATGACGGTCGATTTGCCAGCACCGTTACGCCCGACAAATCCATAGATTTCGCCTGCGCCCACATGCAAGCTCACGTTGTCAACAGCACGCTTGGCGCCGTACGTCTTCGTCAGGTCAGACGTTCTTATTGCGTCC
Organism: Adlercreutzia sp. ZJ141; assembly: GCF_011038965.1. GTDB lineage: Bacteria > Actinomycetota > Coriobacteriia > Coriobacteriales > Eggerthellaceae > ZJ141. The sequence goes on along the minus strand of NZ_JAAKEB010000013.1, from coordinate 52,061 downwards.
ATTCCTTCTCCTTTCGAACCATCGTTCCTCTCGATGATTCGAGTATGGACGGCAAAGGTTTACGAACCTTCCGTGAAGTTATAAGAAAGTTACAAGATTCGGCATGCTTTTTGGATGGCCTATGACAAAGCGCGCCAAAGGAGCGCGCTGTTGAAGACAACCTTTTGGCTGTTTGTCTTTCGAGCTGGGCGAACGCCGGCTGAGTCATTGTTCCAACTCCGACAGCTCTTCCAACTTTTCCAGCTCCGCTAGCTTGAAGCCAATGCCCCATACGGTTTCGATGTAACTCTCCGTGCCTGTTCCTTTTAGTTTCGTCCGGATGTTGGAGACGTGCGTGTTGATAGCTTTCTCTTCAACAGCGGCGTCCTCATGCCACACCTCGCGGTAGAGCTCGCGCTTGGTGAATACCTTACTGGGACGGCGCATGAGCGCGGCAACAATATCGAACTCGGTGCGGGTTAGCTTGACAGGGGTGCCTGCAGCTTCGAGCTTTCGCGCGTCTTCGTAGAGCTTCCACTTCCCATATGTTTGGGAAGGGGCAGATGAGTTCGCGGTGAGGCTGGTGGAATTGGATGAACTGGCGAGCTTGGGCGCTGTGCTCTCACCTAAAACGCCGACGGGGCGCATCGAGCGCCGAATGAGCGCTTCTACACGTGCAACAAGTTCGTCGAGATCAAACGGTTTGACCAGATAGTCATCGGCTCCCATATGAAGCAATGCCACGCGGTCGACCACCTGCGCCTTCGCGGAGGTCACAAGTATCGGAACGGCACTTTTCGTGCGGATGAGCGAGACTACTTCTTCACCGGGAATGCCGGGCAACATCAAATCGCAAATCACGAGGTCGAAAACGTCCTTTTGATCAAGCAGCAATCGAGCTTCCGTACCCGAATAGGCAGGGATGCAGCAAAATCCTGCCCCGCACAGTGTCGAACACACCACGTCACTAATAGCCGCATCGTCCTCGATCACGAGAATTTTGGCGTGATGTGACCAGGCAAAACGGGAGTCTGCTTCTCTTCCAGACATCGATCGCACCCCTTTCGTGTGTTAACGTGTGCCAAAGACCAGCTAATACCACACTGTCTCCCTGCATATGTCTGTGTCAGAGGGGGTCACACCAAATGTCATACATCACTCAATGAGCTAAAGCAACAGCCGCTTCTGACGCATACTCTTCCAAACGACGACTCGAACTGCGTCATTATGCCACGTAGCGTGAGTCTTTGTCACATTGGGGCATCTGGCCGGAATTCGCACAGGAGCACAGGCGCACAGCCGCGTCTGCCCATAGGTCACAGTGGAACAACGGGCGCACCGTCAGGCAAGTTCCCGCCTGGAAATGGATGCTTGTCGAATAAAGCATGTAAAGCGAAAGGGCCGCACATCTCATGCGGCCCTTTCGGTGCTGTTTACTATGCTCGCTTCTACTACATGCAGGTGTAGCCACCGTCGACGGGCAGCTGCACACCCGTAACGTAACTCGAAGCCGGAGACGCCAGGAAGACGGCGGCCGTGTCGAGCTCGCCCTCGTTACCGTAGCGCTCTTCGGGGATCATGGTCTTGGCATTCTGCTGGAAGAAATCGCTGTCGAGCGTTTCCTTGGTCAACGGAGTGTAGAAGTAGCCAGGGCAGATGGAGTTCACGGTGATGCCGTACTTACCCCATTCGGAAGCTAGTGCGCGCGTAAGGTTCACCACGCCACCCTTTGCCGCATGGTAAGGAGCGCTGCCGGCAACTTTGTTGCCCACCAGGCCGTACATGCTCGCAATATTGATGATGCGCCCGTAGTTGGCCGGGATCATGGCTTGCTTGGCTACGGCGCGGGCAACCTTGAAACTGCCAAACAGGTCGATTTCCATTTCGTTAGAGAACTGTTCGTCGGTGATGTCTTCAGCAGGAGCCACGGCACCCGTGCCCGCATTGTTGATAAGGATGTCGATGCGGCCCAGCTTCTCAACGACTTCTGCCACGGCGGCGTTTACATTTTCGGTGTCGGTGATGTCGCAGCGGATAGCGAGCGTCTCCACGCCGAACTCTTCGGCGATCTCAGCGGCCACCGCGTCGATCTTTTCCTGACGGCGCGCCATCACAACAACCTTAGCACCCTGGTTGGCCAGCGCCTTGGCCATCTGCACGCCGAGGCCCCCCGACGCACCCGTAACGATTGCCACCTGACCGGTCAGATCGAAATAGTCCTTGTTCATACGATTCCTTCTTTCTCTTTGGAGATACACCCACGTGATTTATATCGCATTATGGTTAAAGATGGCTGTACAAAACCGTAAAAGGACGCCTAACTTCGCCAAAGAGAAACTGTGAATGGTATGGAGAATAGAGGGGTGACAAATTGTGCTTAGTATCGCATCATTGTGTTTACCCTCCCCCATAGCTTTATCACGATAGTCTGGGAATCTGAACTGATCTGAGCTGAGCGTAGACGAAAGTTATGGGCTTGTTGTATCTACGTTTCTCGTGCGTCTTCGTTGTGCGTAAGCGTTACAGGCATTGCGGTGCCGCAAAAGTGTTAACTGCCCACGGGCACGCTGGCACCCTTCAAGAAACAGCTGTTTAGCGATAAGCTTGGCAAGTGGATCATAAGGAAACACTGATTGAAGTTATGAAGAGAAAGGCCCCGAACATGCGTCGCAAGGATAGGGAACAAACCGCGGAATTTGCCTGGGACGTGTTAGGGCGCTGCCCTTACGGCGTGCTTTCGCTTGTCGACTGCGAGGGTGCGCCTTATGCGGTGCCGGTATCGCATGTGGTGCTGAACGGTACTGTGTACTTCCATTCCGCCAAGCATGGCGAGAAAACCAAGATCATAGAGGCAAACCCTGCCGCTTGCCTTACGGGCGTGACTGACGTCGTACCCCTGCCCGAGCAGTACTCCACCACCTACGCCAGCGCCGTCGCGTGCGGTGTTGTGTCGCTGGTAGAAGATACCGACGAGCGAACCGCCGCGCTGTACGCTATTGCCGCGCGCTACGCTCCTGAGAACGTAGGCAACTTCGAAGACGCCCTTGCCAAAAGTAGTAAGCGCACCGCTGTGTGGAAATTAACGCCCACAGCAATAACGGGAAAAGCCCGGCATGCGTAGCGGGGCGAACAGATGGGTCAAAGAGCCACACTGTCGTACATCCTCGCGTTGTTGTAAAGTATCTGCGTACAAGCTATGAGCGAGGTTGAACTTCTGTTCACATGCATGCGCAAGCGTAGGTAAAGTTCCTGTTCAAAAGGCATTTCTTTTAGAGCGGTTGCTACACTTGAACCTCCAACATAACGGATTCGGAGGTTACTCTCATGATGAGAAAAACGCCCGCCCTTAAGGTTCGTGCTTTCCGTGCCCTTCGTGCAAAGGGTATGCCTGATCTTGCTTCTCTCGTATCAATACTAATCGTCTGCACGCTGGTGGCTTCGCTTTTTCCTACGCAATGGGCGCTGGCGGAGCCTTCCTCTTCTAACGAAGGTGTGCAGCAATCCGACACAACACAAGCAGATACTACAGCACCCACCTCAAGCACCACACAGCCCGTCTCTGCCGATGAGGAATCCCTCGAATACGGAGAAACCCTCAACGACGGTACCACCTTGGTACCTGTCGCTGACAACTCGAGCTTGTCGAGCGCAAGTCTGATGGGATTTGACACCACGCGCAAAAACACGGTGTCGGAAGAATGCGGCACCGACAACCCCGTGAACGGCTGGGTCGGCATCACGCCGCTGGAGTACGGCTGGCTAACGTACGACCCTTATAGCTCGAGTTCTTCCCACATAACATCTCCCATGTATTTTTCCGACATAGTGAAAACCACTGCAGAAAATGTTGACAACACGAAGCACTGGAGAAGCCTCTACTACGACTTCGCAGCTAAAGGCGGGACTATAGGAGCTGTCGCTCCGGTTGACCTAGACCACGATGGCCTTGATGACCTTGCAGTGCTCAGTGGTGACGGTAAGGTAAGGGTCTACAATGCCTCGTACGGCGAAGGATCCTGCTACGGCGGAGTAGTACCTGAAGATTATCAGACGGGAAACATAGCCGTCTTTGATCCGGGTCGCAGTTTCTATACACGCACGGACGGTGCGGAATCGTACAAGCAGCTCGACCACGACAAATACAGTGCCACAATACAGGAGCCCAACCTCTATCACTTGAAATCGGGCGATCTTGACGGCAACGGCTACGAAGACCTTGTGATGTTCTGCTACGACGAAAACGGCAAGCCTTGGCTGGATGTGTGGTATTCCTTCTACATTAAACAGGCCAGAATGGATGCCGATATCTCCTTACCCGAAGGGTGGCAAGCTTCCCAGCGCTTAGGAGAGAAACAGCGCGAAACCGACCAACTCCTTTTCTACCATCAGCCGATACCTGTTGATACCGCACCGTTGCAAAATTACGGCGCGCAGGTTGGCAACGTCTACCTGCCCGCATCGCTTGAAGTGGCCGATCTTTCCGGAAACGGCAAGGCAGAGATTATCATTGCCTTCCAGGCGGGCGACCCTACGGCGGGATCGAATTACTGTTCGGGTATCCAGGTGGTCCAGACGATTGAGGGAACCGATCTGCAGTTCAATATTAAGAATCACTTCCAGGAACCCAAGACGATCACCGTTACCCAGCCGAACACTGCTCAAAAAAGTGCACGCTGGGCACCCGCTGGCGGGCCGAGCACCCAAATGACCTCGGTTTCGGTGGGCGATATTGACGCCGATAGCCACCCAGAACTGGTAGTGGGCGGCTACGCAGGGTCAAATGCCATGCAAGGCGAGCTGTATCTGAGTTATCTTGAGTGGGTTGAATACGGAAGTGATGTGAGTTCAGGCGAAGCAAGCGGTGCGAATTCAGGTGAAGAGAGCGGTGCGAGTGTAGACCCAGCGAACGGTGCGAGCCCGGACGGAACGAGCGGCTACCTGGACATGGAAAACGTGTACGGGTTCACCTGGCTTACTGACGACAACGGGCTGCATAAAACAACGGGCAGCAAGCTTGCCGGTCATAAAGCCGATGAGGATACCTCGCTGTACTATGAGGACGCAGACAGTACCTTCTACAAAAGCAGATTAAACAACTATGCGTCCTACAACCTTTCGCGCTATACGAATACTTCGAACTGGACAGTGCCGCTGAATTGCCTAAGCCTAACGGGATACGTGGACAACAATACCAACGACCAGGTGTTTTTCGGAAGCTACTTCTACGGCTATGACAAGGGGAGTGGGACGTTTACGCCGTGGCGCGGCAGAATTCATGAGGATTTCAACGAGCTGGATAACAATAACCTTTTGCTGATGTTGTCCGAGCCTACTGTAGCTGAGGACATGGTTCCCAACTGTGAGTCGTCCGATGCGGGTCTTGCTACCATGATGGACTATTACGGTGCCGAGCTTCTCTATCAGGCAGCGCTATTCGACCAAACAAAGGATTACGGCGACAGGATGCGCATCGATCGTTATACCTACCACGACAATGGCAGCAGCGTAGATTTTTCCTGGAGCAACGATAAAGAAGATAAAATAGAGTTCGACTGGGGTAAGAACTCGCCAATCGTTCCATTCTTGGCGAACCTCGATTGGGGTATGGATTCAGATATGGATTCAGACTTCTCCCAAGATCGGGACTCCATGTACCTGCGCTTGGTAGGACATGAGTTTGTCTACACCGAGCCTGTGGTGGAGTCGGTTCTTCAGGCGCCGCCTTCCTTTGAAGATGTGTCTCTTGCAACCGGCTATGATGTGTCTCTTGCAACCGGCGGCTATGATTCGGGTTCAACGGCACTTACTCGCATTGAGGGTAACACGGTGGAGTACGGTGCCAGTGCATCGGTGTCGTTTGATTTCAACATATTGTATGGCGCGGAAGCTGGTAAGAACTCGATGAAGGTGGGAAAGACGCCCGGGTTTGGGGTAACTCCTTCGTACAAGGGCTCGAAAACCCATGAGGAGCAGTATTCTGTGAACATTTCTAAGGGGCAGGACAGTGTGGTGCTAACCTGCACCCCCATGGACTTGTACTATTACGAAGTGCTGCGGCCTGGCGCCCATCAATATCTCGACCTTGCCGTCATGCGTGCACCTAATGCTCCCAACGTGAAAATTGTGCCCATCGAGACGTATAATGAACAGGCTATTAATTACAACAAGGTTATAAGTGCTTTCAACGAAAGATTGTCTAGCAAAACGCCTCGGCTTGCGCTTTTGCCCGAAGCGGATACGCTGATGCCCCACACAAAAGGGAAGCCCGAAACCTATACACGTCTCGACGGACTAGATACTTCGGAATTCAATTTGACCGACACACCGCTTGCGCTCGACTACGGCAACGATTTCGGCTCAAGTAGTCAGTCGCTGCTGAGTACCTGGAAGAATTCCGATGGTGGTTCGTGTGCTTTGAATCTGAAGATGGGCCTGAAGTTCGAGGAAAGCTCGCGTTTCAACAAGTTCACGCTGGCGTTTGGTATGAACCTTTCCGGAAATGGCGGGAAGTCGGTATACAACGGTAAAGCCTACAAGGGTGATGTGAAGTGTCTGACCGAAGAGTGGAACGACTACGGCATGTCGATGACGATGTATGCTGGCAAAAAAACTTACACCACCATAGAAGACCCGATGAGCAACAATGACTCTGTAGGCGAGTATGTCGTGGTGGGATATGATACCGAAAATGTGCGTTACGGAGTGGCAACGCCGCGCGGCTTAAAAATCGCTGATACTACGGCACATACCGTAGACATCGCGGCGGATATTCCTTGGGGGGCTGATAACTCCGATAGCGCCTATCTGCTTGAGCGACTGGACTCCACAACAGGTCAATGGCAAACCATCCACACCTTCGAGAAACCAAACCTGGACGAAACCTCGCCGACTGTTTTTACGGAAACATTCACCGACCAGGGTGGCCCCGATGGCAACGGAACTGATGAGCGGCTTCTCTCCGATACATCGTACTCGTACCGCATTACCGACTCACAGCGCAAACACTCCTGCACGGCTGTAGCGCAAACCGAGCAAGTTGACTCGTTTACGGTGACGTTCGACGAATTCAACCCGTGGGGGCTGATGGCAGCGCGGTCGGTGAGTGCTGAAACGGGTTGGAAGCATGCGCTTTCCAACGGTGCACTTTTTACCGATGGTTCGCAACTCGATTTCATCGCGTTGCCCTTTAACGGGTGGCAGGTTGACTCGTGGCAGGTGACCGAAACGCGTGACGGAATTGCCAGCGACATTACAAGCGATCCGCGTGTCAAGGTGTTTGATGACGGAAAGGTTTTGGTTATCAGTGAGGCACATGGCGATATTGCGGTGAAAGCCACCTCTTTGACACCAGTTGATCCGAGCGTGCCAGACAACCCTGATGGCCCTGTGACGCCCACGGCAATTGAGTTTAGCGATTGGGGCATGAGCTTAGTCGGCTCTGATGACACGACGCTTGCCAGCGACGAGCGTATAAGTCACGTAGCTGCTAAAGAGACGCCGACATCTGAGGGCGCGGAAGTGCAGGGTGAAGATGCTAATGAGGTCACTGCGGGTGCGGATTCCCGCGAGAGTGCCGCAAACACGGGTGCAACCGACACAAAGCCTGTTGATACACCTTTGTGGATAACGGATGCGGGGGCGAAGCTGAATCTCAGCGCATTGAATGTGAATATTGGTTCGGTACTTTTGGCATCCCCTGCCAATAATGAGAAAACGCTACAGATGATTGGGGCCGAAGAAGGACGGATCAGCGAAACGATAAGTCCGCTTTCCGATGGAACACATAAGGTCATAGCGCTTGCTCAGAGTGTTAACGACCCACTCTTCGATGCGCGCGCTGTTGTGTTCGCGAAGGATTCGCAAGTGCCCGATATGGCCATATGGTGCATCAACGGTGTCGACGAAAATGGTTCCAGTGCTAACAATGGCACCCGTACCATTATGGTCTGGCCTTCAACGGGGCCGTCGGATGTGGGCCGTGTGGAGATCGCCCGTGGGCAAAATGCTACGAGCGGTTTTGTTGATGTGAGCAACAGCTACAAGAAGGGTATCACCTACATAGCTGAATGGGCCGATCCCACACTAGGGTCAGACAAAAAACCCCTGGATGACGGTCGCCTAGAAAACGGCTGGTACACGCTACGTCTCACCAACGGGGCAGGTGTTGTGTCGCAAAAATCGGTGGAGCTGACAGGCGTTACGCATCCTTTGGGCAAAGCCGAAACGAAGCCTGAGGCTGGGCCAGTGACCCCGCCGGATGGCGACGGTGGCGGTGGCGGTAGCACAAGTAATCCTCCGTTAGACGGGAAGGATCCAAACGCAGGTGGCACCAAGAAACCTGCCGCACTTGTCGAAACGGGAGATACCACGTACAAATTCGTTATTACGTTTGCACTTGTGGCAGCTGTTTCGGCGATGATTGCGGCGGTAATTCGTCTCGTGCGGCGACGTGCGTAGCGAGTGTTGAATGCGAGGCTGAAAGCAGTGCGCTCTCCTTCCGTGCGGTTGTTGTTTTCCTGCGAGTGGCGGCTTGCCTACGATCGGTAGCTGCTATAACGGGTGCATGCGAAAACGAAAGACCGTACGGAAGGATGCTTCTATGAGCGAAGTACACGTTATGTCTCATCCGCTGATACTCGATAAGCTGTCGCATATGCGCAGCGAGGATACATCCTCGAAGGACTTCCGGCAGCTCCTGAAAGAGATATCGCTGCTTATGGGCTATGAGGTGACGCGTGATTTCGCCGTAAAGCAAGTGAGCGTGCAAACTCCCTTGTGCGAAGGCATGTTTCCGCAGCTTGAGCAGCGCTTCATCACGATCGTGCCCATCCTGCGTGCGGGTATTGGTATGGTTGACGGTATGCTGGAGCTTATGCCGTTTGCGCATGTGGGCCACATCGGCATGTATCGCGATGAGGAAACCCATCAGCCGGTGGAGTACTACTTTAAAATGCCGAAGCGGGTTGAGGACTCCATTGTAATCGTGGTTGACCCCATGTTGGCAACCGGCGGCAGCGCCATAGATGCTGTGAGTGCACTGAAAAGCCGCGGCTGCACGAATCTCCGTCTCATGAACTTGGTGGCAGCTCCCGAAGGCGTTGCCGCTATGCAAAAAGCTCATCCTGACGTGGATATTTACGTGGCGGCTATCGATGAGGGTCTTAACGAAGATGCCTATATTGTTCCTGGGTTGGGAGATGCAGGCGACCGCATATTCGGCACAAAGTAGAATCGATCCCAGCGACTCCTTCGGCATATCGAGCCGCCTGTGCAGCCAACTGAGCAACTTTGCTTTTTTCGCAGCTTTTGCGCAGATTATCGTGCGCGAATGGCCGTTTTATGTGCGGCGTTATGAGATGGTAAAATAATTGTTTGTTTTATGCATTCAAGGAAAAAGTTCGCCGTACGGCTTTGAGGGAGAATGAGGGCATCTATGGCGAGGCGGAAAAAAAACACGCAGCAATATGGGCAGTTCAATAACTCTTATGAGCGACAGGCTCGTCAGCACATGGCTAACGGTAATCGTGTCCCGTATCCGGGATCTTCGTATGGGGCAGTGAACCCTGCTGGCAACATGAGTCAATACTCGCGTATGAATCCGGCGTACTCCAAAAAGAGTAGCCGCATGGGTGTTGGAAAAAAGATTGCCATCGGAATGCTGGCTGCGTTTATTGTGGCGGCGTTAGGTGTAGGGTCTGCTGCTGCGTTGTACTTTAACTCGGTAAACAATGAGCTTACCAAGGGTGACAAAACCGATGACGAGCTGCTCGCCATTCAAGATGCCTTGTCAACCGATAAGCCGAAGTCGTTCACGGAGCCGTTTTACATGATGCTCATCGGTAGCGACAAACGTGCGGATGGTTCGGTTGAGGGTTCGCGATCGGACACAAACATGGTCGTTCGCGTCGATCCAACGAAGAGTATTGTCACTATGGTTTCCATTCCCCGTGACACGCAGATTCAGCTCGAAGGTTACGGAACGAACAAGTTCAATGCAGCGTATAACTATCTTGGTGCGGCAGGTGCCATCGAAGAGGCGGAAAAGCTACTCGATATTGATATTTCGCACTATGCTGAAGTCGATTTCGAGAGCCTTTCAGAGTTGGTCGATGCGGTTGGTGGAGTGGATATCACGGTTGAAGAGCCCATTGACGACCCTCATATTCCTGGTGTGTATATTGAAGCTGGTGAGCAGCATCTCAACGGCGAGCAGGCGCTTGCTTACGCACGTACACGCCAGTTCGTTGACGGCGACTTCACGCGCACAGCTCATCAGCGTGAACTAGTGATGGCTATTGTAAACGAAGTGCTCGCAATGCCCGTAACCGATCTGCCGAGGGTTATTAGCGCAGCAGCAAGTTGTGTTACCACCGACTTGTCGGTTGATGATCTGATTGATTTGGCAACTCAGTTTAAAGATTCTGCCGATGAGCTTGTTATCTATTCGGCTATGGTGCCTTCCTACACTGGCATGGAGGATGGAATATCATATGTGTACACCGACGAAGCGGTGCTTGACGAATTCATGAGACTCGTTGAAGCAGGAGAAGACCCCAGCACGGTTGAAGTGGTAAGTACGGGTGGCGGTGCGAGCGATTCTACGGGTGCCGATCAAAGTGGTGGCGCGTACTACGATGATTCGTCTGCGTATTACACCGATCCGGGGTATAACTACGGTTACACCGATCCGAACTACGTTGACCCAGGGGCCGTTGATCCGAGTTTTACCAATCCGGGGTATGTTGACCCAGGGTATTCCGATCCTGGATACGTTGATCCCGGCTACACTCAAGGTCAAAGCGCAGGTGGCGCAAGTGGTGTGGCTACAGGCGATGCGACGGTAGGCTAGTTGCAGGTTGCTAGCAAACTATCATGAGGTTGTTGCGGGCGTGTGTGTAACCGCGTCCATAACAACCTCATTAACTGACGCTGCGCTAATCGGTGCTAACCGATATTGGTCGACGCTAGCCGCGGTATCCGTTCGGGTTTGACGACTGCCAGCGCCAACTGTCTTGGCACATGCGGTCAAGGTCGTATTCAGCCACCCATCTAAGTTCGACGCGTGCCTTGTCGCATGCTGCATAGTTCTCGGCAATATCGCCTGCGCGACGTGGCTTGATATCGTAGGGAAGCGTATGCTCGCAGGCGCGCTCGAAGGAATGGATGACATCCAAAACGCTCGACCCTGTTCCTGTTCCCAAGTTAAAGATGGCAACTCCACGGCGGGTGCCATCTTCGGCTGCTTCTCCGGGAATGTCACCTAAAGTGACGGTGGTTCCGCTGCCAACTTTGCCGCCCATCCAGTCAAGCGCTGCAACGTGCCCGCGTGCTAAGTCAACCACGTGAATGTAGTCGCGCACACCCGTGCCGTCGGGTGTGGGGTAGTCGTCGCCGAACACACCAACGCTGCTTAGGCGTCCAACGGCAACTTGCGCAACGTAGGGTACTAAGTTATTGGGAATTCCCTGCGGATCTTCACCAATTTTGCCGCTCACGTGCGCGCCGATGGGGTTGAAGTAGCGAAGCAACACAACGTTCCATTCGTTGTCGCCCACGTAGAGGTCGGACAGAATTTGCTCAAGCATGCTCTTTGTTTGCCCGTAGGGATTTGTGGCGCTGTGCTTTGGACAATCTTCGGTGATGGGGATAAACTCGGGCTCACCATATACCGTTGCGCTGCTAGAAAACACAATGTTTTTCACGCCGTGGGAACGCGCGACATCACACAAGGTTAGGGTGCCAGTGATGTTGTTCCAATAGTACTCGAGCGGCTTTGCAACACTTTCACCAACGGCCTTAAAGCCAGCGAAGTGAATGATGGCGTCAATGTCGTTCTCTGCAAAGATAGTTTCCATTGCCGCTCGGTCGAGAATGTTCTTCTCGTAGAAGCGCAAACGGTTATCATCGGCGGAAAGGCCAGTTATCTCGCGCACGCGGTCAAGTGCGATTGCGCTTGAATTACTTAAGTCGTCAACCACTACCACGTGGTAGCCCTGTTCGAGCAGCTCAACACAGGTGTGGCTTCCTATGAATCCTGCGCCGCCGGTAACCAGAATGCAGGTTTCCCCATGGCTGTGAGCGAGGCTTCTGTTCGACATAACTGTCTCCTATCTTGGGCGTTTTGCTTGTCCCGCTTCGTCCCGTTTGTTTCATTTTGTATAGGGCTATGGTAGCAGGCTACATGCTTGGTTATGGGAAGCGGCGAGCTTTCGCCAAAAGGAACAAACAACTTGTTTATAATGGGGTGACAAGCAGTGGCTTTGAGTTGGCGGCTCGCTTCTTTCCCCGTCACGTCATCTGGCGCAAGGGATGAGAGGGCGCAGGCAGCCAACCGGACAAGAAAGAAGGATCCCGTGACTGATATTCATTTCGGAACCGACGGATGGCGCGCCATCATCGGTGAGGACTTCACGGCCGACAACCTCGTTCGCGTTATCGATGCGTCGGCGCGTGTGTTTAAAGAGGATGCCGTTGCGTTGGGGCGCGCAGCCGACAGCCTTGGCACGATTATCATCGGGCACGATTGCCGTCAAGATGCTCATGCATACGCGCAGCTGGCAGCCGAGGTTGCTGCTACGCATGGCTTTACCGTGAAGCTTACCCAGGATTACTGCCCCACGCCTACGCTGTGTTGGAGTGTGGCGCAAGATGCCGATGCGGTGGGAGGTATTATGCTTACGAGCAGCCACAACCCCGCCAAATACCTGGGCGTGAAGCTGCGCATGGCGGATGGTGGTGCCGCAGGCAAGGAATTTACCGATCGCGTGGAGGCGGCGTTTTCAGATAAGCCCACGTCGGCGCGCGCAAGCTACGTCGAAGTTGATCTGATGACCCCGTATTTACACACACTGAAGGAAGCAGTCGACGTTGAGGCCATTCGCAACGCGGGGCTGCGCGTGGTTGTCGATCCGTTATATGGCGCTGGGCGTATTCATCTGGCGAACCTGCTGCGCGAGATTGGTGTGGAAGTGTGCGAGATCAATAACGCGTGTGACCCCACCTTCGACGGACTGCATCCCGAGCCTATTCCGCCATGGGTGAACCGCTGTCTGGCGAAAGTCCCCGAGTTGGGCTACGACGCCGGCTTCATTAACGACGGCGATGCCGACCGTATTGGTGCAGTGGATGAGCACGGTAACTTTGTGAACCCGCATCGCATCATCACGTTGATTACGTCGCATCTAGCCGAAGACAAGGGGCTTTCTGGTCGGGTGGTGTCAACCATTACGGCATCAGCCATGCTTGCGCGCCAGTGCAAGCGCTTGGGGCTCGAACTAACCAGCACGCCGGTAGGCTTCAAATGGATTTACGCCGAAATGGAGAAGGGTGATGTCATGCTCGGCGGCGAAGAATCCGGCGGCATTGGTATTCCCGGCCACGTTATGGAACGTGACGGCCTGCTGATGGCGCTGCTTCTGTGCGAGACAATGGCGCAGCGCGGCATGAGTTTGGGTCAGCTGATGGACGACATGTTCGAGAAAGTGGGTAAGCTCGAATTTGAGCGTCAGGGTCTTACGATCACTGATGAGCAGATGGTGAACTTCCGCGCGAACACTATTCCTGCGTATGCGCCTAGCGAGGTGTGTGGCAAGAAGGTGGTCGATGTCGATCGGCGTGATGGCGTGAAGTTCTACCTAGAAGGCGATGCGTGGGTAATGATGCGCCCCTCTGGCACCGAGCCGCTCGTTCGCATCTACGCCGAAGCCGAAACGGTTGACGAGGTGCATGATCTGCTTGATGCCGCGAAGGCTGTGATTCTCGCCTGACGGTTACGTGTCAAGAGCCCGCAACGCCGAACGCGCGTTTCCAGGTGCTTTGCTTAGCATTCTCCGAATTTGGGGAGCCGTTTCAATAGTGCCCAGGCGACTTGCTTTGTCTGGGCACTTTCCATGAGGTTTTCGAAGTTGCGAAACGCCACTACGGTTCGCCCGAACGCATGGCTCGCGTCATCGAGTGGAAGGGTGCACCGGTACGCTTCTGCCAGCAGGCGAGTCGCATCGGCATCGGTAACGACTAATAGCAGCGGATCGAACCCCTCAATCAGCGTGAACAGTGCTTGGGGATCGAGCGGCTGTTCTTGACCTGATGTTCCGCGCATCACAACGAATGTCGTGGCGTCGCGCCCGTACCCAAACGTTGCAAACGAGCTGTTCAAGGCGCGCTGTGCTTCAATAGTTAAAGGGGATGTAGACACCGCACACGTCAGTGCTGCTTCGCTGCCGCATGCGTAGTCGCCGAACAAGGCCCAGGTTTCAGCAAGAGCTGTTTCGTACATGTTACCTTTCATAGAAAAAATCACACTTCCTTGCGAGCCGCGCTTGAACTTGCTACCGATTAGCCGTATAACCCATAGTAGCAAGAACAACGCGATGCGTAAGGAGAAAGCCATGTGCACAAATGGAGTAAATACTGGGCAGTTCGAGCAGATGATTGACCAGATTGACGATCATATCAAGCTGGAGCGCCGTTGGTCCCACACACTCGCTCATATGGCGGGGGATGCCGGCTACGAAACGGTGTCCGAGAAGCTGCATACGGTACAAGCGCTGCTCGATGACGTACGTGCAGCGCTTGACGAGGCAAAAGACGCGCTGGAAGATGATGCAGCCAGCGCATCGAACATAACGGTGAGCCTTGTGTAGAACGGGTGGGATACGATGAGCAACGACCTCATGCGTTTTTCGGTTGCCATGCCGGAAGACTTACTCGTTCGCTTTGATGCGCTCGTCGCGCGCCGGGGTCTTGCGAAGAATCGCAGCGAGGTGGTGCGCGATCTCGTGCGTGATGCGCTGGTAGAGGAAGCATGCGCCCTGCCCGGCACCGAAGTGGTGGGCACGCTGACCATCGTGTTCAACCACCACGCGAGCGATTTGCAGGAGAAACTGCACGCCATCCAGCACGATTATTTCGCCAATATCACCACGTCGCTGCATGTGCACCTTGATGCACATGCATGCTTGGAAGTTATCGTTTTGCGCGGCGAGGTAACGCTGGTACAAGACGTTGCGAACTTGATTTTGGGAACGAAGGGCGTGCAACACGGCAAGCTGGTGCTTACGGTTGCTCCGTCGGTTGCATAGCTGCGCGAAACTGCGCAACTGACGAGGGAATCGCGAAACCGAGTACTTGTGCGACCATGTAACCGTGCGACCGATCAAGTGCGAAAGTGCCGGGGCTGCTCACAAAAGCCGAATTGAGAAACGTTATAGGGAAGGTTATGGATACGACAGTCATGCTGGGCCACGGAAGCGGTGGCACGATGATGAAACGCATCATCGACGAAGTGTTCTTTGAAGCGTACGCAGGCGATGAGCTGCGTCGTGGCGATGATGCTGCGGTGCTGCCAGCGTTGCAGGCAGGCGAGCGCCTGGCGTTTTCGACCGACAGCTTCGTGGTTACACCGCATTTCTTTCCTGGCGGAGACATCGGGCGCTTGGCCGTGTGCGGCACGGTAAACGACGTGGCGACAAGCGGCGCCGCCCCGTTGTATCTCAGTTGCGGTTTCGTGTTGGAAGAGGGGTATCCCATCGCTGACCTCAAGCGCATCTGTGCTTCGATGGCTGTCGCTGCAGCAGAAGCTGGCGTGCGCATCGTCACGGGCGATACCAAGGTGGTAAATCGGGGGCACGGCGACGGCGTGTATATTAACACCAGCGGCATCGGTATAGTTCCCGAAGGTGTGAACCTGGGCGGCGCGCAATGCTGCCCAGGCGACAAGGTGCTGGTGAGCGGCACGTTGGGCGATCACGGCATTGCTATCATGGCGTGCCGTGAGGACCTGTCGTTTACCGCGAACGTACAAAGCGACGCCGCACCACTGAATCATCTGATTGCTGATGTGTTGGCTGTTGCCCCACATACGCGCTGCTTCCGTGATCCCACGCGTGGCGGCTTGGCGTCGACGCTCAACGAGTTGGCTGCGCAGGCGGGTGTGGACATTACAGTGCGCGAAAGTGACGTTCCGGTAAAGCCAGCCGTGCAGGGCGCGTGCGACATGCTCGGGTACGACGTGTTGCAAGTTGCGAACGAGGGGAAGATGGTGTGTGTTGTTGCGCCTGACGAGGCCGATGCGGCGCTTTCCGCCATGCGTGCAAACCGTTACGGTGCCGATGCGGCCATTATTGGCGAGGTGTCGGCAGCCCGCTTAGACCGGGGGCCGAAAGTGCTGTTGGAAACAGCGTTTGGTGGCACGCGCATTCTCGACATGCTGGTAGGTGAGCAATTGCCCCGCATCTGCTAACGCGGTAAGTGGGCGATTCGGCCACTGGCTGGTAGCAGCTTCATTACAGACAGCAACGCCACACTCAATGGGTTGAATACATGTTAGAGTAAACCCATGACGACGAAAACGAACATAACGCGCGAGTACCGACTTGGCGAAGAGATCGCCAATTCAATCTCTCATGGCATCGGTGCTGCCCTTTCCATCGCCGCGATTCCTATTCTCACGGTTATTGCGGTTAGCCATGGCGGCGGTATTCGTTTGCTTGCGGCGTTGGTGTTCTCCATATCGCTGTTGCTCGAATACACTATGTCCACGCTGTACCATGCCATCGCTGCCGAAAAGGCAAAGCGCGTGTTTAAGGTGCTCGATCATTGTGGTATCTACCTGCTTATCGCGGGAAGCTATACGCCGTATTGCCTGATCACGCTCGCACCGCATGGCGGTATACTGCTGGCGGTGTTCGTGTGGGCGGTAGCGCTTGCGGGTATGGCGGCCGAGGCATTTTGGGTGTTTCGTCCACGTTGGGTGTCGGCGGTGTTGTACCTCCTATTGGGGTGGAGCATCGTGTTCTTCCTGCCTGCTTTGTACAGCTCGCTTGCGGCGCCAGGCTTCTGGCTTTTGCTTGCCGGTGGCTTGTCATATACGATCGGTGCCGTGTTTTACGTGTTCAAAAAAATTCCCTACCTGCATTTCGTGTTCCATTTGTTCGTGGTTGCAGGTAGCGTGTTACAGTTTTTGTCGGTGGCGTTGTACGTCGTGTAACCGCGAAAGGCGGATTGATTAGAGAATGGAAAAGGGAAAGAAGCAGGGCCGTGGCATGTTCGAGCTCTTCAATCGAAAGAATCAGTCGCTTTCTGAAGAAGAGATTAAATCAATGGTCGAAGGCAACGAGGAACTACTTGCCGACGAGAAGCGCATGATCAGCGACATTCTCGATTTGCGCGACATGGCAGTTCGCGAGATCATGATTCCTCGCGTCGACATGATTTTAGTTGAAGATGTGGAAACGATCCGCCAAGCGCTCGACCGCATGCGTGGCACGGGTTATTCCCGCTTGCCGGTGTATCACGAGGATTGCGACAACATTACCGGCATCATTCATTTCAAAGATCTCATTGCTCCGCTTATGGATGGTCGCTGCGACGATACTGTGGCCGACTACGCGTACGAAGCTATGTTTGTTCCCGAATCGAAAGATGTGTTTCCCCTGCTCGCAGAAATGCAGACGAAACGACAGCAGATGGCCATTGTGGTTGACGAATATGGCGGGACCGATGGCCTTATTACCGTCGAGGACATCGTTGAGGAAATTGTCGGCGAAATTGCGGATGAGACAGACCACGAAGCGACGCTCATCTCGGTGGTGTCCGACGGCGCTTGGTTGGCCGATGGGCGTTGCACGGTGGAAGAAGCTATCGAGCGCGGTTGGCCGCTTGAGGATTCCGACGATTACGAAACGTTGGCCGGCTGGCTTATGAGCAAGCTCGATACTGTGCCAGAAACCGGCGACCAGCTTGATTTCCAGGGATATCGCTTTCGTATTGTTGCTATGCGCCGCCTACGTATATCGAAGGTCCGTATCGAGTGCTTGCCCGAATCCGACACGGTAGATGCCACCAAGGCATAACTGAAGAGGATTTGTGAGGAACAGCGATGCACAGAAAGATCACGCGAAGCAGAAACGGCGTTGTCGGCGGCGTGTGTTCGGGAATAGCCCATGCGTTTGAGTGTGATTCGCTTGTGGTGCGCATCTTGTTTGTCGCGTCGATGCCGGTAACAGGTGGTGTTGCCGGCGTTGCGTATCTTGTGCTGTGGAAGCTCCTTCCTATGGCCTCTGCCTTGGACGACCCATACGAGGTGCGTCCAGAAACGGTGCTCTCCGAAACGTACGGGCGGGTTGAGTACGTGTCGAGCCGACCGTATTTGCGTCCAAAAAATCCTGATTCACGTTATGTCGTGTCTTCCAATCTGTCGAACCGCTTTGTAAGTGTGGGTCATTTACCTCCGCAGCCTCCGAGTTGTTGGAACGCCGATGAGACCGATCTACCGACCGCTGAGCAGCAAAAGAGCGATCGAACGTAAGGTGCGCGATTTGTGACGTTTTTTGTGCGCAGGACTTTGATGCTTACTGCAAATTGTAAAACGACCTGGTTTTTTGCCAAATTTTGCCACTGTCAAGCGAACAAAACATGGAGCTGCTCTCCATATAACTTTGCGTTTAGGCTGTTCGATTCGGTAAAATACAACCAGCGACAAAAGCATAAAGCTCTTTTTCGACAGTAATCCCACTCATAATCCAACAAGCTGTCATCCGCTTTGCGGTTGTCGTGTTTTTGTTGTCCGGAGAAAGGAAGCCGCTTGGCACAGCGGAGAAAAACGCATCGTACAACGAGCATTGTCGCGCGTTTCGCGGTTGGCTCGCTAGTATCGTGCGCATTCGCCGTTTTCATCGGCCTCGGGTTCGCCTCTGCGGGAAGCGGGGCCTCATCGGATGCTGACACGTTTGGAATCGACGCCGTTAGCGCGTCGTCCGCTGCGACTGACTTTTCTGGTGCAACATCCGATACCTTGTCGACTGATAGCTCGTCGTTAGCTATGGAAACGAATCGCGATATTTCTGCGGGTATTGAAAGCATCGAAGCTGAAGAGGAAGCGGCGCGCAAAGCGGCTGAGGAAGCTGCTCGTCAGGAGGAAGAAGCTCGCATCGCTGCTGCGCAGCAGGCTCGGGCTGAGCAGCAGGCGACGATGATCGCTGACGCCGCATCGGCTGCTGTAGCCCAGTTGTCCGAAGTGGACTGGGAAGTTGGCAAAGACGCATTCGTTGCCGAATGGAGCGCGCGCATTGATGCGTACCTTGCTGGCACGAATTTAGCCGGGTATGGCAGCGTGTTTGCGGAAGCGGCATGGGACAACGGCATCGACCCACGCTTCTCGCCGGCTATTTCGAACACCGAAAGCGGCAACGGACTGGTGTGCTTTAAACCATACAACGCATGGGGCTGGGGCAGTTCGAGCTGGTCGAGTTGGGAAGAGGCCATTCGCGCACATGTGGCTGGTCTTGCCAAAGGTTATGGTTACTCGATAACCTATGCTGGTGCCCAAAAATACTGCCCACCGAATTACGATCACTGGTTCTATAACACGCTGGGCCAGATGATGCTTATTTAAAGCCCTCCGTGTCGACTCGTCTGTTCAGGGCTGGTGGAATGGATAGGTTTTCTGAAAGGCTTCAGTCTGAGTATTTCTCCTTTGCAGTGGCTTTCTCGTTTCGTTGTATCGTTTGAGTTTTCCCGCCGTCTTCGTACGGCGGTTTTTCATTTGTAACCGACGCGTCTCTCATTACGGCCCATATTGGGGTATGCTTTTTGGCAGCATCGTTATTCGTAGAAGGAACGTCTATGAGCAATGTCATTGTTGTCGGGTGCGGCCGCGTTGGTTCGAGCTTGTCGAATATGCTTTCCGATAGCGGTAACAACGTGTGCGTCATCGACCGCAACCCCGACGCGTTCACGAATTTAGGAAGAGGCTTCAACGGCTCCACACTACAAGGGGTAGGCTTCGACGAAGACCTGCTCATTCAAGCAGGGGCGAAGGAGTGCGATGTTGTTGCGGCAGTCACCCAGTCTGACAACACCAACCTCATGGTCGCTGAGGTTGCCAGCCGTCTATGTGGAGTGCCTCACGTGATCGCACGTCTGTACAATCCCGATCATGAACGTGCGTACATGCAACTGGGTATCGACTACGTGTGTGGCACCTCGCTCGTTGCCGAAGATGTGTTCAGTAAGGTGGTGTCGGGGCATGGTTCGCACCTCGACACGTTTGGTGAGTTCGAAGTGCTGCGGTTCTCGCTCGACTTAAGTTGGCACGACAAGCGCACCATCCGCGTTTCCGAAATAGAGCGCGACCACAACGTGCGGATCATCGTATTCGAGCGCGGCGACGGATCGGCGAGCTCGATTCCCACGAAGGATTCCATTCTGTATCATGGCGACTCCATTCTCGCGTGCGTTCGTCACGATCTGATCGAGCCGTTTTCGAAGTACATTCAAGATTAGCGGCGCGAAAAGCGCTTGGCAGAGGAAAGGGCAACCATGTACATCGTTATCGCCGGTGGAGGAAAGATAGGGGAGTATTTGGCAAGCGTATTGCTGGAAAGCGGCAACTCGGTTGCCGTCATTGAGCAATCGCTTGAAACCGCGAACCGTCTGTCGGTTGTTCTACAAGGCCGCTACCTGGTCATTCATGGCGATGGTTGCGACTCCCGTTATCAGGAGGATGCTGGCATTCGTCATGCCGATGTGTTCGTGGCGGTTACCGGACAAGATGACAGCAACTTGGTTTCGTGCGAAATTGCCCAGCGCGTGTTCAACGTGCCACGGTGCATTGCCCGCGCGAACAGCCCAAAAAACTTGCGCATTTTCAAAGAGGTAGGCATCGAGTGTGTGTCGTCCACCACGGTTATCGCGGGGCTTATTGAAGAGGAAGCGTTACTGGGCAGCGTGAGTGTCGTGTCGTCGCTGGCGCATGGCAACGTGGTGTTGGCTGAAATGCTGGTGCCGCGTATGAGACATCATTCCAACGCCGAAGGCGTTTTAGCTGCTGACATTCCCATGCCCGAAGACAGCCTGATTGTTGCAGTTGCCAAAGAGGACGACGCTATTGTGTGCAACGCCGACACACGCCTGTTCCCCGGCGACAAAGCTATTGTCGTCTCCGACACCGACCTACTCGATCACGTGCGCAGCATCTTCAAAGCGCTGTAGAGCAAGCAAAATAGCGATCGCTGTAACTTTGCTCAATCGCGCATTTCGCGAGTTTTCTGCCGGCTTCATCTACGTGCAGCCGAACATGCTGCCTGTCTGGTTGACCTGTGAGTTGTAACTCACCCCCTTGTGCCGTTCGATTCGTTTCCGGTGGTTTTCTGGGCGCGGCCGCGATTGACGCACTATACTTCGTAGTGCGTATTTTCGTAGAAAGGCCTTGCCATGATCAATCGCTACACTCGCCCTGCTATGGGTCATATTTGGACGCTCGCGAACAAGTTCGAAATCTGGAAGGAGATCGAGGTTCTTGCGTGCGAAGCCCAAGCTGAGCTGGGTCAAGCAGGCATTACCAAGGAAGAAGCCGCCTGGATTCGCGAACACGCCGGCTTCACCGTCGAACGCATCGACGAGATAGAGAAGGTGACGAATCACGACGTTATCGCCTTCACCACAAACATGGCAGAATGCATTGACGCCGATGTTCCCGAGGGGCAAGAAAAGCCCAGCCGTTGGGTTCACTACGGCATGACGTCGTCTGATTTGGGCGACACCGCGCTGTCTTACCAGATCACGCAAGCGATTGACATTATTTTGGATGACATCAAGCAACTTGGGGAAACATGCAAGCGTCGTGCATTCGAATTCCAGGAGACGCTGTGTGTGGGTCGTACGCACGGCATTCACGCCGAGCCCATGACGTTCGGCATGAAATTCGGCAGCTGGGCGTGGGCCTTAAAGCGCGCGCAAGTGCGCATGGAGCAAGCGCGTGAGGTAGCCGCTACAGGTGCTATTTCGGGTGCGGTAGGCACGTATTCGAGCATCGATTCGTTTGTGGAAGAGTACGTGTGCGAGAAGATGGGCCTTACTCCCGACCCGCTGTCCACGCAGGTGCTTGCGCGCGACCGTCATGCTCAGGTAATGTGCGCGCTTGCTGTGTGCGCGTCTACGTTGGAAAGCATCGCTATGCAGGTGCGTCTGCTGCAACAGTCTGACGTTATTGAGGCGGAAGAGCCGTTCACGAAAGGGCAAAAAGGCTCGTCGGCCATGCCTCACAAGCGCAACCCCATTACGGCGGAGCGCGTGTGTGGCCTGTCGCGCGTGGTGAAGAGCAACGCACAAGTGGCGCTTGACAACGTGGCGCTGTGGTTTGAACGTGACATCTCGCATTCTGGTGCCGAACGTGTGGCGCTGGCCGATAGCTTCACGGCGCTTGATTACATGTTCGGGAAAATGCAGTGGATGCTCGATGGCCTGCGCACCTATCCGGCGAAGATGGAGCAGAATCTGTGGCGGACGCGCGGCCTTATTTTTAGCTCGAAGGTGCTGTTGGCGCTGGTACAAACGGGTATCACGCGCGAAGATGCCTACGTCATCGTGCAACGCAATGCCATGGCAGTGTGGGAAGACATTCAGAACGCGGTTGATGGCCCCACGTATCGCGAACGCTTGGAAGCCGACCCCGATGCCAAGCTGTCGGCCGAACAGCTCGACGCTATTTTCGATCCGTGGGCGTTCCTTACGCGCAAAGATGCGGTGTTTGAGCGTTTGCAGGAGTTGGAGTTCTAGCGCGCTGCGAGCAAGAAAAGTTTTCGAAGGAAAGGTGCATGTCACATGATTAACGAGAGGATGTTCGGGCTGGGCGACGAACCGAGCGCCATCCGTGAGCTGTTCTCGTACGGCTTGAAGCGTAAGGCAGAAATCGGTGCTGACAAGGTGTTCGACTTCAGCATCGGTAATCCGAGTGTTCCTGCGCCCGAGGCGCTGAAGCGCGCGGTACTTGAGCTGATGGAAGAGCCGCCCTGCGCGCTGCATGGCTACACGCCGGCGTCGGGCGATCCTGCGGTAAAGCAGGTAGTTGCCGATAGCATTCGTCGCCGTTTCGGTATTGAAGCCACGCCGGGCAACATCTACATGACGGCGGGCGCCGCCGCAGCCATTGCCATCTCGTTGTCTGCGGTGACGAAGCCGGGCGATGAGGTTATCGTCCCGAGCCCCTTCTTTCCCGAATATGGGGTGTGGATTGAAACCGCTGGTTGCACGCGCATCGAAGTTCCCACGCTGGTGCCCAGCTTCCAGCTGGATGTTGAAGCTATTGAGGCGGCTATTACCGAGCGCACGAGCGCTATCATTATAAACTCACCGAACAACCCTGTTGGTGCTGTGTATACGCGCGAGGTGTTGGAACGCTTGGCAGACATGCTTGAGCGTAAGCAGGTTGAGTTGGGACATCAGATTTTCATCGTATGCGACGAGCCGTATCGCGAGATTACATACGGCTGCGAGGTGCCGTATGTGCCCTGCTTGTATGCGAATACCATCGTGTGCTATTCGTATTCAAAGAGCATGAGCTTGCCGGGTGAGCGCATCGGTTACGTGTACGTGTCGGATCGCATGACTAACGCGCACGAGGTGTCGCTGGCTGTTGCTGGTGCAGGGCGAGCGCTGGGTTACATCTGCGCTCCGGTGCTCATGCAACGTGCCATTGCGAAATGCATTGACGAGCCATCCAATGTGGAAGCGTACCGTGAGAATCGTCGCTTGCTAACCGAGGGATTGAGCGAGCTTGGCTACGAGTACGTGCAGCCCGATGGTGCGTTCTACCTGTGGGTGAAGGCGTTTGAAGATGATGCGCAGGCGTTCAGTGATCGCGCGAAACGCTTCGAGCTGCTTCTCGTTCCATCGGATAGCTTCGGCGTGGGCGGCTGGGTGCGTATCAGCTACTGCGTTGCCCCTGAAGTCATTACCGGCGCTATGCCTGGGTTTAAGGCTCTTATGGAGAGCTATCGGCAAGAATAACATCGATTAACGTGCGGCTTTCTTTTATTCAAGCCTCGCGTTTGCAGATTTAAACGATCGTCCAGTTATGCTCATGCGTGACTGGACGATCCCTTTTTCATTAGTGTCGTCGCGGATGGCGCAGCGTCGCAACGCTTCATAAGCAAGCTGACATTTCCGCATGCCAATGCGGTAGACGGTTGCGTTTTCGTGGCGCTACAATTCCCTTCGATGCGTGGGTTACGGGGAAAGGGCGACTGCCTTATGGGAAGAAGGCGGCCGCCCTTTCTCCGCGAAAACGGTAGAAGGAGTAGATCCTCGTGGCGCTTTCAGTCAAGCAAAAGATATTTCCCTATCTGGTTGTGGCGACAGGCTGCGCACTCTGCTTAGGTCCGATTACGTTGACGTTTAGTTGTGCTGGCATCTTCTACACACCGGTAAGCGAGGCACTAGGCGTTGGTAAGGGAGTATTCTCGCTGTATATGACATTTTTCTATCTTGCCCAAACGCTTGCGCTGCCGTTCATGGGTCGTTTGATGGAGCGGGCTGACTTGCGTATCGTGCTGTCGGTGGCGGTGGTACTTATGGGTGCCCCGATGGCGCTGATGTCTCAGTTCGACTCGGTGTGGGATTTCTATCTTGCCGGAGCTATCATGGGTATTGGTGATGCACCTATTCTCTACTTGGCTGTGTCGACGCTGGTAGGACGGTGGTTCGAAAAGCGAGTGGGCTTTTACGTGGGAATCTGCATGGCGTTTACGGGTGTGGGTGGCGTTATCTTTAACCCGATTGGCGGGGCGATTATTGCCAGTGGACCGGAAGGCTGGAGGCTGGGGTATCTGGTGTTCGGTGTCCTAACGATTGCCATTGCGTTGCCGTTTACCTTGTTCTGTGTGCGAAGTTGGCCATCTGATTTAGGAATGCATCCGGTGTGGTCGAAAGAGTGGTGCGCGCAGGCGGGCATGCCGCAATCCGATCAATCAGGCCAATCCGACCAATCTTCCCAATCCGTCCAAGCCGACCGCTCGGCTCAACCGCTCCAATCAACCCAAGCGGCCCGGCCGGTTCGATCACCACGCCGGGGCGTTACCGCCAAGGAGGCCCTGCGCGAGCCGTCGTTTTATGCCATGTTGGTGTTTGCTGTCATGGTTACGGCGCTGGTGTCGTTCTACCTGTTCTTCCCGTCGTATGCAAGTTCACTTGGAAATGAGTATCCTCAGATCGCAGCCCTGGCGGCAACGCTTGCCGCCGCTACCATGGCGGGGCAGGCAATCGGTAAGGTTTTGCTGGGGATTGTTGGCGACAAAAGCGCGCCTGCGGGATTGCTGCTGGCCGGTGGATGTGGAGTTGTGAGTATTGTTGTTCTGTGGCTGATTCCGAACGTGGCGCCGCTGTTTTTGGCAGCTGGTTTTCTGTATGGCATTCTGTATGCGGCGGAAACGGTGCAGATGCCCATTATGGCACGCGTCATCTTCGGTACGCGTGAGTACCCGGCAATTTACTCGCGTATTTCCACGGCAAGCTCGCTGTCGGGCGTGGTGTTCACGTCGGCGTGGGGTTTCCTTATCGAAGGCGTTGGATATGATGTCACCTTTGTTACGGTGCTTGCCATGCTCGTGCTCCTTGGTGTTTCGGGGTCGTTCGCTTTGCTGCGTGCACCCAAAGATTAACGAAACGCAGGGTGGCAATTGGTTGTGCTATCTGGAATGAGGAAAGCGCAGGCTGTCGGAGTAACTTAGAACAGCTGGCCGAGATAGTTAACGGTTCGCGGCATCCTTCAGCACCAGCGTCACGCGCGTTCCTTCTCCCAGCTCGCTGGCAACTTCCATGGTTGCGCCGGTTCCGAAGTAGCCGGCAATACGGTCGCGTACGTTTTTCACGGCGATGCCCATACCGGTGCTCATTTCGGGGCTCATGATATTCGCGCATGTTTGCTCATCCATACCCACGCCGTCGTCGATGACGTGAATAATAGCGTCTTCACCGTGCATGACACCTTTCACGGTAATGGTCAACAACCCTTCGGCAGGCATGGCATGATGCACGGCATTTTCTACCAGGGGCTGCACCAAAAACGACGGCACCATGATTTCGTTCACGGCGGGCTGTATGTCGGTGTGAAGCTGCACACGGTCGGTGCCAAAACGGGCCACTTCGAACGAGAAATACCGTTCGACTTGTTCCATCTCACGGTCGAACTGAATCAGATCGACGGAGTTCTCCAGCGTGCGCCGGTAGAATACGGCAAACTCGCGCAGCAGTTGCCGGGCTTTGTTCGGATCGGTGCGAATCAGCGACGCGATAGTGTTGATAGTGTTGAACAGAAAATGAGGGTTAATCTGGCTTTGCAACATTTTCAGCTCCATTTGCGTTGCAAGCTTAGTCTGTTCTTCAAGCGACACGGCTGCAAGCTGCGTTGACAGCAGGTTGCCAAAACCCTCGGCAATGGAAGTTTGCGTTTCAGTGATTTGCTTCGGGTTGCGGTAGTAGAACTTCAAGGTGCCCCATATCTGCCGACGACTTTTCTTCAGCGGCACAATGATAGCGGCGTTGATCTTGGTTTTCTGGCTGGGAAAGCCGATTGCAGATGAGCTGGTGAGAATGCGCATTTCGCCATCGTTAATGACGTTGCGGGTTGCTTGTGTGCGAATGGGAGAGCCGGTGGGGTTTCGTTCTTCATCGTAGCCAACGTATCCGCGGATAACTTCGGTATCGGTGATAGACACGGCGATGGCGGCTGTTGATGGGAGCAAAAGCGAACAAATCTTTTGTGCCTGTACGGTGGAGAATTCCTCGCCCGATATGTTCTCCAGAGTTTGGCGGGCGAGCTTGAGCATCGAGTCGGTTTGATGCGCGCGTACGGAGTCGGGATCCATCAGCAGCCGCACCACCACCACTACGGAAAGGGTGAACACTAAGCCCGACAACACGGTGAGCAGTGGGCTATGCAGTGGGCCGAAGATGGTGCCGGCTAACACAAACGATGACGCCACCGCAATGGTGATCATGAGCATTTCGAGAACGAACGAATGGGACATGGCACTGCTTGCGCGCCCGTTTTCTTGCGTCATGGTGCCCTCCTAGCCGATTAAGCCGAATTCGTTGACTGCTAACATGATGGCGGCAAACGCGAGGAAGCCGCCGAAGATGAAACGCAGTGCGCGTTCGGGCACGCGGCGAACCAGGCGTGCACCTATGATGGCACCGGGAACGGTTCCCGCTACGATGGCGAGTCCGGCGAAGTAGTTCACGTTGCCAAGCAACATTTGCTCGATAACGCCCGGAACGGCCAAAATCATGACCGCGATGAGCGATGTGCCCGAAGCCTGCTTCATAGACAGACCTATAAGCGATATGAACAACGGTACCATGAGGAAGCCGCCGCCCACACCCACATATCCCGAAGCGACTCCGGCAATCAAGCCGATTCCCGCGGCAAGGGCGAGTTGCCGACGCGATGTTTTTGTCGGAGCAGCTTCGCTGGTTACGCTGGTTACGCTGGTTGCTGCTGGGGTTTCAAGTGGCTCGGCCGTTGCTTGCGTTTCGGCTTGTGAAGACGAACTTTGGGAATGTAGCCCTTGCGCGGGCGAGCTTTGGGAGGACGAGCTTTGAGAAGACTCCCCCTGAGAAGACGCCCCCATCTTCACGGCTTTCTGCAGCATGGTGAACGCCGAATAGCCGATAACCAGCGCTGCCGCGAGCATAACCATCCAGCCAGGGGAGCATTGTGCCAGCCACACACCTACTGGAGAGGTGAAGGCCCCGCCGATGCCGGCAGCAAGGCCGACGGCTGGCAGGCACGTTTTGTTTCGCAGGTGCTGTGTCGCTCCGGAAATGGACGTGGGAATAATCGCGAACATCGAGGTTGCCGTGCTCATGGTGGGACTCATGTCGAACAGCAGCCGGAATGCGGGCACCATAACAGTGCCGCCGCCGATGCCCAGCAACCCCGAGAAAATGCCGATTCCCACGCCGCAAAGCGCGGGGAGAACGATCAGCGAAACAACATCCATTCCGATTCCTGTGTCCGCCTACTCGGCCAAGTTCAGGCGAATCTCCGTGGTTGCGCCCGGGTCGATGTTGCGGACTGGCGTGGGCTCTTCGGCTACGGCCGCAGCGCTTTGCGCGACATCGAGTCCGCGACGCTGAATGGTCGACTGGACGAGCGCCGTACGCAGTGCACGGTCATTTTCCAGGCGAGACATGAGCTCAGGCCATACGTACTGGAACTCGAAGTAGTTCGTGCAATTGCGCTCGGCGTACACGGACGCCTCGCCCGCCGCGGCTTTTGCTGCCTTGCGGTAAGCCGCCTTGTCGGGACGACCGATACTGCGCAGCCATGCGGTCAAACGGATGCGGCGGCGGATGCCTGGGCGCAAGAATGGACCAGGGTACGGCTCGAGTGAGTCGGCGGTTATCTTCATCAGGTCAATTTGCGTGCGACTGTATTCCATCTTGCGGAATTCATACAGCCAGCGGTAGATGTCTTGGCGAAAACGCGTGCCTTCGCTTCTTGTTGCGGGTGGCAGATGCCGCATGTGCCACTTGTTGTCGAACCAAATATCCGATCCGTACATGCGCAGGTTCAGCATGTAGTCGAGGTCTTCTCCGCGCGCGATCCATGGGTCGAACGAAAGGCGCTTGTACGCTTCGCGGTGGATGGCTAAGCACCCGCCGCACACGTGGTTCGAGCGCGACAATCGCGGCCCGCGCAACGCTTTCGCTATCCATTCATTGAAGGCTGAGTTCTGCTGCCAGAAGCGGTCGTACCATTTGTTTTCGCGACTGGCCATGCACGAGTTTTGGGAATTTAAGTAGAAGCCGGTTTTGGCCAGAATAGGAATACCCTTACGCGTGAGCTTGCCTAGGCCATACATGGCGTTTACCAGGAAGTTCGGGTCGTCGATGACTTCGTCGTCGTCCAAAAATACCACCGAGTCGAACCCGAGTACATGTGCGATCACCAGGCCCATGTTGCGGATG
The DNA here is from genome assembly GCF_011038965.1 of Adlercreutzia sp. ZJ141. Taxonomy (GTDB): domain Bacteria; phylum Actinomycetota; class Coriobacteriia; order Coriobacteriales; family Eggerthellaceae; genus ZJ141. Next base: position 23,333 of record NZ_JAAKEB010000013.1, on the reverse strand, counting down.
GCACCATATCCGGCAAGCCCTACTTCCTTTGTGGGACGACCCAGATTCAGCTGCTCCATTCGCTGATGCACCAGTGCTGCTTCAGGCGCGCCGATAACTACAATGTTGAGCGTCGGGAAGCGCATGGCGATATCTTGCACCTTCTCGGCCGCCTGCGTTTCGATAGGCTTTTCAGCGGCAACAAGGATAATTATTTGCCCGACACCAGTTACCGATTGCAACGATTCAAGCAAACGGGGAAGTTCGCCATCTTGCTGAAGGGGTGTGGTGTGGTCGTAGGTTGTAGTCACGCCGCCGCCGTCGCGTCGGGCGGCGCGAGCGGAAACAAAGGTGGGAACAACAATTGCTGGGTTCATGCAAATCCTTCGTTTCGGGTGCGATGCTGCGATGCGGGTAGCGCGTGCAACGTGCGCGCACTGCTGCCGCTGGGTTCGTATTGTACTCGTTTTCGCAGATTGAAAGCGCTCTTCATCGAATCATTGCAAGCGGCTTGGCGGGGTTTTGTGGAGGGTGCGCTCGCTTACGCGCACACGATTTGTTGTAGCGGCTTGTCGTGTGGCTCGGTGGGTACGTGGTGGACGCGCTGCTCGCTGAATGCGACACCGATCGCGGGCGCGTTCGCTCGAAGCTGGGGAAGGAGCCGATCGTAATTTCCGCCGCCATATCCTAAGCGTGCGTTGCTGTTGTCGAAGGCGACAAGCGGACATATCGCGAGGTCTATGGAAGCGGCGCTGACCTGGCAATATACGAGTTCGCGCATGTGGGCATGCGATATCGTGCGTAGCGGCGTGCTGAGAAAAGCGTTGCGAGCTTCGGTAAAGCGCGCAACGGGAATGTCGTAGGACGCCATGCCGGTATCGGTCATCACGGGGAAGGCGAGACGCCAGCCGCGCTTGTACGCCGCAAAGAAGAAGTCATGCAGGTCAACTTCGCTTTTCATGGGGAAGTATACGGCTATGGTTGGCTTGTGCGTTGCTTTTATGGCGCGCGTATGTGGCGCGATATTGGCTTGCTGCAGAAGGCTGTCGGCCAAACGAACAAGCTCGGCGCAAATAGCAGCGCTTTTCTGTGCGCGCAATTCGGGTGGAATCGCATCGCGCGCGGCCAGCGCCGCTTTCCGACAGGCTGTTTTCGCGGCCTTGTCGGCGTACGTTGTGCTTTCAGCAGCGTTGCGGGCGTTTTGCTGCGTGGCTTGTTGTTCTCGATCAGTCATAAGGGCGAGTATAGCAAAGCGGCGCGGAAAGAGAAAAAAAGACGTTCGCGCTTCAAAGATGCCGTTTGCAAGAAACTGCAAGAATCAACTCACTTTCCGCTCTTGCCCAAACTTGCAACGAGTGGCTCTTCTGCTTTCTATATTCTGCTCGTCTATTCATCTCAAGAGGGAATGGCCTGACGTGTCATTTGACAGGCTGAGGTTAAACCGTTGCTGAGCGCTTTCTTGACAAATAGGAAAAAAAGGAAAACGAACCTCCACAACGGGAAGTCAATGTCTTTTCCGCACGACTACGTTCAAAAGTACCGCAAAAGGCTTATTGACGCTGGAATCATTGAAGCACCTGCTCGAGGGAAAGTTGCATTTGCAGTTCCGTATTTGGCGGATTATCTGCGCCGAGAATAGAGAATGGCAAAGAAGGCAACGTCGATTTCTGTTTGACGCAGGTCGGTGCTATCCGTCCAGCCGGCTAACCCATGGGCTGCAATACTGTGGGTAACTTTTCAAAGTAACTGCAACACCCGGGGGTGTTGCGCTGAGTATGAAAAGTTTCGCTGATCCGTGGGCGGTAACAAGCAATGACGTCCATTGTAAAAAAGTGAAATTCGTGCTTGACAGGAGCTTGTCTTAGTAGCAAAATAGCCTTTGCTGTTTTGGAAGTGCGCCGTTACCTCAGCTGGATAGAGGGACTGACTACGAATCAGTACGTCGGGGGTTCGAATCCCTCACGGCGCACCACTTGAACGTAAGGTCCTGGAATCGAAGACGATTTCAGGATTTTTGTTTTCTGCGGTTTTTGCCTTGTTTATCGGGTTTCAGGGTTAAGTTTCAAAAAGTGTGCGAGGACCGATTATTCACTGCTTGTAGTCAGGGTTTTGAGCGAGTCTTGAATGAGTGTTCCAATCTTGTATGAGGCCTCCAATCTCTCAGCATCCGTTTTTGGCTGGGTTGTGTGTAGGCACCTCAAAACATCAAATTCTTGTAAATTTAAATACGCAACACAGGAAACATAAGAAGGGGAAGTTGCGAAATCGAATCTAGCAAGTTAGACTATCACTTCGCGATCTAGATATTCGCTTCTGCAGCGGGGGAGGGCTGCTTTGCGGCTTGTTGCTCGTTGAATATCTTGGGCAGCGTACGAGCCTCATTCGCGTTATCTGCTTTCATTATTCCGTTCGTGCCTGCCATGTGGGGGACAGCTTGTTTTGAGCTTGTAAAGCGAATGGAGCCTTCTGCACGGCCTTCTTCATGCCTTATGGCGTGTAGTGCCGAAAAACAACGTTCCTAATGTTGAAAACAACGTTTACTAATGTTGTAAAGGAGAACAAAATGAAACTGACTGTTCGGAAAGCGGCAGCCTTATTTATGGCGACAATCGCTTTCCCTCTCGCTTTGTGCTCATGCAGCACGTCTTCGGAGACCTCAGAGCCTGCCGAAGAGCCCAGCGCTGCTCAGGAAATCACAATCGACGTTGCCAACCAGGCGCTTAAGAAGGGCGATACCACAACGATCGAAGTGACTCCTGCTGAAGAAGCAAGCAATGTCGTTTATCAGTCGAGCAACGAAAATGTTGCAACGGTTGATGACCAAGGTGTTGTGACTGCCGTTAAGGCTGGTTCTGCCACGATTAGCGCCATGGCTCCCGACTCTGATGAGGTTCGGGCATCCGTTCCGGTTACTGTTGAAGGAGCAACGCAAGCCGGTACGGTTACGACGAGCGTCGATATGTCCCAATACGACAAGGGTAGTGTTGTTCGTGCCTGGATTCCCGTTGCTCAGTCGAACGAGTATCAGGTAATCGACGATGTTGCCTATGAAGCCGATGGTGCAACAAGAGCCGAAATCACCGAAGATACTTATGGAAATCAGATGCTGTACGTTGAATGGGATGCCTCGGTTGAGCCCGCGAGCCGAGTTGCGAGCTGCTCTTTCTTCGTAGAGCGTGAAGAGGCAGCTTGCCCCGAACTGGTTGAAGAAGGCACAGTTGGAAGCGACATGGAAGAGTACCTTGGCGCTTCCAGCATGGTGTCGGTGACCGGTGAAGTGAAAGATCTTGCCGACGAAATTACGAAGGACGAAACGACGTATTTGGGCAAGGCCCGTGCGATTTACGACTGGGTCATTGCCAACATGAACCGCGACAACGATGTTAAGGGCTGCGGCCAGGGCGATGTTTGTGCTTTGCTGGATACGAAGGCGGGCAAGTGCACCGACATCAATTCCATGTTTGTTGCCTTATGCCGTGCGTCGGGAGTGCCTGCTCGCGAGATGTTCGGCGTTCGTATCAACGATGAGGACATCACGAAGAACCAGCATTGCTGGGCAGAGTTCTACTTGCCGGGTACCGGATGGATTCCGGCGGATCCTGCCGACGTTCTAAAGGCTGTTTTGACGAACGAATGGGATAAGTCGTCCAACGAGACGAAAGAAATGCAAGAGTACTATTGGGGCAACTGGGACGAAAAGCGCGTTGAGCTTTCTCGTGGAAGGGATCTCACGTTGAATCCTGCTCAGGATGGAGATCCGTTGAACACATTCGGATATCCTTACGCTGAAGTTGACGGTGAAGCGGTCGACTATTACACGCCGGATGCGTTCGTCTACTCCATTGCTTTTGCAGAGAAAGCATAAGCCAAGCAACAAATCTATAGTGTTATAGCGTGCAGCTCTTGATGAAAATCGATGAGCTGCACTTTTTTATCTGGACCAATGGTTCAAGCGAAGCGCCATGGCATTCGTCGCTAGCTTGTGCCGCCGAATGTAACGAACCCCTACCTGAAAATAGGTAGGGGTTCGACTAACTTGCCAGTGGCGGAGAGCTGGGGATTCGAACCCCAGATACGCTTTTGGCGTATACTCGCTTAGCAGGCGAGCACCTTCGGCCTCTCGGTCAGCTCTCCACGCAACAACAAATGCGATTTGCTATGATACCGTGACCACTGAAAACTTGCAAGGAGCAGAAACGTGCAAAACACAGGTCATGCGCAGAAAACGCGTTCGAATGCGCCCGATGCGTTCTATACGCCTAGCGGTGAGCGGCATATCGCGCGACGTTGGTCGTGTCATTCGCTACGTTCGCTGTTGGCGGCGTGCGCGCGTGCGCTCGTTTCGCTTGTATGCGCATTCGCTTTGGTTGCGGCTGCTCCTTTTGCGAACGGTGTGCGCGGCGAGCTGGCGGCGCCTGCTGACAGAGGTCCGATGTTGCTCGCCGCCGGTCAAGTTGCTGCAAGCAGGACCGTAGCGTACGCCGATGCTGTTGCTTCCCCTAGCGTGTCCATTGATGCTCGGGTTGGTGCTGATGGCTCGCTGCATGTGGTTGAGCGCCGGGTTCTTATCGGGGAGAGCGGCGAACTTTCGGCCGTGTGGCACGTTGAGAAGCCTTCCGATAATGCCGAGCTTGCCGTCAACTCGGTGTGCTTCGCTGCGGCTGATTCCAATGGCGAGGCAGTGGGAGATTGGACCGAGCTGGCAAGCACTTACTTCGTGGTTGATTGGCGGAAAAGCGGGAGTCCCGATGCCGATTCCTTCGCGGTGGACAACCCTCAAAACGATATCTATGTGTTCATAGGTGTTGGCTCGGGTGAGGGTAGCACAGATGACGAAGATGCCGAAGGGACTGCGACGGCAGGCGGCGAAGGCAAAGGGGAAGGCGAAGAAGCAAACCGATCCGCCGGCGAACCAGAAGCGCAAAATGACGCTTCTGCCGCCGCAGCGCCTGACGCCGAAACCGATATGACAACTGTCACCGCCGATGTCGATGCTGACTCCGTCGGCAACGAAACGACTGATACCGAAGCGGCCGACCAAGAACTCCGCGCTCAGGAAGAAGTAGATAAGCAAAAGCAAACTCCCCTTGTTGTGGAGCTCGACTACACAATCGTCAACGGTGTCGCTGCATACAAAGACGTTGGCGAGGTGTATTGGAAGTATGTAAGCGACAAATGGAACGTGGCGTCGGAGCAGGTAACCATGACACTGACGCTACCCGTACCCCAAGGTGTTTCGGCGGTGGCTGGCGACAACGTGCATGCGTGGGGTCACGGACCGCAGAGTGGAACGTTTGGCGTGAACGATGACGGCACAATCACGTATTCGGCTGACCGGGTTGAAGCGGGGCAATTTGCCGAAGCACGCGTAACATTCCCGGTTGGCTGGCTCTACGACGTGTCCGATGAAGCCCGAGCTGAAACCGGCGAAACCATGCGCCTTGCCACGGCGCTCAACGAAGAAGATGGATGGGCCGACCAGAACAGTATGCGTCGTCTTGCCGAGCTCAATCGGGCGGCAGTGTCGGCGATCGTGTGTGTTATAGCGCTTTTCGCGGCGGTTGTTGCTTATCTTGCGTTCGGGCGCGAGCGCAAGCCGGATTTCACCGGCGACTATTGGTGTGATATGCCCGACAGCAACCTTCATCCAGCGCTGGCTGGTCGGTTGTGGCGATGGAATCATCCCAGTCGGGCCGATTTTGTTGCGACGGTAATGCATCTTCGAAACGAAGGATCGCTTGCGTGGGAGTGGCGCGCCGACGTTGCGGGTGAAACGGGCGCAATGGGGGCAGCAGGCGAAGCAGGTAAAGCGAGCGAAACGACATCCGGCGACCAGCTTGTTTTACGAGCACTTGCAGCACCAGACACGCTTAGCGACCCCTTTGATGCGTCGGTCCTTTCGGCGCTGTTCGATGTGATAGCACAGGACTCCGGCGAGCTGACCACGGCCGACATCAGGCGTTTTGGCGAAGAAGACGCGCATGTGTACGTTCATGCCATGAGTACCTTCAATAACGAACTTGGTGCGGAGATTGGGCACCGAGGTTATTTCGACGAGCGTTCGCGCGCGGTTCAAAAAGCCGTGCTCATTGCGGCGTTGGTGGTGTTTGCTGGCGGCATTGCGTTGTCGCTTTTGGCGGGTAGTATGTTTCCGGCGGTGTTTGCGGTTCCCACTGCGCTTGCCATGGCGGTTTTGGGTAATTACCTTCCGCGCAGATCCGTTTCGGGGAACAACCTGGTTGCGCGCTGCAAGGCGCTGCGCAACTGGCTGCTCGAGTTCGGTGATCGAGGCGAGTCGCTTTCCGACGCCGTGGTCGATTGGCGGCTTCTGGTGCCGTATGCCTATCAGTTTGGCGTGCTGGACGCCGCTGTTGCGAACGCCTGGGGGTCAGACGATGCTAGGAAAGCCGCCGACTACGCGCGTGCTGCCGACGAGCTGCAACGGTCACTCGATGAGGCCATGCATGCGGCGCGTGCAGCGCTGTCTTCGGAGCGTAGCAGTTTTGGGGGTGACACCGAGCTGAACACATGGCCGCAAGGGTAGAAAAACGACAAGCAAGCAGAACAAGGGAAGGAATACGTTAAGCGGGATGTCAAACGTCTGGTACAAGTTGCTCATTGTGGCAGCCACCATCATGTGGGGCCTGTCCTTCGTGTTCATGAAAGACGCCGTGAACGTGCTTCAGCCGGCATACCTGATCGGCATTCGGTTTTCGTTTGCTGGCCTGATCTTGCTTGCGATTTTGTGGAAACACGTGCGCCAGTCACTCGATCGTCGGCATCTTGTAGCGGGTTTGATTGTGGGCGTTTTGAACTTTCTGGCCTTCTGGGTGCAAACGATCGGGCTCGCGTATACGACGCCGGGGAAGAACGCGTTCATCACGGGCGTGTACTGCGTTATCGTGCCGTTTGCCTGGTGGCTTGTGGCAAAGAAACGTCCGACGGTATTTAACCTGGTTGCGGCTGTGCTTGCCGTTGCTGGCTTGGGTTTGGTGTCGCTGACCGGCTCGCTATCCGAGCTGACCATAGAGTTTGGCGACCTGATGACGCTTGTATGTGCGTTCTTCTTCGCATTCCATATCGTGTGTGTTTCGAAGTTCTCTGACGCAGGGTTAAACGTGCTGGCACTTACTGTGTATCAATTTCTGGTTGGTGGCGTATGTGGTTTGGCGGTGGGGGCCTGCACAGAAACACTGCCCCCTGCTTCGGCAGTAAATGCCGATTTAGTGACCACCATGTTGTATTTGGTAATATGCGCGTCGTGTTTGGCGCTGCTATTTCAAAACATTGCGTTGGCTCATGTTCCGCCGGCGCAGGCATCGCTGCTTCTCAGCTTGGAAAGCGTATTCGGTGTGGTTTTCAGTGTGCTGTTGTATGGCGAGCAGATGACTCCTCGTTTGATCGCGGGTTTTGCCCTTATCTTTGCCGCCATCGTTATCAGCGAAACGTTTCCGTTAAAGAAGCGCTCCTGTGCGCCGAATGAACTGGAATCGCAATCGTGAGAATCTGCAGCACTCGATAAACCACCTGATTGACCTGGAAATTCATAGAAGTTTTCTCTCACGGGTTTGTCTCATTTCGTCGTTTTGTCGTGTCTTATTGCATGCCTGCTGGTTCGGGACTTGCGGCCAAGCGGTCATCTTTTATAATGGCTCCGATTAGTAAAAGACTCAGGCGTGGGGCAGCTGCGATGTGGCAACGTGGTCAGTGTTTTCCGGGACGCGCAGGCTGGTGAAAGGGAGTGTTTTCATGGCGGAAAAGAGCAACATCGTTCTCATTGGTATGCCGGGAGCCGGCAAGTCGACGTTGGGCGTGGTTCTGGCGAAGATGCTGAACATGGAGTTCGTCGATGGCGACCTGCTCATTCAAAAGCAATGCGACAGAACACTGCAGAAGATCATTGATGCATGTGGCCCCGATGGGTTTATTGAGGTTGAGAATCAGGTTTTGTCGGTTATCGACATGGAAGACACCGTTATAGCTACGGGTGGCAGCGCTGTGTACTCGCACGCTGCTATGAAGCATCTGGCTTCTGAAGGCGTTATCGTGTACTTGCAAATCACCTACGACGAACTGACGCGTCGTTTGGGCGACTTGCAAGAGCGCGGCGTGGTACTGAAAGGCGGCATGGGCATGAGTCTGCGCGAGCTGTTCGATGAGCGCAGGCCCTTGTACGAGCAGTACGCTGAAGTGACGGTTGACGTGAACGGTCTAACCATCACGGAAGCCGCGCGCAAGGTTGCGTCTGCTCTCGAAAAGTTTCACGCGTAGCGCATTTCGTTTTCAGTCATGAGATTTACCATCGTTGCTGTTGGCAAGTTGAAAGAGCGTTTCTGGAAAGAAGCGTGTGACGAGTACGTGAAGCGCTTGCAGCCCTATGGGAAAACGGTCGTGCGCGAAGTTGCTGATGTTGATCCGGCGCGAGCTGGAGGCGTGGATGATGCGCGCAACCGCGAAGGCGAAGCTATTCTTGCTACACTTGGCGCGCTGCCTGCGCAAACAAGAGTGGTGCTGTTGGCGATAGAGGGCACGCAGCGCGGTAGCGTCGACTTTTCCCGCAGACTTGATGCGCTGGCGCTGGGCGGAACGAGCGACGTGGCCTTCGTCATTGGCGGGTCTGATGGCGTGAGCGATGCAGTACGAGCCCGGGCGCACGAAACGCTATCGTTTGGACCCATCACGCTGCCGCACAATCTTGCTCGCGTGGTGTTGCTCGAGCAACTGTACCGTGCGCAGCGTATCTCGCGCGGGGAGCCGTATCATAAGTAGGCAAGCGCTGCAAAAGCCGCAAAACCGCAGAAAGGCGAGGAATAGATGGACGAAAAACTCCCATTTGATGCATACGTGTTCGACTTGGATGGCACTTTGCTCGACACGATCCCTGACCTGGTGGTTCTGACGAATACAGTGCTGCGCGAATGCGGGTATCCTGAGCACACGCGCGAAGAAATCTTAAGCTACGTGGGTAACGGAGCGTTCACTTTGATAAAACAGGCGGTTCCGCCGAACACCAGCATAGCCGACACGCAGGCGGCGCTCGACCGGTGGAAGGCGAGTTACGCCACGCTGGGACATCGGCTCACACTTCCCTATGCGGGCATGCCCGAAATGCTCCATCAGCTGAAAAGCCGCGGCGCGAAGTTGGCGGTGCTGTCAAACAAGTTCGACGCGGCCACGCAATCGGTTATCGCCGAGCATTTCCCGGGTGTGTTCGATGTTGTACATGGCGAATGCGACGAGTTTCCTCGCAAGCCTGACCCCGCAGGTCTTTTGCGCACGCTACAGGAGCTTGGGGTGGCACCCAGTCGCGCGGCGTACGTGGGCGACTCCGCGGGTGACATGGAGGTGGCGCGCCGCGCCAACACGTTCAGCATCGGCGTTGCATGGGGCTATCAGCCAACAGAGGTGCTGCAAAAGGCAGGTGCCAACATAATCATTGAAGTGCCCGCCGATGTACTGACGACGTACTAACGGCGAGCGCATAAGGCGCAGGGTTCAAGTCCCAGGACTCTCCCCAACAATGAAACGACCCCATTGCTGGGGGTCGTGCTGTTTATGGTGGTCGGAGGGGGACTTGGCGTTTACGCTTTGCGAAACCGCTTCGCTGCGCCCCGCTTACGCGGTGCTCGCGCCGAAACCGTCCGCTGGACGGTTTCGCCTTCGCAGGGTTCAAGTCCCAGGACTATCCCCAATAATGAAACGGCTCCCAGTGTTGGGAGCCGTGCGGTTTATGGTGGTCGGAGGGGGACTTGAACCCTCGGCACGCGGATTTTCAGTCCGCTGCTCTACCAACTGAGCTACCCGACCAAATTGCGATCGATTCGAACGCGAGTAGATAGTCTACCTATGTTTTGCTCTTGGGTCAAGTGGGAGAATGACCGAATTTTTCGTTCTGCAACACAGACTCGAACTTCGTTACTGGTCTGAGTTGATAGAATTTAGACTATTGCGTTTTGAGGATAGGAGAAAACATGTCGTGTTCTGGAAATAATCCGCATATTGGCATCATCATGGGGTCTGAATCTGACATGCCGGTCATGGAAGCGTGCATGAAACAGCTCGATGATTTCGGTGTGCCTTACGAGGTGAAGGTGGCTAGCGCCCATCGCAAGCCCGCTGAGGTTCACGAGTGGGCCAGCACGGCACACGAGCGCGGCATTCGCGTGATCATTGCCGCTGCGGGAAAGGCCGCGCACTTGGGCGGCGTTGTTGCTGCGTACACGCCGTGCCCGGTTATTGCGGTGCCCATGAAAACGTCTGATTTGGGCGGGCTTGACTCGCTGCTGTCTATGGTGCAGATGCCAAGTGGTGTGCCGGTGGCGTGTGTTGCCATCAACGGCGCAAAGAATGCAGCCATTTTGGCGGTTCAAATTATGGGAACCGGTTGCGAGGGAGCGCGTCAGAAAATTATCGATTACAAGGCGGCCATGGCGCAAGCGTAAGGTTTTGCCGACGGAAGAGGAACGTATGGCGAAGAAACTGCTGATGGGTAACGAGGCGTTCGCGTGGGCGGCGCTGGAAGCGGGTGTGCGCGTGGTGGCAGGATACCCGGGTACGCCGTCGTCTGAACTCATCGAAACGGTGGCGAAGCTGCATGACGCAGGTGTGGCGCATGGCGTGCACGTAGAGTGGTCCACCAACGAGAAAGCGGCGCTGGAACTTGTTGCGGGCGCAGCGTACTGCGGTGCTCGTGTGCTGTTCACCTGCAAGCAGGTGGGGCTCAACGTAGCGAGCGATGCGCTGATGTCGCTGAATTACGTGGGCGTGCGCGGTGGAACAGTGCTGTTTGTGGCGGATGATCCTGGTCCTATTTCGTCGCAGACCGAGCAAGACACGCGTCGCTTTGCCTCATTCGCGAAGGTGCCGGTGCTCGATCCTTCCACACCCGAAGAAGGCGCTGCTATGATGCGTGCGGCGTTTGAGCTGTCGGAGCGCTACGGCACGCCGGTGATTGTGCGCCCCACCACGCGTATCTGCCATGCATCCACGTTCTTCGACGTACCGGCGGAAACCCAAGCACTTGACGTGCCTGAAGGAGGTTTTGAGAAAGACCCGCGCTGGGTCATTTTCCCGCGACGCAGTTTCGAAGCGCATGGTGAAATCAATCAGCGTATGCGCGACATAGCGCGCGACTTCAGCGAAGATCTGTCGTTTGTGCAGTTCAACCCTGTGACAGAAGACGGCAACACGTCCGAACGTCCACGGTTTGGCGTGGTTGCGGGCGGTGTGTCTGCTGCATATGCACGCGAAGCGCTTTCGCTGTTGGATCGTCTTGCCAGAGAAATGGGTGAGACGTTGCCGGCGTATCGTTTCATGCAAGTAGGCACGCCCTACCCGTTCCCTACAGATGCTGCTGCGCGCTTCGCTGAAGGACTCAGCGAAATAATTGTGTTCGAAGAGCTCGATTATGTGCTTGAAGACGAGCTGCTAAAGCTTGCAGGCACGCGTCATTTGTCGGTTGAGGTACGTGGCAAACTCACGGGCGATGCGAGCGACCGCGGCGAGAATTCCACCGAGGACATTATCATGCGATTGGCGCACTTCTTCGACAAAGAGGATTGCTTTTTCGAGTCGCTGGTCAAGAAGTTTACCTACAAATCTGCCCTTACCCGCTATCCCGACGCGCTGCCCGTGCGCCCACCAGTGCTCTGTGCGGGATGCCCACATCGCGGCAGCTTCTACGCGGTGAAGCGTGCGCTTGGCAAGCGCGATGCGGTACTGTGCGGTGACATTGGTTGTTACACGCTGGGCAATGCCAAGCCACTCGACGCGGTGGACACGTGTTTGTGCATGGGTGCGGGCATTACTATGGCGCAAGGCTTCGCTGTGGCAGAGCCGCATAAGAAGCATGTGGCGTTTGTGGGTGACTCTACCTTCTTCGCGAGCGGTCTAACCGGCATTGTGAATGCAGTGTATAACGGGCACGACATCACGGTTACGGTGCTGGATAACGCAACCACTGCCATGACCGGCTCGCAGCCGCACCCTGGCACGGGCGTCACGCTCATGGGCCACAAGCGCAAGCCGGTAAGCATCGAAGGCGTGCTGCGTGCCATAGGTGTGGAATGCATCACATTCGCCGATCCGTTAAATCTTGCGGAAGCGGAAGCGGCGGCGCGCGAGGCGATCGATTTCGAAGGGCCGTCCGCCATCATCTTCCGTTCGCCGTGCATTCAGCTGAAAAAGCCCGATCCGGCGGTACACATTAATACAGAAGCGTGCACGGGCTGCAAAAAGTGCATTACCGAGATCGGTTGTCCCGCCATTGGCTTTGACTTTGATGCGACAGGCGCACGAAGCAAAGATCGAGGTCAGGCGCTTGTGAACGAAACGCTGTGCGACGGTTGCGGGTTGTGCGTGCAAGTGTGCCCGTTCGATGCGATTGCGCCAGCAGAAGGAGGAACCCGATGATCAACATACTGTTGACAGGTGTGGGCGGCCAGGGCACGGTGCTAGCGGCAAAAGTGTTGGCTCAGGCGGCGCAGAGCAAGGGCTGGCATGTGCGCACGGCGGAAACCATCGGCATGGCACAACGAGGCGGCAGCGTGGTGTCGCACGTACGCATGGGAAACGATGGCGAAATGGTGCACGCGCCGCTGATCTTTCCGGGAACCGCTGATCTGATTATCGCGTTCGAACCGGGAGAGGCGGCACGCGTGCTGCCGTATCTGGCAACCGACGGTTTGCTGGTGACCGCCGTCACTGCCATTCAGCCGGTGACCGCTGCGTTGTCGAAGGAACCGTATCGGGCAAATGATGTGCTTGTCGGTATTGATCGTGCAATGATCGCCGATCAAGCGCTCTCGATTGTTCATGAAGCGGAGTTTATTCATGAAATCGGCAGTAGCAAAGTGCTCAACATGGTGCTTTTGGCTTGCGCCATTACGGAAGGTCGCGTGCCTATTACCATTGACGAGCTGAAAAGCGCCATCTCTTTGTGCGTGAAACCGAAATTTGTGGACATGAACTTACGCGCAGTAGACACCGTTGTGGAGAAACACACCACAGAGTGCCCGTGGTTTATCGTGAAAAGCCGCTTGCAACAGCAGTACTTTAGCCTACAATAGTGCACATGGATTCTTGTTCGAACATCTCTCTTTTTATAGCCGCGCGCACCGCGTTGGCTGGTCGATGGCTTTAGCTTCAAGTTCGGGCGAACCCGCTGGCGTTGCTGGCGGGTCGTGGGCTTGAAGCGTCGTATTTCGAAACTCCGTGCGCAACGTTGCGCGGCATCGTAACCCTGCGCATTGTCGCAATTCTGCAAAACAGCGCATCTTCGTGCAGCATAGATCGAGAAAGAGGTTCCCATGCAGTTAACCACCGAGCAGTTTGCCCTGCTAAAGAAGCAATTTGCCACCTTAAAAGAGCGAAGTGCTTTCTACGCGAAGAAATTCGAAGGCATCGATCTTACCGACATCCAATCGCAAGAGGATTTCGAGCGCCTGCCCTTCTCCGAAAAAGACGATCTGCGCGCCGCGTATCCACTGGGACTTCAAGCGGTGCCAGACGAAGATGTAGTTCGCATTCACAGTTCATCGGGCACCACGGGTACGCCGGTTATCATTCCCTACACCCAAAAAGACGTGGACGATTGGGCCATTCAGTTCGCGCGGTGCTACGAAATGGCAGGCATCACTAATCGCGACCGCATCCAAATTACGCCGGGTTACGGTCTGTGGACGGCAGGCATCGGTTTCCAACTGGGCGCCGAGCGTCTGGGAGCTATGGCTATTCCCATGGGGCCCGGTAACACCGAAAAGCAGCTGAAGATGATGCAAGACTTGGGTTCGACCGTTATCGGTGCCACCAGCTCGTATGCATTGCTGCTGGCCGAGGAAATTCAGGCACGCGGTTTGCGCGACAAGCTGAAGCTGCGCAAGGGCGTTATCGGATCGGAGCGCTGGGGCGAGAAGATGCGCAACCGCATCCAAAACGAGCTGGGCATTCAGATTTACGACATTTATGGCCTGACGGAAATCTATGGTCCGGGCATCGGCATCAGTTGCGACGAGCATGCTGGCATGCACATCTGGAGCGATTATGTGTACATCGAGGTAGTCGACCCGGCAACGGGTGCGCCGCTTCCCGATGGGGAAGAAGGCGAGCTGGTGCTCACTACGCTGCAGAAGGAAGGCGCGCCGCTCATCCGCTATCGTACGCACGACTTAACGCGCATCATTCCCGGTGACTGCGCGTGCGGCAGCAAGCATCCGCGCATCGCAACGCTTACGGGACGCACCGATGACATGTTCAAGGTGAAGGGGTGCAACATGTTCCCGGCTCAGGTGGAAGAGGTCATTCAGGTAACGAATGGTGCGAGCTCTGAGTATCAGGTGATGATCGAAAACATCAGCGGCAAGGATGTTCTTACGGTGCTGTTCGAAACGCCGCTTGAAGGTGACGAAAAGACACGCTGCGAGGAAGAGCTGGCTATGATCTTCAAGGCGAAGTTGGGCTGCACGCCCGACGCCAAGGGCGTGCCTATGGGCGAGTTGCCTCGTTCCGAGAAAAAGACCAAACGCATTTTCGACAGCCGCTATTAACGCAGGTGTTGGTCGCTGAATTTGGACGACGTCACTGGTAACGCCGGTCTCAGTGGTGTCGAGCCCTGACAGTGGTATTGGTCTGAGTACTGAAGAAACCCCTTCCGAAAAAGAGCTTTCGGAAGGGGTTTCTTGCGGTGTGTTTGGCAAGCGCGGGACTGGTGGAATTAATCAGTGTTTTCTTAAACGTCATGGTAGCACGGTTTGGTGCGGCGGGTACAGCTCAGACACAGCGTGGCTTTGGACTCTTGAACTCGGTACGGCACAGCAGGCAGACACGGCAGACACAGCTCGAACGCAGCAAAAAAGCCTTTGCGCAATCGCTTTGCTGTGATAAAGTGGTGCGCATGGCATTCGCTTGGAAACATACCGCATCCGCATGGGCAACCGCACGAATCGCACGAATCGCGCACGGCGCGTCTTCGATTGCGCGTGCCGCCGCGTGCCTGCAAGGTGATGTTGCGTGCGCCATTATGTCGCAGCATGTCGCTCAGAAGTGTTCCCTCGACACCGCCAATGCGGTGATGAGCCAGCACGTCGCCCAGAAGTGTACGAGCGACGACGTGGCGTGCGCCATCATGTCGCAGCATGTAGCTCAGAAGTCCGTTGAGAACGCTTGCGCCGTGATGAGTCAGCACGAGGCTCAGCAATCCGTGCGTGCGCGCGTGAATTCCCCAAATTTGATCTACCGATATTGTTAGCACACGGGTTTTGCCGGTGCTATTTTTTTTGCCCTGCAAAGGCCGTGTGCGCCTCCGATGCGTAACTGAGTTCTTGTAAGGAAAGGAAAAAACGACATGATTGCAAAGATATGCATGGTGCTCATTTTCGTGGGCGTTGCAGTTGGCGTGGGTATTTACTGTCGCCAATCGACCACTAATGTTGATGGGTTCGTTTTGGGAGGGCGCAACGTTGGCCCGTGGATGAGCGCGTTTGCCTACGGCACGAGCTACTTCAGCGCCGTGGTGTTTATTGGTTATGCCGGTCAGTTTGGGTGGAAGTACGGCATCGCCGCCACGTGGGCAGGCATTGGCAACGCCATTTTAGGTAGCTTGCTTGCTTGGTGGGTGCTTGGCCCGCGTACGCGCGAGATGACGCACCGCCTGGGGGCAACCACCATGCCGGAGTTTTTCGGTAAGCGCTATGACAGTAAGGGTTTGCGCATTGCCGCGGCGGCTATCATCTTCGTGTTCCTGATTCCATACACCGCCAGCGTCTACAATGGCCTGTCGCGTCTGTTCGGTATGGCGTTTGGCTTGCCGTATGAATGGTGCGTTATCGGCATGGCGCTGATCACCTGCGTGTATGTGGTGGTTGGCGGCTACATGGCAACGGTTATGAACGACTTTCTGCAAGGTATTGTTATGTTGCTGGGCATCAGCGGTGTTATTGCGGTGGTTATCGGCGACAACGGCGGCTTCATGGGCGCACTTACCACGCTCTCGCAAATTCCCGCCGAGGGAACCGAAATGCAAGGCGCGTTCATTAGCATGTTCGGGCCAGATCCGCTGAACTTGCTGGGCGTGGTTATCCTTACGTCGCTGGGTACGTGGGGCTTGCCGCAGATGGTGCAGAAGTTCTACGCTATTAAAAGCGGCCCTGCGGTAAAACAAGGCGCTATTATTTCCACGTTGTTCGCGTTTGTGGTTGCGGGTGGTTCGTACTTCTTAGGTGGCTTTGGTCGTTTGTATGGCAGCCAGGTTGAAATGGGGCCCAACGGAGCGCCGGTGTATGACTCCATTGTTCCTACCATGCTGTCGACGCTGCCCGACTTACTGATCGGCCTGGTTATCGTGCTGGTACTGTCGGCTTCGATGTCAACATTGAGTTCGCTGGTGCTCACCAGTTCATCTACGCTCACGCTCGACCTCATTCAGGGCAACATTGTGAAAGGCATGGAAGAGAAGAAGAAAATTCGCTACATGCGTGTGCTGCTGCTGGTGTTTGTTGCCGTGTCGGCTGCTATCGCGCTAGTGCAATATCATTCGTCGATCACCTTTATCGCCCAGCTCATGGGTATTTCTTGGGGCGCGCTGGCCGGCGCGTTCTTGGGGCCCTTCTTGTGGGGTTTGTACTCCGGCAAGGTGTCGAAGGCAGCTGTGTGGGTGAGTTTCATTGTGGGCGTTAGCCTGACCACGGGCAACATGCTACTCGGTTTCATGGGTACGCCGCTTATCGCAAGTCCTATCAACTGTGGTGCAATTGCCATGGTGTTGTCGCTTATCATTGTGCCGGTGGTGAGCCTGTTCACGAAGAGCGTGCCGTTCGACGTGAACCCGCCGTCGGTTGAGGGCGCGATCGACCGCGAGTATGCCAAAGAACTCGAGAGCGAGCACGAGGCTGATGCAGCGCAGGAAGGTGCTACGGCGTAACAAGGTAACGACATAACGACAAACAGTTCGCGCCGCAATTGCGTGCGTGAACTCACGTGGCAACAACGCGTGTGTTCGGGAAACGCATGACAAGATGGCTTGAATCAGCGTTTCCTCAAGAGGGGGCAGAACTTCGGCTTTGCTCCCTCTTTTGCGGGGTGAGAAATGCCGGTAGGAAGATCACCGAGTTGTTACGGAGTTTTACATTGCGTGTGATTGCATGCATGGTACGCTTCACGTGAAACAGACTCGCGTATCGTGCGGGTGCGTAAGTGCCGGGTTACGTTGTTGAAGGAGGCGCATGTGGAATACCTTGTTTCGTTTCTCGAAGGCATCATTACGTTCGTATCGCCGTGCATTCTGCCCATGATCCCCATTTACTTGGCGTATTTCGCCGGCGATGCTGGTACGGGCATTGCAACGGCCGGTGCGGATGGCGAGGTTGCCACAAGTGGTGACGCGTCCGCAAACGGTTTTGCCGAAGCGAGCACCACAACCGAATCGGCCGGGCTGCTTTCGAAAACGCTGGTGAATGCGCTCGGGTTCGTACTTGGTTTCACCATCGTGTTCGTGATACTCGGCGCCTTTGCAGGTACGGTCGGCGCGTTTCTTACAACGTACCAAACAGCGTTCAATATCGTGTGTGGCCTGATTGTTGTCGTGTTCGGACTAAACTTCATGGGCGTGTTGAACATTGGGTTGCTGAATAAAACCATCAAGGCGGATTCATCGGTGCGTCCGGTGGGTTTTTTCTCGTCGGCGTTGTTTGGGTTAGTGTTCGCTGCCGGCTGGACGCCGTGCGTGGGTGCATTTTTAGGTTCGGCCCTGCTGTTGGCCGCTCAGCAAGGTTCTATGCTCGTTGGCATTACCATGCTCGTGTGCTATTCGCTGGGGTTGGGTATTCCCTTTGTGCTCAGCGCGGTGCTGGTCAAGCAGCTGGAATCAGCGTTCAACGTTATCAAACGGCATTATCGCGTTGTTAACCTGGTGTGCGGCGGGCTGTTGGTGGTGGTTGGCGTCCTTATGGCAACAGGGCTTATGGGGAGGGCGCTCTCGCTATTGAGCTTTTAGGAGGCTTTATGCAGAACGGAAAGAAAACTCTGATCATCATTGCGGTCGCATTGGTTGCGGTGGTGGCTGTTGCAGCGGTTGCATACGGTGCGTTAGCTGGATCGAAGGATGCATCGCTGACTTCTGGTGCGGAAAGTGCGCAGGGCGCCGGGCAGTCGGAGGGAACGGAAAACGGGCAAGATGGGGCAGCGGATGCGAAAGATAACGAGCCGATTGAGGCTCCCGATTTTACCGTGGAAGACCAAAATGGTCAGCAAGTGTCGCTGTCGTCGTTTGAGGGCAAGCCGGTGGTTATCAACTTCTGGACTAGCTGGTGCACGTACTGCAAGGAAGAAATGCCCATGATGCAGTCCATGTGGGAAACGTACGGCGATCGGGTGCAGTTCATGATGATTAACGCCACCGATGAATCGCGCGAGACGCGTGAAGCTGCCGATGCCTACATCGCCGACGGTGGATTTACCATGCCGTTTTATTTCGACACCGACGGTCAGGCGTTGTCGGCATACGCAGTGCGAGGTTTTCCCACAACGGTTGTCGTGAGCCCCGAAGGTAACGTTATCGGCTACGTTTCCGGCGTTGTCGAAGAAGAGGCGCTCGCCACCGCGCTCGATAACTTGCTGTAGATGCGGAGCGAATGACAATAGGGTCAGGTCATTCTGTCACATGCAAGCCGTACAATCTAGTCTCCCGCCACCCTGCTTGCGGCTTTCTGACGCGCTCATTACATTGCGTGATGGAGCGACTTGCCGTGCTTGTTGGAAAGATCCCTGTTTTCGTAGATTATCAGGTTGGAAAAATCCCAACGGACGATAGAATGGTTGGAAAGATCCCTGTTTTCGTAGATTATCAGGTTGGAAAAATCCTACAGAAGGAAAGCCTATGTCTCTCAAGAGGAAGATCACGCGGCAGCTGGAAGAGTGGAAGAGCTCGCGCGCGAGCCGTGCGTTGCTGGTGACAGGCGCAAGGCAGGTGGGGAAGTCCTACATTGTTGACGAATTTGCTTCCCGCAACTACGAGCATTACGTGCGCTTCGATCTCATCGAGCAGCCCGATCTCCTTTCTGCCATGGAAGGGTGCCGCAACGCCGACGAGTTGTTCATGGTTCTGTCCGCGTTCGGTGGTTCCCGGTTCATCGCTGGCGATACGTGCGTGTTTATAGATGAAGTGCAGGAGTGCAAGGAGGCGATCACCTACATAAAGTACCTCGTCCAAAGGGAAGGTTACGACTTCATTCTGTCGGGATCCCTTCTTGGCATTGAGCTGCAGGATATAAGATCCCAGCCCGTTGGCTACCTGCGGACGATAGAGATGTTCCCGCTCGATTTCGAGGAATTCTGCTGGGCGCTGGACGTAGGTGACGAAGCCCTCTCCTATGTAAGGGGCTGCTTCGAGTCGTCAACTTCGGTTATCGGGCCCATCCACGAACGCCTGCTTTCGCTGTTTCACCAGTATCTGTTGGTGGGCGGTATGCCGGCGGCAGTTGACGAGTTCGCGCGATCCGGCAACGTGGCCGAGGTCAAGCGCATCCAAAACGATATCGTTATCCTGTATCGTGCGGATATTTCGAAGTATGCCGAAACAAGCAAACTTGTCGTCAAAGACGTGTACGACCAGCTGCCCGCCCAGCTTGATTCGCAGTCGAAGCGTTTCAGCTTCGCAAGCTTGGCACCCAAAGGAACGTACGAGCGGTACAGCGAGGAGTTCGTTTGGTTGGCGGATGCGGGTGTGGCGTTGCCTGTCATCAACGTCACCGAGCCGAGGCATCCACTCAAGATGTCCGAGCAAAGGAGCTTCTTCAAGCTGTTCGCCAACGACGTGGGGCTGCTGTGCGCAATGAGCGAGGTGGACGTGGCGAAGAGCATTCTCAGCGACGAGCTGGGGGTGAACTACGGTTCCATATACGAGAACGCTGTTGCCCAAGAGCTGAAGTGCCATGGGTATAAACTGCGGTTCTTCCGCAATAAGAGCATAGGCGAACTCGATTTCGTGATAGAGACAGGGAACGGACAGGTTCTTCCCATAGAGGTAAAGAGCGGGAAGAGCTACAAGCGGCATAGCGCCTTGACCAAGGTGCTGTCCTCCCAGAACTACCGAATCGAAAAAGCCGTGGTGCTGTGCGAAGGCAACGTCTCGTTGGCGGAAAAGATACTCTATCTGCCCGTCTATATGGTGATGTATCTTTAATCAGTGCTTCCTTAAGTCGAAAGCGGTGGTCTGCGTGCGCAGATCCATTCTGGGTGGATGGTAAATCCGTGCGCATGTGACAGAATGACCTGACCCTATTGTCACTATTGTCACAACCAGGGAAGGGCTACGTCACCAAGGAGGAAGTCTTCGATCGAGACTGCGCCTGCAGTACTGCCGCCGACTACGATGCGCGTTGCTTCGGGGCATGTACGCAGGAACGCTGCCATGCCGCCCTGGGATTTCGTTCGACCGCTCTTCACTTCGATCGCTGCAAGTTTGTTTTCGCCTTCAAGTACAAAATCAACTTCACTGTTGCCCTCGCGCCACCAATGCACGTTAAAGCCAAGGTCGGATCCTAAAGCGAGCAAGTGAGCTCCTATGGCGCTTTCCACAAGGTGGCCGCGCAGTTCAGGATCGCTGAGCAACAACTCCTTAGCGCGTCCGGACGCCGCAGTCATAAGCGCCGTGTTGTAGACCATGAACCGTGGTGAAGACTTTTTGCGCTTGATTGCCTTCGGGTCGTATTTCTCCAGGCCGCACAAGACACCCGCTTTGTCGAGCAGGGTGAGGTAATGCGCCAGCGTTGTTGTGTTTCCAGCATCCTGAAGCTGTCCGAGCATCTTGGTGTAAGAGAGTTCCTGAGCAGAGAAGCGTGCACCCAGTTCAAAGAGTGCCCGCATGAGTGCTGGTTTACGCACATCCTCCTGCTCTAGCACGTCGTTTGATATAGTCGGCTCGATAATCGAGTCGCGCATGTAGGCGCGCCAGCGTCTCTCGTCGCCGGCCAGTCGTGCGGCGCCTGGGAAGCCCCCGAAGAACAGAAAATCGTCGAGTGTGAAGCCGAACGCCTCCCGGCATTCTGCCAGGCTCCAATGGGTGGATCGTAGCACCTCAAAGCGTCCTTTAAGCGAGTCTTCCAAACCTTTGCGTAGAAGCAGGCTCGACGAGCCGGACAGAACGACCTTCAGGGGTCGCTGCTCGCGTCGGTCGGCATCCCAGAGCCCCTTCACTACGTTAGGCCAGCCGGCCACCTTCTGTACCTCGTCGAGTACGAGGATTGTTGGCTTTTCCGAGTTGCGCTGCAGATTGCGTGCCTGTTGCCACTCCGTACGTAACCAATCTATGTTGGGAGCGAATATGTCATCAGCGCTTGCCGAAAGGAATGGCTTTTCGACCTGGTCAAGCGCTTGAGCGATTGCGGTTGATTTGCCGGTTTGGCGGGGGCCTGCCACTACCTGCAAGAGGGGATTGTCGTCCTCTTGCATTCTTGCTGCGATGGTTGCAACGATCTTGCGCTGGAACATTGTGGTTCGTCTCCTTTAGCTTCGAACGCTATTGAGTAAATTTACTCAATATACTGCGTAAAATCAAGAGACACTTTTGAACGATTCGATGCTCATTCGACACACTATCCGGCATTCTTCCAATTCAGAAAAAAATGAACAATTTAGGAAGTTATTGCGGAAAATTTCCGATAAATCTTCCGAAGTTAGTCAAACTCGAAAATAAGGGACGGAAGGGACATTGGGGTCAGGGCATTTTGTCACTTTTCTTGAAGATGCGTTCTGAGAGTATCAAGCATCGCGAGAGACACCAAGTTTTCGGAATGAATGAGAACGGGTCACCCTTTTCAGCAAAAAAACACTGTCTTGCAGCTTATAATGACTGGTGTTTGAGTCGCCGGAAGGGGTTTAATAATGGCGTTTTGCTCGCAATGCGGAACATCTCTAAATGAGAATGCTGTCTTTTGCTATAAGTGCGGAGTGAGGATAAAGGTGCAAGACGTTTTAACTCCACCGAATTCAGCGCAGACAATAGGTAATAGTGAAAGCGTACGCAGGGAAGAGTTTTATGGAACTGTGTATAAATGCCCAAATTGCGGTGGAAGGATAGACTCCTATCAAACACACTGTGATCTATGTGGGTATGAAGTAAGAGGTGTTTCCAAAAGCACCGTTAGTGAACTCGCTGCTCAGCTTGATCGTATAGAGAGTCTTAGGCCTCGGAAAAAGAAGGGGCGAAGGCTTGGCACGCAGCTCGAAGAGACTGATTTGCGGAAAATCAATCTCATTCGAAGCTTTGGGATTCCTAATACAAAAGAAGCGCTGTTAGATTTCGCAGTTCTTGCGGCTTCGAATATCGATTATGCGGACTATGCCAAATATGGAGAGAGTAGCATTTCGGAAGCGTGGGTATCGTCACTGAGACAGTCTTATGAAAAATCAAGAATAATTGGAGAAGGTAGCACTGAGAACGCTGCCATAAAACGACTTGTAGAGGAATCGGAAAAGAAAATAAGGAAAGAAAAACGGAAGTCCTGGTTGAGCATCCTAGCAACAATGGGAGTCGTTTGCGGAATTCTGGCAGTAATTTTGATTATCGATGGTGTTGCAAGAGTGGTTCAAGGCGAACAGTATGACATCAATATGGCAGAAAACCATCTAGAAAGAGTTCTTTATGAAATCGAGGACGATATGGTGAATGGAGAGTATGAAGCTGCTCGCAATAAGGCATATACACTAACTTTCGACAAAGAGCTTTCCCAGGAAAAGGCTGAGTATTGGGAACAGAAACAGAAGTTAGTGCTAGAACAGATAGATAGAGCGGAACGGCGTGACGCATAAAGCTTTGAGTAGTGAGCTGCTTTGTTATTGATTGATTATACGAGAGAAAGAAAGATGCTTTTGGTTGGTAACAATGAGATCTATCTGGTGGTATAGCGAAAAATGAGTCGGATTTCCCAATTCAAAGCTTGCTGAGAGCACAGAAGCTAATGCAAATCAAAAAGGGATATTTCAGACGTCTATTGCTATTGCTTTGGAAGCACTGTGGTCACCTTCTGCTGGTGTGTTACAGATAATCTATTGCATTGCATATGGTTAGTATTATTAAGGAGTTTAATCTGTCCTGAGTGTGGGGCGTCGCAAAACGGTCAGATAATGCCGTCTAGCTATACATCCATTACAGCAAGCACAGTCAATTGTTCCTACTGGAAACATCGAGGGAGAAATGCTTATGAAGGAGTAATTCAGTAAGGATCAATCAATGGCTTTAGCGCCATGTGAGAAACCCACAGGCTATGCCTGTGGTGCGGTAGACGGTTAAACCGTACCGCTGACATGAGAATCAGAAAAAGGCTTTCCTGTCCTATGATGGGCCTGCGATGGTCCAGATCGCA
>NZ_JAAKEB010000012.1 GCF_011038965.1 Adlercreutzia sp. ZJ141 | reverse complement strand
GCTTGCGCCTGTCGCAGGCCAAAAAGTCAGAGTATGGTGACAGTGCTAAGTTTGTGACCTTTAGTGCAGTTGATTCAAATGGAGAAGAACCTGATGCAAAGGTAGTGGCAACACTAAACCACACAGCCATCGAGAAAGCACGCCGTCTGGCAGGCTACAACATGATTGTGACCTCAGAGATGTCAATGAGTGATGCTGATATCTATTCGACCTACCATAATCTCTGGCGCATAGAGGAATCCTTTAAGGCGATGAAGTCCCAACTTGACGCGAGACCCGTGTATCTGCAAAAGCCCGAGTCGATCACCGGACATTTTCTTATCTGCTACCTATCGGTGCTGCTAGAGCGGCTCGTACAGCTAAAAGTGTTAGATGGGCGCTTCTGTACTGAACAGGTAATGAGACTTGCCCACAACTATCGTGTAGTTGAGGTCTCTGAGCGCAAATACGTCAACATCTCCAAGTCCTTACCCATCATCGACGAGTTAGAGAAAATGACGGGGCTGCCGTTGGGCAATTACTACCTTACGAAAGGACAAATCGATTCCATCGTCAACTGCCAATTCAACATACCCAATGCCCAGTAGTGCCGCACACCGAAGCACGTTCGAAGGACGCCCACCTGATGACACCGATGGCTTGGGCACAAAACGTTTAGAAGATAAAGCGAAGTGTACCTACAAACCATGTTGAATTCTTAGCACCAGAAATGAAATCGAAACTCGGAAGTCAGGTATGGTAGCAGATTATTCGGCGGATGTGTATGGTTTGGTGGATAGGTACGGCGTTTTGACCGGTTGCACGGTGTGTACAGTGCATATCCGGCCATTTGGTGCGTTTCCGCTTGACGTTGCCGAATTGTAATGCCGTTGCTGCATTCTCTTTCAAAGGATATGACCAACCTGTCGCCGTGCAAAACAAGCGAAGTGGTACGATATGCGCGATGTGCACAAGCGGTCAAACAAGGGTGTACCATGTCGTGCGAAGCCAAGGCAAACACGTCGGTACCCGCAATCGCGTGAGAAAGAAGAGGTAGCATGTCATTCGAGAAATTCACGGATAAGGCACGCAAGGTACTCGTGCTTGCTCAGGATGAGGCGCGTAGCCTTCATCAGCCATATGTGGGAACCGAGCATTTGCTGCTTGGCCTTATTCAGGAAAAAGACGGGCTTGCCGCCCAGGCGCTCGACCGTTTAGGCGTCAAGCGTGACGCAGTGGTGCAAGCCATCCGTCAGGTGGTGACCATTGATGAAGAGACCGATGTGTCGGGGCACTTGTCGTTCACCCCACGTGTGAAGCGCGTCATGGAAAACTCGCTGCGCGAGGCCATGCAAATGGGACAATCCTACATATCCACCGAGCATCTGCTGCTGGGTATTGTGCGTGAAGGTGAAGGCACGGCGCTTGACGTGCTCGGCCGATTGGGCGTGTCGGGCACTGATATTCGTGGTGCGCTGAACGACCTGGTAGGACAAAGCCCGGTGTATGCCGGACGCAATCCCTTCGACGGTGCTGCCCCATCTGACAGTATGCTGAAGGAGTTCGGCACCGACTTAACGGCGAAGGCGCGTGAGGGTAAGCTTGACCCCGTTATCGGGCGCGCCGGCGAGATTGAGCGCGTTATGCAGGTGCTCTCCCGTCGCCAAAAGAACAACCCGCTGCTCATTGGCGAGCCTGGTGTAGGAAAAACCGCCGTTGCCGAGGGTTTGGCGCAGCTGATCGTGTCGAATCAGGTACCCGACATTCTGCGCGGCAAGCGCCTGTTTACGTTGGACGTGAGTGCGCTTGTTGCGGGGAGTAAGTATCGCGGCGAGTTCGAAGAGCGCCTGAAGAAGTGCATTAAGGAGGTCATGGACGCGGGCGACATTATTCTGTTCATCGATGAAATGCATACGCTTATTGGTGCAGGTTCGGCTGAGGGTTCCATCGATGCTGCCGCCATTTTGAAGCCGCCGCTTTCGCGCGGTGATATCCAAGTAATCGGTGCCACCACCATTGAAGAGTATCGCAAGCATCTCGAGAAGGATTCCGCGCTCGAGCGGCGTTTCCAGCCTATTACCGTTGGAGAACCTAACGAAGAGCAGGCGCTGCGCATTATGGAGGGTCTGCGCGATCGCTACGAAGCACATCATCAGGTGCACTTCACTGACGAGGCTCTGCAGGCGGCGGTGCAGCTGTCGAGCCGCTATATTCAGGATCGCTTTTTGCCCGACAAAGCTATCGATGTGCTTGACGAGGCGGGCGCGCGCATGCGCATTCGCAACATGACACTTCCGCCCGAGCTGCGCGAACTCGATGAGAGTTTGCGCACGTGCCGCGCCGCCAAGGATGAAGCCATTGCCTCGCAGGATTTTGAGCGAGCCGCCCAGCTGCGCGACGAGGAATCCGATCTTAAAGCACGTCGCGAAGAGGCCGAAAAGCGCTGGGAGGAAGATTCCGCGAAATCGGTGCATCAGGTGACAGTTGAAGACATCGCCGATGTGGTGTCTATGACTACAGGTGTGCCGGTGAGTAATCTCACCGAAGCCGAAACCGAGAAGCTGCTGCGCATGGAAGGCGTGCTGCATGAACGCGTGATCGGCCAGGATGAAGCTGTTACGGCGCTGTCGAAAGCCATTCGTCGTTCGCGCAGCGGGCTCAAAGATCCGAAACGCCCCGCAGGTTCGTTTATCTTCTTGGGGCCGTCGGGCGTGGGTAAAACCGAGCTTTCTAAGGCGCTTGCCGAGTTCCTCTTCAATTCGGAAGATGCGCTTCTATCGTTTGATATGTCCGAGTACATGGAGAAGCATAGTGTGAGCCGTCTGGTAGGCAGTCCTCCGGGCTACGTGGGCTTTGACGAAGGTGGTCAGCTGACCAAGGCGGTGCGGCAGCGCCCGTATTCGGTAGTACTGTTCGATGAGATCGAAAAGGCGCATCCCGACGTATTCAATATTCTGTTGCAGATTCTAGAAGAAGGGCGGCTCACCGATTCCCAGGGCCGCAGCGTCGACTTCCGCAACACGGTTATCATCATGACGTCGAATGTGGGCGCGCGCGAGATCGCGCAACCGTCGACCCTGGGCTTTTCTGCCGACGGCGATACGGGGCTTTCCGATAAGGAAATTAAGAGTCGCGTGATGACCGAGGTAAAGAAGCTTTTCCGGCCCGAGTTCTTAAACCGCATTGATGAGATTATCGTGTTCAAGAGTTTGACGGCCGAAGAAATCGGGCAGATTGTGAACCTGATGGTGGGCGATCTACGTGAGCGTCTGATCGCGCAGAACATGACCATCAACCTGACCGATGCCGCCTGTCATTTGGTTGCCAAGGAAGGCACCGACACTGCTTATGGTGCTCGTCCTCTGCGTCGCGCTATTCAGCGTCTTATCGAGGATCCTCTGTCGGAAGAAATTCTCGAGGGCAGGTGGTCAAGCGGTTCGGTTATCGTTGCCGATGTGGACGAGTCGGGCGAGAAACTCGCGTTTTCAGCGGGCGAGGGGAGTATTCCCGCGCCGCGCAAGCATGACAGCATTGCTCGCGAAGCCGAGCTGCTGCTGACCGGGTATGATTTAGGGCATGCGTCGTCGTCGGGTGGCGGTGCAGCCAGCGGTGGGGCCGCAGATTAACGAAACGGTGCGCCGCGCACAGGGGGTGTCTCCCGTGTGCGGCGTGCTTGTGAGACAAGGGGAAACAACGGAAGGTGGGCGCCATGGAAAAGACGATGGATCCCGTGTACTCATCGGAGGTGCTATCGGCACCCGAGCTTTTGCTGAGCGATTTGAATTTTGATTTGCTCGCGCAATCGCTTCATGGCGTGTGTGGCGAGGTTGATAAGAATCCGAAAACCGCAGCGGTTATTCTTGCGGGTGGTACCGGCGAGCGCTTTGGCCGCGAGGGCGGAAAGCAGCTCGTTGAAATTGCGGGCAAGCCTATTCTCACCTGGTCGGCTGAAGCGTTTGATGCCGTGGGCGACGTGGGTCTTATCGTTATCGTGTGCCCCGAAGAACGCCAGTCCGAGTATTTGGCGCGTGCTGTTGACCCCTTCCCGTTCGTTACGCCTATTGTTATGGCTCCATCGGGTCCGAGCAGGCAGGAATCGGCATTTTCGGGGCTTGAATACGTGCCCGAGGAATACGAGTACGTGGTCATGCATGATGGTGCTCGGCCGCTTATATCGCCTGACCGCATTAAGCACACCATCAACACGCTTAAGGGAAACATCGACGCCGACGGCGTTATTGTTGCGCATCCTTCCATCGATACGCTTAAAGTGGTGGAAAACGGCGTGATTATGGGAACGCCTGATAGGCGTGTGTTTTGGAATGCACAGACGCCGCAGGTATTTCGAGCCAGCATTTACCGAAGGGCTCATGCATCGGCGTTGTCTGACGGATTTGTGGGAACCGATGATTCGTCGCTCATTGAGCGGCTTGGCGGGCGCGTTCTTGTGGTGGAGGGCAAGCGTGACAATATTAAGCTTACGGTGCCGGAAGACTACCTCATGTTGGCCGCTGCGGTCCGCACGGCGATTCTGAAGAGCAACGAGCAGATGAAATGATATCCTGTACGGCAATGCCTTCGTTAGGTGAGGGCAAACGTAGGATGAAACGGATGGGATGATGGAAGATTTCTCCAGATTGCGCATAGGTCAGGGCATGGATGTGCATGCCTTCGCCGAAGGGCGCCGTCTCGTCCTTGGCGGGGTTGATATCCCGCATAGCCGTGGGCTTATGGGACATTCCGACGCCGATGTGCTTACCCATGCTATAGCTGACGCACTGCTTGGTGGTGTGCGCGGCGGCGACATCGGCAAGCTCTTTCCTGACACTGATCCTGCTTATAAGGATGCTGATTCATGCAAGTTGCTCGCTTCTGTGGCGCAGTTCGTACGCGAGCAAGGCTACGAGATTTTAGACGTTGACAGCGTTATTGCTGCCCAAGCGCCGAAGTTGTCTCCGTATCGCGAGCAGATGCGGAAGAATTTGGCTGGCGCTTTAGGCATTTCGATCGACAATGTGGGCGTGAAAGCGACAACCACCGAACATCTGGGGTTCGAGGGCCGCGAAGAGGGCATCTCGGCCACCGCGGTGTGTATGTTGCTCCGCTGTCAGACAGGGCGGCGGAGCTAACCGGTGCCGCGGAAACCTGCGGCATTTTGGGTGTGCTGTCTGCGCGTTGCGCGTAGGTAGCAACAACGTTACGCACCGATGCAGATAGGATTCTCATGAACATATTCAAGATCATCCGCGAGGATGTGCAGGCGGTTAAAGACCGCGACCCCGCAGCTCAAAGCTCGTTTGTCATCTGGCTCACCTATCCGGGTTTGCATGCCCGCTGGTCACATGTGATTGAGCACTGGTTGTGGAACAAGGGGCTTAAAAGCCTTGCGCGAATATCGTCACAGTTCACGCGTTTCATGACAGGTGTTGAAATTCATCCGGGCGCGGAAATTGGTCGACGCTTCTTCATCGACCATGCCATGGGTGTGATCATTGGTGAAACCACCATTATCGGCGATGATTGCACGCTGTACCAGGGTGTCACGCTTGGCGGCACGGGGAAGGAGTGCGGAAAGCGCCATCCGACATTGGGCAACAACGTGATGGTGGGCGTTGGTGCGGCGGTGTTGGGTAACATCCGCATCGGCGACAACTCGAAGGTGGGCGGCGGTGCTGTGGTGGTGCGCGATGTTCCGGAAAACTGCACGGTTGTGGGCATTCCGGGGCATATCGTCATGCGTGATGGCAAGCATGTTGCTGCAGAACAGGACGACGCGAAACTGCGCCACGAGAATCTGCCCGACCCCATGGAAGAACGATCTGATCGCAACCGTAAGGCTATTGCTGATCTTCAAGAGCGCGTAAGCCAGCTTGAAGCGCTGCTCGCGCGAACGGCGGCGGAGGGTACGGTGAAAGATACGAATGAGGCTGAAAGGTAGGGCCATGTTGAAGTTGTACAACACCCAGACGAGGAGGAAAGTCGATTTCGAGCCACGTGAGGCGGGGAAGGTGCACATGTACGTGTGCGGCCCGACGGTGTATAACTATATTCATGTAGGCAACGCACGGACGTTTATCAGCTTCGATATCATTCGGCGCTATCTTATGTGGCGCGGGTTCGATGTGACGTTCGTGCAAAACGTCACCGATGTTGATGACAAGATCATTGCAAAGGCGAACCAAGAAGGGCGAAGCGCCGCTGAGGTGGCGCGTGAATACACTGACGCCTTTATCGCAGATATGCGGCGTGCTGGCGTGCTCGACCCTGACATTCGCCCACGAGCGACCGAAGAAATCCCCGAGATGATCAAGCTTGTGCAGCGTCTTATCGACAGTGGGCGCGCCTATGAGGTTGAGGGCGACGTGTACTTTAGCGTGCGGAGCTTCCCCGAATACGGCAAGCTTTCGGGACGCAATGTTGACGAAATGGAAGGGGGGCACCGCGACTTGCGCGCCGACGGCCAGGGTCTTGCCGACCGCAAGCGCGATCCGCTCGACTTCGCGTTATGGAAGGCTGCCAAACCAGGTGAGCCGTCGTGGGAAAGCCCGTGGGGGCAAGGGCGTCCGGGATGGCACATCGAGTGCTCGGCTATGTCGCATAAGTACCTGGGGCTTCCGCTTGACATTCATGGTGGTGGCGCCGATCTGGTGTTCCCGCATCACGAGAACGAGGTGGCCCAGAGCGAAGCTGCGTATAGTTGCACGTTTGCACGCTATTGGATGCATGCGGGCATGCTTCAAATAGCCAATGCGGAAACAGGCGAAGCCGAGAAGATGAGCAAGTCGCTGAACAACTTCTTGCTGCTGCGCGACGCACTGGACATTGTGCGGCCCGAGGCGCTGCGCATGCTTATGCTGCAAACTCACTACCGCAGCCCGCTGGTGTTCGGGGATGCGCGTCTGGCTGAAGCCGATGCGGCGCTTGCTCGCATCGAGAATGCGGTGCGCAATGTTGATTGGCAGCTCGATCACACTTCCGATGATTCCGATGTGTCATCTGTTATCGACGCTGAGGCGCTGGATGTGGCGTGCGTGCAGGCAAAGCGTGCGTTTACCGAGGCAATGGATGACGATTTCAATGCTCCTGAGGCGTTGGGTGCGGTGTTCACGCTGGTGAGCGACATGAATTCGGCTATTGCCGACAAGACCGTGTCGGCGTGCGATGTGGCTGTGGTGCGCTCTGTGCGCGATGTGGTGGTTGAGCTCATGGGTGTGTTCGGTATCGATGTGGCTGCTGCGCAAGACGCTGCGGCTGGCGATGGGTATCCCGCCGAGGTGATTGCGCTTGCCGCCGACCTTGCAGGGTATACGGGAGACAGCGCTTCTGAAGCGGTTCAAGCGTTGCTTGCCGCTCGAACCGAGGCGCGTGCGGCGAAGAATTGGGCTGTTGCTGATCAGGTACGTGATGGTATGAAGGCGCTGGGCCTCGTGATTGAAGACACGCCGCAGGGTCCACGGGTGTCGATGGCGTAACGACAGAACTCTTTTAAAATAGCGCAGTCTGGGAGGATGACTCTATTCGAACAGGTTCGTGCTGTTAGGTCAGATGAGGTTAAGGAAACGATACCTCATCTGACTTTTTCTTCATGCTCTTTCCACTGATCGGACATGTTCGTAACGTTAGCGCTCATTAATTTCCGCTAACCTTTTCGTCTCCCAGCCATGTCTCTATGCACCTCATCAGGTGGTCGATTTCCAACGGCTTGGTAAGGTGCTCATTCATACCGGCAGCCTTACTGCGCTGAATGTCCTCCGAAAAAGCATCCGCGGTCAAGGCAATGATCGGAATTTCGGTAGCATCCGTACGGGGTAGCTTTCTGATGGCCCGAGTGGCCTCATACCCGTTCATGATCGGCATCTGGATATCCATGAGGATCATGTCATAGTAGTTCTCGCCCGACACTTCGAACTTTTTCAGGGCCTCCTGTCCGTTTTTCGCGCTCTCAACCGTCACGCCTGTCTCACCGATGATATCTTCCGCGATTTCTCGGCTCAGCACATTATCCTCGACCAGGAGAATCCTCTTTCCTTCCAGCTTCATGTCCGCGAACGAGGACTCCTTCGTAAGCTCCTTAGCGCCATCGTCGTCCATGATCTGATTAAATAGATATACTAGACGGGACTTAAACAGCGGTTTGGAAATGAACCCGTTAACACCTGCACGGCGCGCTTCTTCCTCTACGGCACTCCAATCATAGGCCGAGAGAATAATGATCGGCACATCAGCTCCAACATCTTTGCGGATCGCCCGTGCTGTTTCGATGCCGTCCATTCCCGGCATCTGCCAGTCTAAAATCACGGCAAAATAATCCTGATTTCTTCGGTGACGCTCACCTACCCGCTGCACGGCCTCCCTTCCACTCAGAGCATATTCGCTCTTCATGCCGATGTTCTCAAGGATTAGGCAAGACGTCTCGACGGCGTTTTTATCATCATCCACCACCAGCACCGGCAAGTCCGCGAACTTCTCCGTGTCAGGCGCCTGCGTCTCCACAAGCTTAAGGATCAGCGTTACAACAAATGTCGTGCCTTTGCCCAGCTCGCTCTCCACCGCGATATCGCCGTTCATCCTGCGGGCAATATTCCTCGCGATGGCCATTCCAAGCCCCGTGCCCTCGACCTTGCTTACCCTGGAGTCTTCCGCGCGGCTGAAGGGTTCGAACAGCTTCTCTAGAAACTCCTTGCTCATACCGATTCCATTGTCACGGAAAACAAATTCATAGCAGCCGTAGCCATAGGTATTGAACGGCTTCTCATTGATTTCCATTTCAATAGTTCCGCCCGGATTCGTGTACTTCGCTGCGTTTCCCAATATATTCATGAAAATCTGCTGCAGTCTCATGGTGTCGCCGATTACGCGCTCGTGCTCCACGTTCGCAATATGCACGTCAAAGTGATGTTTTCTTTCCTGCATGGAGGGCCGAATCATGGTGACCAGGCTTCCAATCAGATCAGAGAGATTAACCTCCTCCTCCATCAGATCGATTTTCCCGGATTCAATCTTGCTCATATCAAGAACTTCATTGATCAGCGAGAGAAGGTGCCGGCTGGAGATTGTGATCTTTTTCAGACAATCTTCAACACGCTCAGTGTCTTCCAGATGCTTTCCCGCGATGGCCGTCATTCCGACAATAGCGTTCATGGGTGTTCTGATGTCATGGCTCATTCTCGACATGAAATCGCTTTTGGCCGCGTTGGCGTAGTTGGCGGCGTCGCAGGCTTCTCTCAGCGCCTGCTGCTCACGTTCCTCCCGCAGCTTGCTCTCCGTCACATCCTGCGCCGCATACAGCGCCCGCTTTGGCCTGCCATCGTCTGTGGTCTCAGCCAATACGATACTGGCGCGAATCCATGCCCTGCGGTTGTTTTGATCGGGCAGCATGCGGTATTCGAAGGCAACCACCGGATGCTCCACACTTAAGGTATTCAGCAGTCTGTAGTAACTGACATATTCCAGATATTCCTCCCTGTCATCGACAGAGACAAAGTTCTGGGCATAAAGATTGATCGCCTGGGTGTAGTTCCTCTCATCGCCTAAAACGCGGCTGACCACGTCCTTCTGTCTGACGGGTCTGAGGGTCTCATTTTCAAGGTTGATATAATAGGTGGCGAAGAACATGCTGCTCAGGCTGTTGATAATAGAGGCCTTTTCGATGGACTCCCGGTAGGTCTGCTCCTCTGCAAGCTTTTCCGCCGTAATATCCCGTCCCAATACGTTGACCAGGGTCTTCTCCCCTTGACGGATGTAGAGCACGTGTTCCTCGGTCCACAGCGGAGATTCCCCCCGGTGTCTGTACTGGCACACATCCTCCCGAAAATCCTGCACCGTTTCAGCGTTCTTTCGGATATTCTCAAGGAACAACGTCTTTTCGAACACTCTTCTGTCCGCCTCTACGACCGTTTCCTTATAGGCCTTTTTGACATAATAATCATAGTCGCCCTCTGCGCGCCTGCCAGCAACGCCCTGCCGCAGATAGAACCTCTCGCAGATTCCGGTTTCCAGATCGATGGTGCTCAATATGCTGTACCTGGATCGGATAATGGCTGCCATTCTTTGGTCGTTGCGCCTTTGCTCCATGTCTCTTTTCGTCTGCTCGTCCACATCCTGAAAAGTCAGAATAGCGTAGCCGCTTTGTTTTTTGTTTTCTTTCAGATAGGCCGATATGGAGATATATCGCCAGGTGCCATACAAAAACACCCGACACAGAATGGTCTTTTTCTTCTCTCCGTTCTCCCACGCCGTTCTCATGGACTCCAGGGAGAGCTGGGTATACACCCTCTCCCGATCCTCAGAGGCTATGTAGCCGGCGCCGATACCCTGAAACGTGTTGTCCCAGAGGGAGTTTTCCGTGTCCACGTTCTGTCTGATCTTTTCTGTGGCCTGCACAATGTTTACGCGGCCTGTTTGTAGGTCTACGACATAAATCGCAAAGTTCGTCTCTCCCAGCGCGTTGATGATCTCCTGGTTGCGGATATTGACCTCTTCTCTTGCAAGCCCTTCCCTGAAGGCGTCGTGGATATCCTTCAGGCAGATCATGACCTTCTGGTTGTCGTCGGTATAATCAAAATCCGGAACTACCTCCAGATGGTGCCATCGGTAGGTGTCTCCATATTTTCGGCGATAGATACAGCTCAGCTTTTTTACACCCTTTTTCAATTCGGCTTTCGCGTGGTCGAAGCGGACGAAGCTCTCGTATCGCTCGATATCCTCTTCATAGACATAGCCGCATTGGGAAACGCCCAGGAACCAGTCGGAGAGAGAGGTCATGTGTCCGCGCAGCTCCTGCATCTCTTCCTCGTCAGCTTTCACGATCATGTAGCTGTCCGTCGTCAAATTCCCCCGCAAGACCTTGTGATAAATGTGATTGGCCACCTCCGCGTAGGGCGTGACGGCGATAACAAACGCCGGAACCTCTTCTTCCCAGAGAATGCGGGTGGCCGCAATCTCTACAACCTCACCAAAGGGATCACCATAATTTACCGAGCGAGCTTCGTTTTTATCTCCCATATACAGCAGCGGGCAGTTGTCGCAGGCGCCCTCCCACAATTCATGGCAGACCATGCCATTCTCAATGGTCGGCGCAATCTCTCTGACCCGCTTGTTGTAGTATAAAATCTCATGATTATCCTCCCTGATGACATAAACCGCCGTCATCTGAAGTGAATCCAGGATCAGTTCGTATTCCCGTGTTGCCATGTAGGTGCCCCCGCATTTTTCATAGGTTTAGAGCGTTGAAGCTTCTTCTGCAAAGCCTCCGTCATTGTATCAAACGCGTCTTTTTTTCGGTTTCGAATTCCGTCACTGCTGTATTTTTCAATTGCGATTGCCGCGATTATAGACCCCCCCGACATGAACTCGACGGTGAACCCGAGCGTGTCGCCAGCTGCACCGCCCACAAGACGGTATTGGAACTTGCTGAGGGAGCGTCCCCTCTTCTTGCGCTCGCGCATAACCTCCAATCTCGGCGTCATCCTTCGCTTTATAAAAGTCCCCAAGCAGCGTTTGTTTCAAATTGGATAGAATGGCAAGTATTCGAGAATCTTCTCCGGTTTTACAGGGGAAGTTAAGAGGAAAGGCGGCCTTTGATGCCTGGTTCTTACGAATACGAGCTTGTTCGAATAGATGATTATTTGGCGGCGTGAGCACTCTTTGCTTGTCATTGACTGTACATACGTTATTATATACTTGTCAGTGCGCAGAAGGAGGACATTGTGGCTGCCGCAACGTTAACCATGAGAATAGACAGCGATCTGAAGCGTGACGCCTCGGCGGTTGCCGAATACTACGGCTTCGATCTTTCTGGAGTCACCAGGGCGTTTTACAAGCAGATGGTTCGCGATCACGCCATTCCGCTTGATCTTGGCTATTCGAATGAAATACCCAATGAGGAAACGCTCGCTGCCATGAAGGAGGCAGAAGAGATCATCGCAAAAGGGGGCACTGGTCATAGCTTCAATTCTGCGGAAGAAATGTTTGCGTTTCTCGAAAGCGAGATAGACGAGTGAGCACGCTTGAGATTGAACCTCTTCCGTCATTTGCTCGCGACATCAAGCGACTATTGAAAAGACATGCTGACATTGCGAAGCTGAATACAGTTATAAACCTGATAGCAAAGAATACTCCCAAAGCTCATGTCTGGAGAAATCGACGTGTCACAAGTCGAGGCGCAGTTCTAAAGCCCTTCGTAGTGTGACCACATACGAACGACCTTTATCGTGCCGTCGAACCGCTGCCCATCCTCTTCGATGGTTTCAGGAATCACCTGGTAGACAAATCGATGTTGTAAGTTGATACGCCGGGAGTATAGGCCACTAAGGTTGCCAACGAGAGCCTCGTATGAAGGCGGGTTTTGAAACGGATCACGCCGGACTATTTCAATGAGTTGCTTTGCTTTCTTGTCGAGACCGACCGCCTTCAGCCTTTTCGCATCTTTGGCCGCCTGCTTAGTGAACTTCACGTGGTACATAACTACCACTCAAGTTCATCTTCGGTCAGGCAATCGTCGAGACTGGTTACCAGTCCTTCCTGCAAAGACTCGCTCATTCCGGGAATACTTGCAAGGTAGAGCGTTTCCTCGATAGCCGCCCAATCGTCCTCTCCAATGAGTACAGCGCCTTTCCCCTTGCTATTGGTGATGGTGATGGGCGCACAGTTGGCATTGACCTGGGCGATGGTCTGATACATGTTCTGCCGAAACGCCGTTGCCGTAATGGAGGTCATGGTGGGCTCCTTCCTGAATTCTTGATTCCCACCATAACGTACGCTATAACGTACGTCAAGAGCACTTGCTCAAGTAAGTGCTATCACGCCGCCAAATAATCATTTGTGCGATTGTTTCTGGATGCTGGAATTAAACTTGAGTGCGGCGAAGCGATCTAAGCATGAAGATCCGCCATCAGATCCTCTATCGAGCTGAAGCTTTCACCCTCGCCCGTAAGTGCCTGCTGTCGAGCTTCCAGGTTAGCAAGCCTAACCTCGTTCTCTCGAAAAGCGCGGTAGTCATGGGCATTTACGATGAAATAGGCAGGTTCGCTATTTCTGAGTACCGTTACGGGTACACCATCTGCCACCTTTGCGAACTCGCGACTTGCGCCTCCGCGGCCAAACTTGCTGATAGGGACCATGGTATCGAGAGGGATTGTTATGGTCATTGGTAAAGCACCACCTTAATAACATGTATATTTACATGTTATTATAAGCAGTATATTAACCAAGTCAAGTTGTTCGCCTGCTTGTCGGTGAGTGTCGTCCCCCGGTCTTTTCCTCGTTGCGTATCGCATGGCGAGCTTCGATCGGCTATCATATTTCACTGTGAGCATGAGCGAAAGCTCACAGCAGGAGCAGGAGAGTGCTGGAGGTGTCGCATTCGATGCTGAGTTTCTACACAGTTATCGTTTCGGAAGTCGTGCTTCTCATGGCGCTGCTTGCGTTCATGGCGAACACGAACGACATGTTCTCTAAGGACAAGAAAGGTCAGTTCCTACTTCTTTTCTCCAGCGTTATCTTAGGTATTCTCGCGGAATGGTCGGGAAGTGTGGCTGGTACCTTCGGTGGGGAATACCGCGAAGTTATCGTATGGACGAAGATGGTTGAGCTCACGGTGACGCCCGTTGTCCCGTTCATGTGCGCTGCGGCTTTGCAACCAGCGGCTCACGCGCCTGCGCGAAACTGGTGGTTCCCTGGCATTCTTATTGTTCACACTGCCTTAGAGGTTTTATCTGCCTTCGGAGGCTTTATCTACTACGTGGACGCCGACGGTGTGTTTCGCCACGGCCCGCTTTATTGGATCTACCTAATAACCTACCTGGGCGGTGCTATTTACGTGCTGTGGGTTGGGTATCGCGTCAGCCGTCAGTATCAGGGAAAGAACAAGGTGATGCTCATCCTGATGCTAGGCTTTTTGTTGTTTGGCGTTGCCGCGAATCAGGTGGACAAAAGTGTCAAGTCTGCGTGGCTTACGGTTGCGATCATCGTTACGCTGCTCTACATTTTTTACAACGATATGCTTCAGCGCGTCGATGTGAAAACAATGTTGCTCAACCGCACCAGCTGCGAGAACCTGTTGGCCCGGCTGCGCAGGCCTGCAACAATCCTGCTGCTCGATATCGACTCCTTCAGAGCTGTCAACGAAGAGCACGGGCGTGCCTACGGAGATCAGTGTCTTCAGGTGGTTGGCAACACGATCCGAAAGGTTTACGGGCAACACGGTAAGTGCGGCCGCGTTAACGATGATGAGTTCTGTGTGATCCTCGATGCAGATAAGGCCGCTACGACCACGCTTAATGAGCAATTCCTCGCAGCCCTGAACACACGTCGTGAGGAAGACCCGCGACTTCCGCATGTTTCTTTAGGATACGCTCGCTTCGACCCCGCTCGTGAAAGCGTACACGATGCTGAGCAGGCAGCGGCCTCTACTTTGCATTACAATAAGGAGCGCAACAAGATTAAGCACGGCCCCATTCCGCATGCCGCATCGCAAGAGAGTACGGCATCTCCCGCTCTAGCGCTTGCGGCAAGCCAGGAGTCGGCTTTGGAGGTGTTGGATACAAGCGAGTTGGAAGACCGTGCTTTTATCGCTTACGCAAGCACCTCAAAGCGCAGCTACCTTTATCTTTTCAATATGAGCACGGGGGTGTCCCGCTGGTCGCCAACTGCGGTAAGTTACTTTGACTTGCCGGGTGAGTATATGTACCAAGCAAACGACATTTGGGAATCTCGCATTCATCCGCAAGATCGGCAAATGTTCCACGATGACATCGAGAAAATTATAACTGGGCGCAAGCATGTACACGAGCTTGAGTACCGGGTGAAGAACCGCTTGGGGGAATACGTCGTCTGCACGTGCCGGGGTGTGGTGCTCAAAGGTGATGGTATAAAGCCCGACTTGTTTGCTGGTACGATCGTCAACCACGGCATCATTGATGAGGTAGATCCCGTCACTAGCTTGCATGTGAATGCGGAGTTCGCCAAAAGCATTCACCGGCTGATCGAAGAGCGAACCCGCGCTTGTGTGGTCAAAGTGGGAATCGAGCATTTCCGGCACATCAACGCCATGTACGGGCAAGAAGGTGGAAATCAGGTCCTGCGGCTCTTCGGCATTGAGCTTCGCGATCTTGTTGCGGGTAAGGGGCAGGTGTTTCGCCTAGAGGGCGCGAAGTTCGCTTTCTACTTATACGATGCCGACCAAGATGAAACGCGCAAGCTCTTCCACCAGCTTCGTCACGTGGCGGAAAGCGACATTCAAATCAACGACCTGCGGATTCCGTTGCGGATATATGGCGGTGCCGTGCGGTTAGACCCCCAGCATCCCCGCAATGAGCACGTTGTGCGGAGCAGCCTCATCTACGCCATGGAGCAGTCGCTGGAAAACTATCGCAATGAGCTGGTTTTTAGCGAAGACATCAAGCAGATTATCAATGCCGAGAACATTCAGCTGCATGCAGAAATACACCGGAGTGCTGTGGAGGGCTGTCGGAACTTCTTTGTGTGCTACCAGCCTATTGTGTCTTTTGCAACTGGGAAGGTGATTGGTGCGGAGGCGCTGCTGCGCTGGAAGCAGGAACCGTACGGCGTCGTGCCGCCGGACAGCTTCATCCCGTGGCTCGAGAACAACCCTGCCTTTATCCCGGTAGGGAACTGGATTCTCCGTCAGGCAATACGAGAAACCGAGCCTTTGCGCCAGGTTAATTCGGATTTTATTCTGAACGTGAACATCGCGGACACCCAACTAAAACATGATGGCTTCAGGGAAGACGTCCTTAATACCCTAGCGGACGAGGGATGTGCACCTGAACGCCTTTGCCTGGAACTCACGGAGCGATGTCGGCGTTTGGACCCGGCTTTCCTTGAAGACGAGCTACGATTCTTCCGTTCCCGTGGCGTTTCCATTGCTCTTGATGATTTTGGAACGGGTATGTCATCTTTGGCGCTGCTGCTTCAGCTTCCCGTTGATGAACTAAAGGTTGACCGGGTGTTTCTTTTAAGCGCGCTGACTGACGAGAAGAGTCTCACTCTGCTGGAGACTATCATACAAAGCGCTCGGAAAGCGGGC
The DNA here is from genome assembly GCF_011038965.1 of Adlercreutzia sp. ZJ141. Lineage (GTDB taxonomy): Bacteria > Actinomycetota > Coriobacteriia > Coriobacteriales > Eggerthellaceae > ZJ141. Next base: position 63,239 of record NZ_JAAKEB010000012.1, on the reverse strand, counting down.
CTGCGCACCTGCGTGGAGGGTATTGAGACACAGGAGCAGCTCGATTTGGTGGCTACTTTAGGAGGCGACTGCTACCAAGGGTACTTCGCCACCAAACCTGTTTCGATCGAGGGGTTTGTGGAGTTCTGCCGTGCGAACTGGGAAGCATGAGGGTAAGAACGTGGCGCAGGTGAAAAACGTAGGGCTGAAAAGCGTGGAGCTACTCGCGCCGGCGGGTGGTATGGAGCAGTTACGTGCAGCGATACGCTTTGGTGCCGATGCGGTGTATTTAGCCACCGACCGGTTCGGTATGCGCCAACGCGCCCAGAATTTCACGCTTGATGAGTTGCCGGACGCCATCGCCTACGCGCATGCACGAGGCGTTTCCGTGCACGTGACGCTGAACACACTCATGGATGCCGACGATATTGCGGCGCTGCCTAGCTATTGCGCTGCACTCGCTGAAGCGGGGGCTGATGCGTTCATTGTGAGCGATTTGGGGGCGCTCGCTGTTGCGCGCCGCAGTGCGCCAGGGGTTGACATCCACGTGAGTACGCAGGCGAGCGTGTGCAACGCCGAAGCGGCGCGCGTGTGGTATAGCTTGGGTGCGCGGCGCGTGGTGTGCGCTCGCGAGATGAGCGTAGCCGATATTGCTCGCATGCGCCGCGACGTGCCCGATGACTTGCAGCTTGAGGCATTCGTGCACGGTGCCATGTGCGTGGCGTATTCAGGACGCTGCCTGCTATCGGCGGCGATGACGGGCAGAAGTGGCAACAAGGGGCACTGCTCTCAGTCGTGTAGGTGGAGTTACGAGCTGGTCGAAGAGAAGCGTCCAGGCGAGTACTACACGCTTGAGCAGGACGCACGCGGTAGCTATGTGCTCAATGCTAAGGATTTGAACATGCTTCGCTACCTCGATGACTTGGCTTGTGCGGGCGTGTCGTCGTTTAAGATTGAAGGTCGCAACAAGAAAGCCGCCTACGTGGCCACGGTGGTGCATGCATACCGCCAGGTAATGGACGGTGCCGACCCTGCCGAGGCAGAAGCCGACTTGTACGCGATATCTCATCGGCCGTACGGCACGGGGTTCTACTTTGGCGAACCCGACCAAACGCTTGAGCGCGACGGCTATGTGAAGGAATGCCTGCATGTGGCCACGGTGACATCGTGCGAACCGATGAGCGATTCCGCCACAGCCTATACGGTTACAACAACGTGTCATAACCGATTCTATGAAGGGCAAGTTGTTGAGTTGGTCACGCCGTCACGACCGATCGAACGTTTCACTGTGAGCGGTCTGCACTGGTTGCCTACGCCTACCGACGATCATCCGAATCCGCGTGCTCAGGCGGTTGATGTAGCGAACCGAGCCATGGATTCCTACTCGTTTACCTCGCCTATTCCGTGTGAACCAGGTGATTTCCTGCGGGTGCGAATCGAGGATAGCTAGGCGGGCTAAGCTTTGTTCGCACTATGCTTTCAAAAGCACCTTTTCTAGGAGGTGCAGTTCATCGGGGGTGTTCGCGTTCACGAAGCACCAACCTTCCGGCTCCGCTTCGCGTACGCGGTCCATAGTGAATTCATTCACGTTAATGACGCCGAACAGGTCGCTTGCGCGCGTGTGTCCGTAATCGATCAGTTCGGCAACGCTTGCCAGGCACGTGTCGCGGCGGTACACCGAATGGAAGGGCTCGTAGCCGTACTGGTTGCGCGGCACCGCTGCGTCGGCTCCGGACTGAATAAGGTCGAGTGCTTCAGCGCAGATCAGGCGAGCGGACGCACATGCCATATCGCACGCCACGACGCCAACCAGCGGGTTTGTTGCAGCATGCAGTGCAGTGTATAGGCCAAGCAGTGCGCCGCGCGTGTCGAAAACGTCGCGCACCAGGTGGATGTTGAGTTCAGGGAAGTCATTAGCGAGGAAGTGTAAGTTCTCCGGTTCGTTTGTGGTGATGATCAGCTCGTCGGCCAGCGGGCTTAACCGCTCTACCAGCCGGCAGATGAGCGGACGCCCCAAAAACGGTACGGTAGCCTTGCTTTGTCCCATGCGGCGGCTTTCGCCACCCGCTTGAATGACGATGCTTAACTTGGGACGCACGAAGCTAGCCTGTACAAAGTCGGCGAGTTCGGTTATGTCGCTCAAATCGAATACAGGAATACCGCATGATTCTGCGGCAGTGCGTGCTTGTTCGATGTCGGTAACCACAGCGACAGTGGCCGCAGTGGGCATTTTGGTTGCGAAGTCTTCGCTGGGGTCGTACTGAGCAGTGTCGTGTAGTGCTGTGTCGGATGACAAAGGTGCCTGAAAATGGGTGATGCCCAGTTTCGCGTTGCGCGCCATCTGCACGAAGTCGGCGCTTAAGGGCAGACCCTTGCGCACGCATTCAGCGAACGCCTCGGCTACGCGCTCGTCAGCGGGGTTGTCGGCCCGCATCACTTCGATGGTAGGAAGCGCGCTTTTACGGTAGCCTTCGACGATAACGATGTCGTGATTGGGCATGCTGCGCACGATGTCCAGACATTCGGTTTCGCCGTCGGTGGTTTTTACGCGCGCGATTTTGCCGGGGGCGGCAATGACGGTTTCGCTTGCGCCCGCCGCGCGGTGCCGGTAGGAGTCCTTGCCGGGGATATCGATGTCGAACCCCACATGCCCATGGTGCTTCACGCTGCCCACGTCCAACCCGCGCAACACAAGCTCGGCGATAAGCTTCTCTATCAGCGTGGTTTTTCCCGAGTTGTGCCGGCCGACGATAGAAATCGCAGGGCTCAAGATGTCCATGGTTCCCCTTTCATGGCGTTGGATGCGTTCCGGTTTTGTCCGGCTTTGTTTCCCCGGCGGAAAGTATAGCATTCGCGTGCAAGTGGGGTAGGAAATGGTGGGAATGAAGTATAGTGAATTGAGGATAATTTGTTGCGGATCGGTTACGGATCGGTTCCGCGCGTTGTCAGACGACAAGGAGAACATCATGACTAAGCCCCAACCATCTCTCGATCAGTGGCTCGCCGAGGCGAAGCTGAGTCCGAACGCCGACAAATGCGGCATGTTCCTTGTGCATAACGGCGTGGTGCGCACAACACCGAAAGCCCAGGTACGTGAAGGTGTGGAAGGCTTGGGTGAGGTTGCCCAGATAGAGTTTTCCTACGATGCGGAAGGTCTTGACGCTGCCATTAATGAGGCGCTTTCCTGGGAAGGCGTGTACTACGTACGCGTATGGATGAATGAAGGCGCGCTAAACGTGGGCGACTCCATCATGTATGTGCTAGTTGGTGCTGACATTCGCCCGCATTGTATCGATGCGCTGCAGCGGCTTGTAGGTAAGATCAAAAGCGAGCTGGTGGTGGAAAAGGAAATTATGGCGTAGCTTTGTTCTAGCTGTTATAGTGTGAACATAACAGCTAGGGTAATGAGGCGCCTGCGCGGCGAAGTTCGCCTGTACGTTGTATGTGTGCGGCGGGAAAGGAGAGGAACATCTGTGATCCTGCGCATCGATCAAACGTCATGCGAACCGCTGTACATGCAGATTCGCAACCAGATTGTAGCGGCCATTGCGCGCGGTGAGCTACTGGCAGGTGATGGGTTGCCGAGCGTTCGCCGGTTGGCGAGCGATTTGGGTATCAACTTGCATACGGTGAACAAGGCATACGCCGTACTGCGCGACGAGGGTTACCTTGTGATGCGCGGTCGTAGCGGCGCGTACGTGGCTGATGAGGCGCATGCGGCGTCGGCTATGCGTCGAGCGGATACCGAAGAGGCGCTTGTTCAGACACTGCAGTCGCTTGCGCTTGAGTACAAGGCCCGTGGCGGTTCGGCACAGAAGTTCTCCGAGCTCGCAACACGCGCAGCAGCCGAAGCGTTCGCAGATCCTGGTATTGCAGGCGCTCGACGTGACGTGGGTGTACTGAGGGTAGACGCGGAAGGCAACTGCCTGGTCAGCACGGGTACGAACGCTGGTATGGGTGCGGTTGGTTTCACAGGTACAGGAAGATCTTGTTCTGCAGGTGGTTCCACCGCATCTTCTGCTCCTTTCGTTCCCTCTGCTTAGCGAAGGATCTTTCTATGGAAACCTTCTTTCCCCTTGCTCTGATCGTTCTTACGGTGCCGCTCACGGGCGGTCTTATGGCGGCGACTCCTTATCTCATGCCCAAGCGCGAATGTTTCGCGGTAACTGTTCCCGAAAGCGCGCACGCTGACCCTCAAATCAAGGCGCTGAAGAGCCGTTATGCGTACACGGTTGCTGCTCTGACGGTCGTCTTCACGTTTCTCGCCGCTCTTGCGACGGTGCCGCTTACTCGAGCAAGTTACTCTGAGGCCGATGCTAACGTGCTCATTGGTGCAATCGCGCTTCTGGCGCTTATCCCTATAGCGGTGTCGTTTGGCCTCATGCTACGCAATCGCCGTCGGGTGATGGCGATCAAGCGTGAGCGCGGCTGGCATGCGCCGCGCCAGCAGGCGGCGGCCCTCGTGGCGGAGGGCGATATCCCTGGCCCCGTGTCGCTGGCGTGGAACTTGCTCTACCTGCCTGTTATGCTTTTCGTGGCCGCACTCGGTGTGATGTGGTATCCCCTTATGCCCGACATGATTCCTATGCACGCCGACTTTGCGGGTAACGTGAATGATTACAGCCCGAAAAGCCCCTGGTCGGTTTCGTTTCCCCTCATAGTGATCGTATTTCTTTGCGTGACGTTCGTGCTGTGTCACTGGTCGATGACGCGCTCGAAACGTCCGACCAACCCTAGCGCGCCTATGACCTCAGCGCTCGCGTACGGCTTGTTCGTCCGTGCGCAGAGTATCTTACTGTTGGCATGTGGCTTGATTCTCTCGCTGACACTCGGCGTTGCGTTCATGGCGTCGGCAGTGGGCTTCATCACGCTCAATGCAGCGGCGGCCATCATTTGCATGGCGTGTGTGCCCAGCGTGATAGGCGCCCTCATTTTGGCAGTGGTTTACGGACAGAACGGGTCGCGCTTGTTCAAACACATGGAGGCTGCAGGCGCTGCCAGAACGAGTGTGGCGGCGGGCGCCCTGGTGAGTGCAGGTTCGGGCATCTCGGATACCGACATGTCTCTCATGCTCTTCGACGACGATGCGCACTGGAAACTCGGCATCTTCTACTTCAATCCCGACGATGCTAGCCTGTGGCTACCCGAGCGTTTCGGTATCGGCTGGACCATGAACTTCGCACGTCCTGCAGCGTGGGCCTTCATTGGGGGGTTTGTGCTGCTGCTTGTGTTGTTTGTGGTGCTGTGCTTCGCCATTACATAACGTGAGAGTTGAGCGCTTGCAGGATTGAGCGGCTTGAGCGGCGTTTCTCCGACTTACACTTCCCACGACAAAAACGCCCAACGAAGCGTTCGTGGTATCGCAAGACGAAGCGCCGCCTGAGGTCGTCCTTTTTCGTCGGGTTCGCCAGCGTGCTCGTTGGGTACCAGGTTATCTCGTAACCATTCTTGTAAGCGGGGAAGGGCGTGCTCGCGCTGTGTATCACTTGCGGTGTGTGCTGTGGCGTCGGCAATCATGCGCTTGAAGTTGAGGTATGCCGCATTGAAGTTGTCAAACGTGTCGGTGCGTGTGCTGTCGATATAGCTTACCGTGGGTTGTATACCCTCGTTGGCTAGGATGTTAAATGCATATTGGTAGTCGCGTCCCACCCGCGCGTGCAGCCCGATAGCGCGCAGTACCCGCTCGTCAGTGCGCGGCGAGGCACCCGTTGCTAGCGTTATACACACGCGCTTGCGAGCAACGGCGGTTAGGCGGAGCAGTGCATCGCGCAGATCGGCAACGGCAAGCGATCTACTGGCAATGCACACGTCGGCTGACTTTTTCCCAATTCCGAACAACTCCCAATCATCTTCCCAGCTCATTTGTACAGTGGTGATGCCATCAAGATGTTCTGTGGCCTGTGTGGCGCGCAAAATGTCAAGCATGCCGCGCGAGAAGTCGGCGGCAATTACCGCGTGTCCCGCCCGCGCTAGCGGCAGGGCAAGCGCGCCGTTTCCACATCCCATGTCAAACACTGTGTTGCCCGGTTGGATATCCGCCAAACGCAGGAACGCTTCAATGTAGGCGCTTGGGGCGTCTTTTGTGGTGAATGTTTTTGAACGCTCATCCCAAAACGCAGCGTTGTCGGATCTACGACGAAGTGCCTGATAGTGTTTCCAGTCGTTGCTCCAATCGGCTTCGATGAGTAAAGGGACATCGTTTTGCATGGGAATCCTCCATCGGTTGCGACTCTCATGTAGTGAGCCTGCCGCGTGCATGTGTTACGGGCTGCCCAGTCAGTCAAGCTGCGCGTCTGCCGCATTGCGGCTCCTTGGGAAACGCAGAGCAAAACGGCCTTAATCAGTGTTTCCCTTGCGCGCCGCTGTAGCAGCAGGTTTTGCTTCTATGGTACACCAACGGTTGTTGCAGTGCGCCTGTAGTGTTGCTGTATGCGCTTGCGCGACGTCCGTGGGCTTTTTCCGTTGCTTGGGAAACGGGGCGCAGCTGCGCCTATAATGCGGCTGAAAACAGTTGAAGCGTGCCCATTGTGTGTGCGTTCGTCCAATAGGCTGGCGTAGGTGCCGCGTTTGGGCGCACGCTGCCGTTGCGAGAGAGCGAATTCCATGGATGTTCTGATTACCGTACTGTGCGCCGTTTTTGTGCTCGGGTTGCTCGTTTTCATTCACGAAGGCGGTCACTATCTTGCCTCGCGCGCGTTTGGTGTGCGGGTTACCGAGTTCATGTTGGGTCTTCCCGGCCCCAATGTGGGGCGTGTGGTGGGAGGCACCAAGTTTGGCGTCACGCCCATTCTGCTGGGTGGCTACGCGCGTGTATGTGGCATGGAACCTGGCGAGATGAGTCCGCACGTGCAGCCGGTGCTCGCGTCGCTGTACCGTCGAGGCACGGCCAATATGGAAGACGTTGCGCGCGATTGCGGCATTGCCGACGACGAGGCGTATGAAGCACTCGAAGAACTGGTGGAGTGGGGAAGTGCTGTTGGGCCGCTTAAAACCGACGAGTACAACACCTACCGCGCACCGCAAACCTATCCCAGCAAAAAGCAGCTCGGCGCGGGTGTTCGCGCGTGGGCGCAGGGTGAGCCGCGCGATGCGCCCGATGAACACGAGTTGTACCTGTCGGAATACGCACAGCAGTACCGCGCGCGCCCGTTCTGGAAGCGCTCGGTAATACTGCTTGCTGGCGTCGCGGTGAATCTGCTATTCGCTATGCTCGCATTTGTGATCATCTTCTCGGTGATCGGTTACGATGTGCAGAATACCGCCACGGGCGAGATCGTGCACGTAACCGTTGGTCCGCTGCAAGCACTCTATGCTGGCTGTATGTATATTGGTGCGGTGATACAGGCGGTCATTGGCTTGTTCAATCCGTCCACTGTCGCTCAAACTGTGTCAGATTCCACCTCCATTGTGGGTATAGCTGTGCTGTCGCGTAATTATTTTGAAGCTGGTGCGGTGTACGCTTTGCAGTTCATGGCTATGATCTCGGTATCGCTTGGCATCATGAACCTGCTGCCCATTCCTCCGCTCGATGGCGGCCGCTTCGTCATTGAGGTGTATCAGAAGATCACCGGCAAGGCAGTGTCTGCGAAAGCGATGAACTGCATGACGCTTGTTGGCATGGGGCTGTTTCTGCTGTTGTTTGTGGTTATGCTGAATCAGGATATCCAACGGTTCGTGTTCGGAAACTGGTAGGTGCAGGGTGTACAATAGCCGAATGCAAAACGAACAGAACGAACAAAACAGCGTGCCTTTCCCCGCGCGCGAACGAGCAGACGTCTTACCAAATAAGCGCACACGCCGACTTGCGGTGGGAAACGTTGCGCTTGGTGGCGGCGCACCCGTCGTCGTGCAGAGCATGTTGAATGCTCCAGCCTCTGACGTGCAAGCGAACCTTGCACAGATTAAAGCGCTTGCTGACGCTGGCTGCGAGGTGGTTCGCATGGCTGTGCCTCACCGACGCGACCTCGATGCGTTCCAAGCGGTATGTGAGGCGTCGCCGCTTCCCGTGGTGGCTGACGTGCATTTTGATCCGCACATCGCATGCGAGGCGGCGCGGCGCGGCGCGGCGAAGCTGCGCATCAATCCCGGAAACATCGGGGGCTTAGCCGCAACTGATGCGGTGCTTGACGCCGCAGGTGAGGCGGGCATTCCTATTCGTATTGGCGTAAACGCTGGCTCGCTTGACAAGTCTTTAGCCGCGCGCGATGACCTATCTTTGCCCGAGAAGCTTGCACGCTCGGCGTGCGCATACGTGGAGTACTGCGAGCGGAAGGGTTTTCATGATGTGGTGGTTAGCGCTAAGGCCCACGATGTGCGTGCCACGGTCGACACGTACCGATTGCTGTCGACGGCCATACCTCACGTTCCACTACATATTGGCGTCACTGAAGCGGGAACTGCGTTCCAAGGTGTCATAAAGAGTGCATGTGGGTTGGGTATCCTGCTTGAACAGGGGATTGGCGACACTATGCGTATATCGCTTACCGACGATCCCGTGCAAGAAATTCGTGCCTGTTGGGCGCTGCTTGGTTCCTTGGGGCTGCGAAATCGCACGCCGGAGATTATCAGCTGTCCCACGTGTGGTCGCTGTCAGGTTGATCTTATCAGCTTGGCGAAGCAGGTTGAACAACGGCTGTCGTCTGTGGCGAAGCCGGTGCGCGTGGCCGTTATGGGCTGCGTGGTGAACGGGCCGGGCGAAGCTGCCGACGCCGATTTGGGTGTGGCATGTGGCGATGGCTGTGGCGTGTTGTTTAGTCATGGAAACGTTGTGCGCAAGGTGCCAGAATCAGGCATTGTTGACGCGCTGATGGAGGAGGTAGCGAAACTATGAGCAAAAACGTGATGCGCATGAGCGCGCTGTACGCGCCCACGCTGAAGGAAGATCCGAACGACGCTGACATTGCCAGTCACCGACTGCTTTTGCGTGCGGGTATGATCCGGAAAAGCGCGTCGGGTGTGTACACTTTCTTACCCTTGGGTCAGCGCGTACTCGCGAAGGTGAGCAATATTGTCCGCGAGGAAATGGACGCCATTGGCTCGCAGGAGATCACCATGCCGGTACTGCAACCTGCTGAGCTGTGGCACGAGTCGGGCCGCTGGGATGACTACGGTCCGGAACTCATGCGCTTGCGCGACCGACACGACCACGAGGTGTGCCTGGGTCCAACTCACGAAGAGCTTATTACCGCGCTTGTGCGCAATGAGCTGCGTTCTTACAAACAACTTCCCTGTACGCTGTATCAGATCCAAACCAAGTTTCGCGATGAGATTCGCCCGCGCTTCGGTTTGTTGCGCGGTCGCGAATTTCTGATGAAGGACGCTTACAGCTTCAACGCCACGCAGGAGTCGCTGCAGGAAACCTACGATGCCATGAGTGAGGCTTACGGGCGTATCTGTGAACGCTGCGATTTGGACTATCGTCCTGTTGAGGCTGATCCGGGCCAGATTGGTGGCAAGGTGACCACGGAGTTTATGGCGCTTGCCGACGCAGGTGAAGCCGAGCTTGTGCACTGCGCATGTGGGTATGCGGCCAACACCGAAGCTGGGGCTTGTACGGCTCATCCCACGCTGCATGACGTGGCGTTTGAGAAGGTGGCAACTCCTGGCGTGCACACCATCGAAGAGCTTGCAGAATTCTTGGGTATTCCCGAGTCGTCTACGGTAAAGGCCCTGTCAGGTAAGAACGCTGAAGGCAAGCTTGTCGTGCTGTTCGTGCCAGGCGATCATGAGGTCAACGAGCTCAAGGCAGCACGTGTGGCTGGTGGATTTGAGCTGCTAACCGACGATGAAATGGAGTCGTTTGGCTTACACAAAGGATCGATGGGTCCGGTTGGCTTGCCTGATTCTGCCTACGTGATTGCCGATGCTAGCTTGGAGCAGGTGGCGAAGTGGGTGGTCGGCGCGAACGAGGATGGCTATCACTACGTCGGTGCCCAGTTGGGCGTGCATTTTAGGGTTGACGAATGGGCCGACATTTGCATTGTCGCCCCGGGTGATGATTGCCCGCAGTGCGGTGAGCCGCTTGGTGGGGCGCGCGGTATCGAAGTATCGCAGGTGTTCCAACTGGGAACGAAGTATTCCGAAACAATGGGTGCCACCTTTATGGCTGAAGACGGCTCTGAACAGCCGTTTATCATGGGATGCTACGGTGTGGGCGTATCGCGCACCATGGCTGCCATCGTTGAGCAACACAACGATGAAGCTGGCATTTCGTGGCCGTTCTCCGTGGCGCCGGCGCATGTGTGTGTCATCCCGCTTACGGTGGGCGACGATGAGGTTCAGCCCGCCGCCGAGCGCATTACTGCCGACTTGGCCGACCTGGGATTTGAGGTGGTCATTGATGACCGCAAAGAGCGCGCGGGCGTGAAGTTCGCTGACGCCGACCTTATCGGTTGGCCGTTGCAGGTTGTGGTGGGTAAACGTGGCTTGGCAGATGGCACCATCGAGCTGAAGCGTCGCCGTACGGGCGAGCGCCGTACTGTGTCGCTTGACTTGCTCGGCGAGGTGTTTGCTGCAGCGCGCCGTGCTGCGAAAACGCGCGGAAGTGTCCTGAGCGTAAAGGAGCTTTTCGCTTAGAAAATGCTGATCAAAAATGCCTTGTCCCTCCTGCCTGTTCCAGGCAGGAGGGACAAGATTGCTCTCTTCCAAGATGAGAAGTGAGCGAGGCGGTTGCAAATGTAAGCCCGCTTGTCATATGTGGCAGGCGGGCTTGCGTGCGAAAAGGGGAAACGATGGCAGTCAACGTGTACAGCCGCACGCTGAGGGATGTCGAAGGCGTGCTGTTTGACTTAGATGGAACACTCATCGATACGTACGAAACTATTCTTGTATCGATGCGCTACGCTGTCAACGATGTGCTGGGTAAGGATTTACCAGACTCCGAGCTGATGCGCTTAGTGGGCACGCCGTTGCTCGATCAGTTGATCCATTTTGCAGATGGCGATGAGCAGCGCGGTCGCGAACTCATGGACGCATATCGCGTGCATAACGCCGCCGTGCACGATGCCATGGTGCGTTCGTTTCCTGGTACTGCTGAGGCGCTTGCTCGCATGCGTGACGCTGGCTTGAAACTGGGTATCGTCACGTCGAAGCGCCACGAAACCGCCGAGCGTGGAGCACGCATCGGCGGCGTGCTGCGTTTCTTCGATCTGCTCATTGGTCCGGACGACTGGCCCGAGCACAAGCCTGCGCCGGGTCCGGTATTGCGCGGGTGCGAGCTTTTGGATGTGTCGCCCGCGCGATGTCTGTACGTGGGCGACAGTCCTTACGACTTGCGGGCTGGAAACGCTGCTGGTTGCATTTCTGTGGCGGCGCTGTGGGGTATGTTTAGCGCAGATGAGCTGGTAGCTGAACACCCCGCAATTATGTGTGCCTCGCTTGGTGAGCTTACCGACGCACTGCTCGCCGGGCGGTAGAGGAGTGCGTCGTGTCGGTCGTGCGCTTGCCGGTTGTAACACCTGTGTTCTTACGACGCCTCGTGCCCTTTTTATCTGCGGATTCCTTTCGGCCGATCCGCGAATCGCCGCATACTTCGCGCCGCTTTTGCGAGCTTGTTCCCTTTTTCTTTCGCCAGCTATGCTCGCCTTTCTTACGTGAGCGCTTGCCGCCTGCAGTACCGGTGCCGTCTTCGAGTAGGGTGGGGTCGGTCTGAAACGATTCGAGCTGCATAATGGGAATGTCTTTGCCGATAAGCTTCTCGATTTGTCGAAGCAGGGTGCGCGACTGGCGAGTGCAGAACGAAATAGCCACACCGTCTTCGCCTGCACGTCCGGTGCGGCCGATGCGGTGCACGTAATCTTCAACAATGTCGGGCAGATCGAGGTTCACCACATAGTCAACCTGGGGAACGTCGATGCCGCGCGCCAGCACGTCGGTGGCCACGAGCACTTTGCACGTTCCGCGGCGAAAACTCCCGAGTGCCCGGCGGCGGGCTCCCTGACTCTTGTCGGAGTGAATGGAGTCGGCTTTGAAACCGTGCTCGTTGAGCATAGTGGCGAATTCTTCGGCGCGCATTTTCGTGCGTGCGAACACGATCACGCGTTCTGCATCGCGCTCGGTGAGCAGCGCGCGCAAAAGCTCACCTTTACGATGGTGCTCGATGGGCAGCACGTACTGCGCCACCGTCTTCGCCGTTTCGCCGCGCTTAGACACTTCGATCATCTTAGGGTTGTGCAGAAGCGACCCTAAGTTGCGCTCGATCGACTCGTCGATGGTTGCGCTAAACAGCAGCGTTTGCCGATCTTCTGGCGTAGCGTTTACGATGGTGGTCACATCGGGTAAAAAGCCCATATCGAGCATGCGGTCGGCTTCGTCAAGCACGAGCACGTCGATCTTGGACAGGTCAACGTGGCCCTTGTTCATGAGATCCATCAACCGGCCCGGGGTAGCAATGAGTACGTCGGTGCCCCGGCGTAGCTCATCGATCTGTGGGCCATAGGCGCTTCCTCCGTACACCACGGTGGAGAAATGCCCCGTCATCTTTGTGATGGTAAGGCATGTCTTGAAGATCTGTTGAGTGAGCTCGCGGGTGGGGCTTACAATCAGCACGCGCGGTGCGCGCTTTCCTCGCTTGCCTTTCGGTAGTGTGCTTAAGATGGGAAGCAGGAAGGCTGCAGTTTTTCCTGTGCCGGTGCTTGCTGCCGCGATGATGTCGTAGCCTTCCAAAACGAGCGGTATCGCCCGTTCCTGCACAGGGGTTGGCTCGGTGTATTTCAGTTTCTTAACCGCTTTGAGCGCATTGCTCGACAGGCCGAGATCGGCGAATTCCGTCATGGTATTCCGTTCTGTTCGGGTGCTGTTGAGCCGAATGCCGGTAAGGTTTCGCGTGGCTCATGCTCGCAGGCACGTCAGTAGGTTGATGATGACGTGCTTTTGAGGAAGTAAGTCATCGCATGCCCGTAGGCACGAAGGCTAGTATGACATAATATGCGGCGAGCAAGCAGGAAAACACGAAGAATGCGATAGGGATACTTCATGGCTGATTACATAGAAGGAAAGCGGCCGATCATCGAAGCGCTGCGTACGGACGTGCCGATTGAAAAAGTACTCATGGCCGACAACGTCCGACGCGATGGGATGATCGATGACATTGTCCGCAAGGCGAAACGCGCTGGTACGCCTGTTATCAAGGTGTCACGCGCCGAACTTGACGAGAAGTCGGAGCGGGGGAGTCATCAGGGAGTTATCGCTGTGGCGAGTCCCTATGCGTACGTTGGCGTGGGTGACCTGATTCGGGCAGCGAGTGAGTATGCCGAGGCGCATGACGGTCGGGCACTCCTGGTGGTTCTCGACCACATTACCGATGCGGGCAATCTTGGCGCGATCGTACGCAGCGCAAATGCGGTGGGGGCAAGTGGCGTCGTCATTCCCAATAAGCGTAGCGCGCGCATTGAGGCTTCCACATACAAAAGCTCGGCGGGAGCTATCTCTCACGTGCCGGTTGCGCAGGTGTCAAACGTGGTGCAAACACTCGAGCGTCTCAAAAAAGAGGGCTTTTGGGTGTGTTCTGCCACCGAGTACGCGCATGACACGGTATGGAAGACCAACCTTAAGGGCAAGATCGTGCTTGTTATGGGTAACGAATCCGAAGGAGTATCGAAACTCGTCCAGCAGCACAGTGATCTTTTGGCGAAGCTGCCTATGGAGGGTCAGGTGGCTTCATTGAACGTGGCACAGGCGGCAACCGCCTGCATGTACGAGTGGCTGCGCCAGAATTCGTAAGGGTTGCGTTATGGTCCGTTCTCGCAAAAAGCTGCTTATTGTCGACGGGTATAATGTGTTGCGTTCCGGTAGCCGCTACAAGCCGGTGAGCAGGGATCATCCCGATTACACCGACGATGCATTCAATATTGCTCGAGAGCGGCTTATTAACGATGTAGTGAACTACACTGGTCGTGACACGAGCGCCATCATCGTGTTCGACGGCGGTGACAATGAGTTTTCTGATCGCAAGTCGCAGACGGTTGGTGGCGTACGCATTGTGTTTAGCCCCACCGGGCAAACGGCCGACAAGGTGATCGAGAAGCTTGCACACGACGCGCGTGAGCGGGGTGTGGAAACCTTAGTGGTGTCAAGCGACGCCACTATCCAAGACACCGTGTTCGGCGGCGGGGTCGATCGCATGAGTGCGAACGGCTTCAGCCACGAGGTGAGTATGTACTACGCCGACGCACGTCTCGATGAGACTCCGAAGGTCGCCGAAAAGCGCACCATCGCCGGACGCATCGATGCAGCTACACTCGAGAAGCTCAAAGCCCTGCGCGACGGGCTGTAGAAGCCAAAAAGTCATATTTGCAAAACCCCAGGTGGGCGCTTAAAAGTACAGTAAAAATCCATACTATCGAAAAATTTTTCTTGACTTCGCCTCCAATATGGTAATAATTTTTACGTTTATGACATTTTAGGCAAACGACGCTATTTCGAAGGAGGATAAGCCCGTGGCGAAAGCTCAGGAAACAGCTCCCAGCAGCCTGTATCGGGAGAGGCGCAGCTTTGCGAAGATTCCCGACGTCATGGATGTCCCCAACTTGATCTCCGTTCAAACTGACAGTTTTGAATGGTTCAAGACCGAAGGCCTTGCGCAGGCCTTCCGGGACATCAGCCCCATTGAGAATTCCGCGAAGGATATGTGCGTGGAATTTGGGCGACACGAGTTCGGCGATCCGAAGTACACGGTCGATGAGTGTAAAGAAAAGGACGTGAGTTATCAAGCTCCGCTTTTCGTTGAGATCCGTTTTATCAATCGTGAAACTGGCGAAATGAAGGAGCAGGAGGTGTTCGTGGGCGACTTCCCGCTCATGACTCCCCGTGGTACCTTCATTATTAATGGCACCGAGCGTGTGGTCGTCTCCCAGCTGGTTCGCAGCCCGGGTGTGTACTTCGCTGCCGAGCGCGACAAGACATCCGACAAAACCATCTACAACGCCAAGGTCATTCCGAGCCGCGGTGCTTGGCTTGAGTTTGAAACTGACAAGCGCGACATTTTGTCGGTACGTATCGACCGCAAGCGCAAACAGCCGGCGACGCTGCTTGTGCGCGCGCTTGGCTTGGCTGAAACTCGCGATGAGATCATCGAGCTTTTGGGTGCCGACGAAATGGTACTGCGCACGCTTGACCGCGACCCCGCCACCACGAAAGACGAGAGCCTCATCGAGTTGTATAAGCGCTTCCGTCCCGGTGAGCCGCCTACCATCGACTCTGCTCGTACGTTGCTCGAAGGTCTGTTCTTCAACCCGCAGCGCTACGATTTGGCGAAGGTCGGCCGCTACAAGATCAACAAGAAGCTTGGTTTTGATCCCGATCACGATTCCTCGACACTCACCGATGAGGACATCGTGGCATCCATGCGCTACATCATTGCGTTGCATGCTGGCCAGGAGGGTGTGTCTACCGACGACATTGACCACTTTGGCAACCGCCGCATCCGCACGGTGGGTGAGCTGATCCAAAACCAGTTCCGCATCGGACTGTCTCGCATGGAGCGCGTGGTTCGCGAGCGCATGAGCATGCAGGAGCCTGAGGGTATCACGCCGCAGAGCCTGGTGAACATTCGTCCCATTGTGGCCGCCATCAAGGAGTTCTTCGGCAGCTCCCAGCTGTCGCAGTTCATGGACCAGTCCAACCCCGCCGCCGGCATTACGCATAAGCGCCGCCTGTCGGCACTCGGCCCGGGTGGTCTGTCGCGCGAGCGCGCCGGCTTCGAGGTGCGCGACGTGCATACCTCCCATTATGGTCGCATGTGCCCCATCGAGACTCCTGAAGGCCCCAACATCGGCTTGATCGGCTCGCTTGCAACCTATGCTCGTGTGAACCCGTACGGCTTCATTGAGACGCCATATCGTCGCGTCATCGACGGTAAGGTAACCGATGAAGTTGACTACCTGACCGCCGATGAAGAGGAAAGTTACACCATCGCCCAGGCAAATGCGTCGTTCCATCCTCAAACGCGCGAGTTCGGCCACTTCGATGACGACGGCAACTTCGTGAAGTCGGTGAAGGTGCTCTGCCGAACCACCGACACCAATGGCGTGTTTGGTGAGGCTGCTGACATGCCGGTTTCCGCTGTCAACTACATGGACGTGTCCCCGCGTCAGATGACCAGCGTGGCAACCTCGCTCATCCCATTCTTGGAGCACGACGACGCAAACCGCGCTCTCATGGGTTCGAACATGCAGCGCCAGGCCGTGCCGCTTCTGCGTCCGCACGCTCCGCTTGTGGGCACTGGTATTGAGCATCGTATTGCGGTTGACTCTGGTGAAATCTTGGTTGCGCAGAATTCTGGTGTGGTCGACTACGTCGATGGTCAAACCATTATCATCTTAAACAACGATGGCGAGTATGATGAGTACCTGGTGCCGAAGTTCCAGCGCTCCAATCAGAGCGGATGCATCAACCATCGGCCGCTCGTCCGCAAGGGCGACGAGGTGGCTGCCGGTGACGTGTTAGCTGATGGTCCGTCCTGCGACGGCGGCGAGCTGGCGCTGGGCCAAAACCTTATGGTTGCCTACATGCCGTGGGAAGGCTACAACTACGAGGACGCCATTATCGTGTCCGAGCGTGTGGTAGCCGAAGACCTGCTCACGTCTATCCATATCTCCGAATACGAGGTCGACGCGCGCGATACGAAGCTCGGCCCCGAGGAAATCACCCGCGAGATCCCCAATATTTCCGAGGACATGATTTCCGACTTGGATAACGACGGCATCATCCGCGTGGGTGCTGAGGTATTCCCGGGCGACGTACTGGTGGGCAAGGTTACTCCGAAGGGCGAAACCGAGCTCACCGCCGAAGAGCGCCTGCTGCGTGCTATTTTCGGTGAGAAGGCTCGTGAGGTACGTGACACTTCGCTGAAGGTGCCGCACGGAAGTGGTGGCCGCGTCATCGGCATCAGTCGCTTCTCCCGCGAGGCAGGCGACGAGCTGGCTCCTGGTGTAAACGAACTTGTGCGCATCTACGTGGCGCAGAAGCGTAAGGTGCAACAGGGTGATAAGCTGTCCGGTCGTCATGGCAACAAGGGCGTCATTTCGCGCGTGCTACCGGTAGAGGACATGCCGTACCTTGCCGATGGTACGCCGATTGATGTTATTCTGAATCCTCTGGGCGTGCCCTCCCGTATGAACGTGGGTCAGCTGCTCGAGAATCACTTGGGCTGGGCCGCGAAGTGGGGCTGGTCTGACGAGGAAGAGACTGACGAAGTGGTGGAAGGCCCCATTCACGTGGCAACGCCGGTGTTCGACGGCGCCACCGAGCGTGAGATTTCAGACGCCATTGAAAGGGCTAACCGCAACCTCATCAACATGAACCACAAGAAGTACGGCGACATGGCGCGCGATGAGTTCGTGCCGCAACTGTCCCGCACGGGTAAGACGTGGCTCTATGACGGTCGCACGGGCGAGAAGTTCCGTGAGCCTATTACGGTTGGTCAAACTTACATGCTCAAACTCGGCCATATGGTCGATGACAAGATCCATGCCCGTTCAACCGGCCCGTACAGTCTGATCACCCAGCAGCCGCTGGGTGGCAAGGCGCAGTTTGGCGGTCAGCGCTTCGGCGAGATGGAGGTGTGGGCGCTCTACGCATACGGTGCTTCCAACGTGCTGCAGGAGATTCTCACGGTGAAGTCCGACGACACGGCGGGTCGCGTGAAGAGCTACGAGTCCATTGTGAAGGGCGAAAACATCCCGGCAGCCGAAGTACCTGAGTCCTTCAAGGTTCTGGTGAAGGAAATGAAGTCGCTGTGCTTGAACGTTGTGCTCGAAGGGCACGACCGCAGCGCCGAGGCTCATGCAGACGATGCGTCTGCCGGAAGCGACGCCGAGAGCCAAGCGCTCTATGATGCTTTGGCCGAAGACGCCCGCAAAACTGAGGCCGACGACACGGCAAGCGCGCTTGACAGCATTGCGGCCGAGCTGGGAGAGCTGATGGGCGGAAATGATACTGAAACGAACGAACTGATCGGTGAAGGGGAGGAGCGATAAATGACAGAATTCGACGTGAACAACTTCGACGCCCTGCGTATCTCGCTCGCCAGCGCCGAGGATGTGCGCAGCTGGTCGAACGGCGAAGTAAAAAAGCCCGAGACTATCAACTACCGTACGCTCAAGCCCGAGAAGGATGGCTTGTTCTGCGAAAAGATTTTCGGTCCCACCAAGGACTGGGAGTGCGCATGCGGCAAGTATAAGCGTGTCCGCTTCCGCGGCATCGTTTGCGAGCGCTGCGGCGTTGAGGTGACCCGTTCTAAGGTGCGCCGTGAGCGCATGGGCCACATTGAGCTTGCGGCCCCAGTGAGCCATATCTGGTACTTCAAGGGCAGCCCGAGCCGTTTGGGCTACCTGCTTGATATTCCGCCAAAAGAGTTGGAGAAAGTGCTGTACTTCGCCAGCTCCATCATCACGAGCGTCGACAAAGAAGGCCGCGAGGAAGACGAGGAGATGCTGCGCGACGAGCTGGCGGCCGACCTCGAGGAACTCGATGCTGAGCGCGATCGTCTGGTTGAGGAAACCCGCCGTTTGTCGAGCGACTACGTGCCTGCTGACGACGACTTCGTTGACGAGGTGGAAGAAGACGAGCGTCTTACGCCCGAAGAGGTTGACGAGGAAATCGCTGGCATCTACGAGGAATTCGCCGAGATGAAGGAAGTGCGTCAGGAGGCGTTCGAAACCTTCATGAAGATCGAGCCGAAGCAGCTTATTCCCGACGAGGGTCTCTATCGCGAGATGCGTACGAACTACCGCGACTACTTCACGGGTGGCATGGGTGCCGAGTCCGTACGTGACCTGCTGAATGCCATGGATCTTGAGGCTACGGCCGAAGAGCTGCGCGAGGTCATCGCCACGGGTAAGGGTCAGAAACGCGCTAAGGCTATCAAGCGTCTGAAGGTGGTTGACGCATTCTGCAAGTCAACCAACAAGCCTTCCGACATGATCTTGGACGTGATCCCGGTTATCCCGCCCGACCTGCGCCCCATGGTGCAGCTCGACGGTGGCCGCTTCGCTACATCTGATCTTAATGACCTGTACCGTCGCGTTATTAACCGAAATAACCGCCTGAAGCGTTTGCTCGACTTGGGTGCTCCCGAGATTATCGTGAATAACGAGAAGCGCATGCTGCAGGAAGCGGTGGATAGCCTTTTCGATAACGGCCGTCGTGGCCGTCCTGTTACGGGTCCGGGCAACCGTCCGCTGAAGTCTATCGCCGACATGCTGAAGGGCAAGCAGGGCCGCTTCCGCCAGAACCTGCTGGGTAAGCGCGTTGACTACTCTGGCCGTTCGGTTATCGTTGTGGGTCCGCAGCTGAAGCTGCACCAGTGTGGCCTGCCTTCGCAGATGGCACTCGAGCTGTTCAAGCCCTTTGTCATGAAGCGTTTGGTGGAACTTGAGCACTGCGGCAACATCAAGGCAGCCAAGCGCGCTGTCGACCGTGGGTCGAGCTACGTGTGGGACGTGCTGGAAGAGGTTATCCGCGAGCATCCGGTGCTCTTAAACCGCGCACCTACCCTGCACCGCTTGGGTATTCAGGCGTTTGAGCCCGTGCTCGTTGAGGGCAAGGCTATCAAGCTGCACCCGCTGGTATGTACCGCTTTTAACGCCGACTTCGACGGCGACCAGATGGCTGTGCATGTGCCGTTAGGTGCCGAGGCTCAGGCCGAGGCCCGCGTGCTCATGCTGTCCTCTAACAACATCAAATCACCTGCTCATGGCCGTCCGCTTACGGTACCTACGCAGGACATGATCATCGGCTTGTACTACCTCACGGCTGCTCGTGACGGCTTCCCGGGTGAGGGTCGCGCGTTCATCGACTTCGCTGATGCACTGAATGCTTATGACGCCCGTGCTGACGTTGACCTGCAGGCGAAGATTTGGGTGCGCTTGACGTGCGATACGAAGGTTGCTACTGCGTTCAACCAGTTCGAAGAGCACAAGGCTGGCGAGCGCATTGAAACGACTATCGGCCGCATCACGTTCAATAGTGTGCTGCCCGACGAGCATCCGTTCCTCAACTATGAGATGAACAAGAAAGAGATCAGCCGTTTGGTAGAGGACGTGTGTAATCGCTATGCACTCTCCGATATTCCGGCTATCTTGGACGGTTTGAAGGATGCGGGCTTCCATTACGCCACGCGTGCGGGCGTTACCGTTTCGGTGTACGACGCTACGGTGCCGCCGAACAAGGCAGAGATCCTGGCTGCGGCTGACGCGAAGGTGGCCGCCATCGACGAGGATTACGAGATGGGCCTGATGAGCCACGAGGAACGCCATAAGCAGGTAGTTGATATCTGGAATGAAGCCAACGAAGAGGTTGGCGAAGCCATGGCTGACAATTTCGACAAGTTCAATCCCATTTACATGATGGCGTTCTCTGGTGCTCGAGGCAACATTAAACAGATTCGTCAGCTTGCCGGTATGCGCGGACTTATGTCCGACCCGAAGGGTGAGATCATCGACCGCCCCATTAAGGCGAACTTCCGCGAGGGTCTGTCCGTTCTGGAGTACTTCATTTCCACGCACGGTGCTCGTAAGGGTTTGGCCGACACGGCACTGCGCACGGCTGACTCGGGTTACCTTACCCGTCGTCTGGTGGACGTGGCGCAAGATGTCATCATCCGCGAGATCGACTGCGGAACCACCGATGGCGTGCCGTATCCGGTGCGCACCGAGAAGGGCGAGCTCGATGAGAACTTGATCGGCCGTTGCCTGCTGGAAGATGTCGTGTCAACGAGTGGCGAAGTCATTTTGTCGAGCGGCAGCTACATCGAGAGCATGGATCAGTTGCGCGCCATTGACGAGGCGGGTCTTGATCAGGTAGTTATCCGTACGATCATGACGTGCCACGCTGAGCACGGTGTATGCCAGAAGTGCTATGGTTGGGACCTTGCCACCGCACGTCCGGTAAACATTGGCACGGCGGTAGGTATTATCGCCGCACAGTCCATTGGTGAGCCGGGTACCCAGCTTACGATGCGTACATTCCATACCGGCGGTGTTGCTGGCGAGGACATCACGCATGGTCTGCCGCGTGTCCAAGAGCTGTTTGAGGCCCGCAAGCCCAAGGGCCTGGCGGTGCTTGCCGAGATTTCCGGCACCCTGCAGGTGTCCGGCGACAAGACATCGAAGACCATCACCATCCACGATCAGGAAGGTAACTTCCGCGAGTACGTGGTGTCCGCTCGCACCCAGCTTCTGCCGGGTGTGACAGATGGTTGCGAGGTCACCATCGGCCAGCAGCTCACCAAGGGTTCTGTGAACCCGCACGACCTGCTACGCTTAACCGATCCGAACACCACGCTGCGCTACATTGTCAGCCAGGTGCAGGGTGTGTATGTGTCGCAAGGTGTTGACATTAACGACAAGCATATCGAAGTTATTGCGCGTCAGATGCTGCGCAAGGTGGCCGTTACCGATGCGGGCGATTCCGACCTGCTGCCGGGTCGCCAGGTGAACCGCTTCGAGTTTGAGCGTGTGGCCAACGAGCTTATTGCTGAGGGCAAGAACCCGCCGATTGGCCAGCCGCTGCTGCTCGGCATTACGAAGGCGTCGCTTGCTACCGATTCCTTCCTGTCGGCTGCGTCGTTCCAGGAAACGACAAAGGTGCTCACCGATGCTGCTATCGAAGGCAAGGTAGATACGCTGGCCGGTTTGAAGGAGAACGTTATCATCGGCAAGCCTATTCCTGCGGGCACGGGTCTTTCCCGTTACCGCAATGCGGGTCTTACCTACAAGGGTCGTCCGGTGTCGCCTGTTGCGGGTGATTCTCTTCCCGACTTTGCGCCGGATGACTTGCGCGATATCGAGGAACTGCTGCCCCAGCAACAGGATTGGCCACTTGACGGCGAAGGCTACCTGGGTGCTGGTGGCGTTTTCAGCAGCTACTTCAGCTCGTCGTTTGGGCATCGTGGCGTGAAGTTGTCCGATGAAGACGCTCGCCTGTATATCTACGACGATTTAGGCGTGTCGCAGCGTTGGGCGAACAAGTTCTCCGAGGCCGGCATCGAAACTGTTGCCGACTTGGTGGGCCGCAACGAGGAAGACCTGCTGCGTATCGAAGGCATTGGTGTGAAGGCTATCGAAGAGCTGAAAGAGGGCTTGGCCGAGCGTGAGCTATCCTACGTCATCGAAGACGACCTGAACGCGTCGAATGACGACATGAGCCAGCTGCTCGACATGGTGTTCTCTCCCGA
This sequence comes from Adlercreutzia sp. ZJ141, assembly GCF_011038965.1. Lineage (GTDB taxonomy): Bacteria > Actinomycetota > Coriobacteriia > Coriobacteriales > Eggerthellaceae > ZJ141. The sequence continues at coordinate 41,086 of NZ_JAAKEB010000012.1, read as the reverse complement.
TGACACCATCCTCATTGGTGGCGATGAGCCGCCAACCTTCAACACCGAGGGCGAGGATATGCTGGGTGAGGCGTTGCCGCCGCGTTCCTATCAGCGCAACCTTGAAGAGCTCGATGCACTTTTGGGGTCTGTAGGTTCGTTTGGATTCAGTCTAACGAGTAGGCGTGATGAGGAAGCCTCGAACGCCGAGGACTAAAGAACCGCCATTGATAAAGGGGGCGTGCGATTCGTGCGCCCCCTTTAGCTGCTATCGAAGAGGGACTCATGACTTTGAAAACCTACGTGCCTGAAGGCGAGACGCCGCAGGCGTGCCAGATCGGTGCGTCGTTGGAGGTACTTGCGAACACCATATCTGCTCGCCGTTCGGCGGGGGAAGAAAGCTACACGTATCGCCTGCTTACAGGGGATATCGACATGGTGCTGAAGAAGCTCATGGAAGAAGCTGGCGAAGTTGCATTGGCTGCGAAAGACGTCAATGTACAAGTGGTGGGTGCGTGCGATTCGAGTGCGTATGATGCCGCGATCGACCACCTGCGTTACGAGGCGGGCGATGTGGTGTACCACTTGCTCGTGGTGCTCGAGCGCTTCGGTATCTCCATCGATGAGTTTGCGGCCGAGATGAACTCGCGTATGCGAGACGATGAGATATCCCTTCACGAGGGGATGGTACGGTTGCAGCCGCAGCATGTGAATCGTGGAAAGTAAAACGAAAGGACGATCATGGCACGACTGTTTGGGACCGATGGTGTGCGCGGCGTGGCAAACGTCGAGCTTACCTGCGAGATGGCGTACCGTTTGGGGCAAGCGGCTGCTGAGTTTCTCGGTAAGGCTATTGTGGTGGGTAAAGATACGCGGTTGTCGGGCGATATGCTTGAAGCGGCACTTGTGGCAGGTATAACGAGCGCCGGCGGCACTGCGCTTATGGCTGGTGTAATTCCTACACCGGGTGTGGCGTTGCTCGTGCGTAAGCTCGCTGCTGCTGGTGGCGTAGTTATTTCAGCTTCGCACAACCCGCCTGAGTATAACGGTATCAAGCTCTTCGATGCGCAAGGTTTCAAATTGCCCGACGCCGTTGAGGATCAAATCGAAGCGTTTATCGCTACCGGTGGTCTTGAGGGTCGCAGTGCCGAAGCGCGAAAACACGCCGGCGTGCCAGCAGCTATGCCAAGCGGAGCGGAACTGGGCGTTGCTGTTGAAGTTGAGGGCGCGTGCGACATGTATGTCAGCCACTGCGTGAGCAGTATCGAAAGTCAGGGGCTCGATTTCGCAGGTATGCGCATTGCGCTTGACACAGGGCATGGTGCCTCGTCGCTGACAAGCGCTGAGGCGTTGCGGCGCTTGGGCGCCGACGTTGTAGTCATTAACGATGACTTCGACGGAACCGACATCAACGTACAGTGTGGGTCAACCCACTTGGAGCCACTGCGCGCGCTGATGAAGGAAAGTGGCGCCGATGTAGGTATTGCGCACGACGGCGATGCCGACCGCGTGATGCTCATGACTCCCGACGGCGACGTGATCGATGGCGACGTGATTGAAGCGGTGTGCGCGCTCGACATGAAACAACGTGGTTGCCTGACGGGAAACACTGCTGTAAGCACCGTTATGTGCAACTTGGGGTTCGTTCACGCCATGCGCGATGCTGGTATCGACGTGGTGCAGACCAAGGTGGGCGACCGCTATGTACTCGAGGAAATGCGAGAGCATGGGTATTCCATTGGCGGTGAACAGTCGGGGCATATGATCTTGCTCGAGCATAATTCCACCGGTGATGGCCTGATGACGGCGTGCCAGTTCCTAGCGGCTGTCAAGCGGAGTGACAAGTCAGTGACAGAGGCGGCGAAGGTGATGACCCGCTTCCCACAAACGCTCATTAACGTGCGTGTAGCCGACAAACACGCCGCTGATAGTAACGACGTTGTGCAGGCTGCGGTGGCGGCAGCGCAAGCGGCTCTCGGCGATTCGGGACGCGTGCTGTTGCGTCCTTCCGGTACCGAGCCGGTCGTTCGCGTGATGGTGGAGGCGGCGTGTGCTGCCGATGCCGAGCGCTATGCGAAAGCTATTGCCGAAGTGGTCGAGCGCGAGTTATAAGTACGCTTGACCAGCTCTTACATCGTACGGGCGTAAGTAAAGCGGCCCTGCAGCAGAATGATCGCTGTAGGGCCGCTTTTAATGCTGGCGAAAGAAATCAGTGTTTCCCTAGCGGCGCTTCTTCAGGCGCACGATAGTACGGGCGAGGAAACGGACAATGGCGCTCGGGTCATCTCGATCAGCGGCAGCGCCCACGATCGTCTGCGAAACGGCAAGCGTGGTGTCAAGAGGCGGTTCTATAGCGTCGGGCACGACTGTCTTGATGGCGGGCGACTCTTCGTGTGTGACGTCGCATTCCGCTGTTGATGCGCTTGTTGTCACCGCTTCATCGTCCTGTGCTGACATGGTGGCTTCAGGTGTCTGTGCGGCAGCTGCTTCGGTAGCCCGTTGCTGTTCTTTTGCGAGCTTCTGCGCTTTCTTGATGCGCTTCTTCTCGCTTTTTCTTGCTTCATCAGAAGCGACGGCATCGTAGGCCTGTTCGATCATAGCGGCCTGCGCGTCAAAGGGCGCCTCGCCGTCTTTCAAGAAGTAGCGAAGCGGCGTGTACGTACGGTCACTTCTCAGTTCGCGAAGCTTCGCTGTGTCAGCCATGCAGGTGTTCAGGTAGTCGATGACCTGGGTGCGCAGCGACTCATCGCGCACCGGCCAAGCGATCTCAATGCGCTTGTCCATGTTGCGGGTCATCAGGTCGGCACTTGACAGGTAGATGCTCATGTCGTCTGCGGGACCAAACCCGTAGATGCGGCTATGCTCGAGCAGGCGGCCCACAATGGACACGACGCGCACGTTTTCGGTATGGTCGGCCACGCCCGGTACCAGACAGCTGATGCCGCGCACGAACATGGTGATGGGAACGCCCGCGCGGCTCGCCTGTTCAATTTTCTCCATGATGTCGATGTCGGTGACCGAGTTCGTTTTGAAGAAGAGCCCGCACGGTTTTCCGGCTTCAGCTAAGCGCATCTGCTCATCAATGTTTGCCAGAATCATCGGCTTGATTTGCAGCGGGGCAACCCACAGCACCTCATAGCTGTTCGATGTGCTTTCGAGTGCCATGTTACGGAAGAACTCAGCAGCGTCACGACCGATATCGGCATCGGCGGTGATGTAGGAGAAGTCGGTGTACAAGCGCGCTGTCTTCTCGTTATAGTTGCCAGTGCCCAGCTGCGTGATAGATTGAGGGCCGTTTTTCGTCCGACGGGTGATGCAGCAGATCTTTGAGTGTACTTTGTAGTCGCGGAATCCGTAGATAACGTTGCATCCCGCTTGCTCGAAGCGCTGTGACCATTCGATGTTGTTGTTTTCGTCAAAGCGGGCGCGCAGTTCGAAGAGCGCCGTTACCTGCTTTCCCCGCTCGGCGGCCGCAATGAGTGCTTCGGCGAGTTGTGATTGGCTTGCGAGTCGGTATAACGTGATCTTAATCGATATGACTTCGGGATCGGCTGCAGCTTCTTGCAGCAGCCGCACGAAGGGCTCCATGCTCTCATAGGGATAAGACAGCAGTACATCACGCTTGGACACCTGGTCTAAGATGCGCTCCTTGCGCGACAGACACGGCGGCCATTGCGGGCTGAAAGGCTTGTTTACCAGGCCTTCGCGCAGGTTTTCTGGCAGACGCGAGGCTAATCCGAACGTGTAGCTCATGTTGAGCGGCAAGCAGGTGGCATAAGCCTGATGGGGCTTAAGTCCCAAGCGGTCGAGCAGGTGGCGGCGTAGGGTGTCGGAGAGCTTGCGCTCGCTTTCAAGGCGCACGGGCGCTAGGCGCGTACGCTTCTTCAAGATGCGCTTCATGTGTTCGCGGTAATCGTAGTCGCTCTCGTCAGTTCCTTCTGAAGCGTCCAAGTCGGCATTGCGGGTGACGCAGATGATGTTCGTGTGCTTCACCGAGTACATGTTGAACACCTCGTCGACCACCATTTCAATGGCATGCTCCAGCAGCACGTACTGGAATCCATCGCCGGGAATCTGGATAACACGCGGGCATTGACGCGGCATGGGGACAAGTCCGAGCGTGACGCCTTCCGCTCCGTGGTTCTTCGCAGCCTTCTTCGAAGTGTTATCTTCATCAAGACGCAGCACAACATACAGTGCGCCATTTTCCAGATGAGGGAAGGGGTGGCGTGAGTTGATGATTTGAGGCGACAAGAACGGGATAATGTTGTCGTGGGCGTACTTGCTTAAGAAACTACGCTGTTCGTCGTTGAGATCCTTGTGATGGAGCCGGCGAATTCCCCGTTCGGCAAGTTGGGCACGCACGCTGCCGTAGATGGTTTCCTGGTCGGTGTACAGGTCGAAGCAGCGGCGGTAGATGGCGTCGAGCTGCTGAGCAGGAGTCATGCCCGATTTCGTATCGAGAATCTGCTTTTTTACCAGTGACAAGTCGGTGAGACTACCGACACGCACCATGAAGAACTCTTGGAGGTTGCTCCAGAAGATACTAATGAAGTTCAGGCGTTCGAGCAGGGGAACGGTTTCGTCGGCACCTTGATCGAGCACGCGCTTGTTGAAATCAAGCCATGAGAGCTCGCGATTCTGCAAATAGCTGCTCGGGGAAACGGCATTGCGGTCGTCCATGAACTTCACTCCTTCACGCATGTTCCGCACGGCCGACCGCGCTGTACCGTTGTTGCAAAGGCGGTTGACTCGAGTGCGGTTGGGAACGTCTCTATTATACCTTCGTATTTCGGTGTAGCGCGTGATGCTAAGATATCAACCGGGCAATTTCGTCAAGTTGGCACGTGTCCGTCAAGTCTGTCAAATACGTCAAGTTCAATAGGCTCGTAGGGTTTGTCTATTTTGTTAGATCCGTCAAATCCGTTAGGTCCTGATATGTCCGCTCGCTCTGGTTATCAACGTGTTTGTGGTATCATCCGTGTCAGTAGGTAACCATCGCGCAGCCCATGCTTACATACGCAGACACGCCCGATGTTAAGGCGCCGCATGAGCGTCGTTAAGATGATACACCCAGGAACGGCCGTGTGCATGCGCTCGGGCACTGCGCGAACCGCATGGTGGGCAAAAGCATTCGTGTCGGTTAGACACCGCTCTATAACGCTCGCTGCATCAAGGATGCCAAACACCTTCGGGCGTCGTCCTAAGCTGAGCAACTTTGCTGTTGCACGCACGCTGCCACCAACGCCGTACGCAACGTCGCAGGCGAAGCGGTCGATGTCGGCAATGTTGTCGAGGTTTCGCTCGAACTCGCTTGCGATAGCGCGTGCTTCTTGTTGTGTGGGAAACACGCCTGATACGAAGCGCTCGTAGGACGAAAGCGATCCCTGCCCGATGCTTACCGTGTGGGTGATGTTGCCCGCTTCTATGCGGGTGATCTCGGTTGATCCGCCGCCGATATCGACAATCAAGCCATCATCAATGCGGTAGTCGCAGGTGGCGCCCACGAATCCGAGTTTTGCCTCGTCGGCTCCCGACAGCAAGGTGATGTTCGTATTGCATCGGCGCTCGATGGCGCGCACGGCCTCTTCTCCGTTTTCGGCGTTGCGCAACACAGCGGTGGCGAACACGTCTGTTCGCTTGCAACCGAAGTACGCCGCGCGCGTGAGATGGTCGGAGAGTACTTTCGAGGCGCGCTCAACACCGGCTTGCGTGAAGGTTTTGTTCTCGACATAGGAAGCAAGCCCAGCCATCACCTTGTCGTTGATGACACTGTGAAAGCGCGGTCTTTGATCGTTCCCGCCACCCTCAACGTCGTAGACGACCAGGCGGACGGTGTTCGATCCCATATCGACAACTCCGTACGTTGGCATGAGACCTCCTGTCTTATCCTCACGCTTTTCGAGCATGCGCCGTGCGTACGCGAACGGGCCCGATGATTGTAGGACATGGGCGCTGTGTTTCTCCCATTAAGTACAAACGCTTTACTCAATCTTGACGCAGTTTTCGCGCTTTACTCCATGCTATGATGAAACAGTCGTGAAAAACCCATTTCAGAGAAGGGGAAGGCCATGCTAGAAACCGTTGATTTCTCGCGAGAGCCTCTGTCGAAGGAGACCTACAAGCCGCGCAAAGACGAGCTAATGAAAGAGCTTGTGGTGTTGCAGCAGCAGGCACGTGAGCGTGGTGTTGGGTTGGTGGTGCTGTTCGAGGGTTGGGATGGTGCCGGCAAGGGTAGCCGCATCTCCGATCTTATGTACAATCTCGATGCGCGCGCAACAAGCGTTCACGTGACCGAGAATTTCGACGCGAAAGCAGCCCGCGAGTTCGCGGGGTCGAAGTATGGCGTGACCGGGTTCTTCCCTTCGATGCAGGAATTCTGGATGTCGCTTGGCATGCGTGGCACCATCACGTTTTATGATCGCGGCTGGTACACGATGGCCATGCAACACATGTTGTACGAGGAATACGGTGACCAGTCTGCAAAAAAGGGGAAGAAGCACGACGAGGGTTCGGCTATCCGCGCACTGCGTCATCACCTTGCTTCAGTGGGTGATTTCGAGAAGCAGCTGGTTGATGACGGGTATCTGATAGTGAAGTTCTTCGTGCATATGACGAAGGAAGGGCAGAAGCGCCGCATTACCAAGCTGCATGATGATCCGGCAACCCGCTGGCGCGTCAGCGAAGCCAAGCTTTCGCGGTTGGGTGATTATGAGCAAGCATACCGCCTGTATGACAATCTGCTTGAAGGTAGCGACTTCTCGTTTGCGCCGTGGCACCTGCTTAACGGCGAGGATAAGCGTGACTGCAACTTGCGGATTGCCGAAACCTTGGTAAGCGCGCTGCGTAGCGCCCTTGCTGCTGCACCCGACGAGGCTGCCGCGAAGGCCGCCGCGAAGGCGCAGGCCAACTCGTCCGGCGCACTCGAGAACGTGTCGTTGTTTGACCGCACGCCCGAGCAGGAGCAGGCTATTCGAGAGCAGGCCGAAGCCGAGGCTCGGGAAGCTCACTGTCGCGCGCCGCATGCTTCGCGCTTCCAGCAGGCGCCAAACGCACCCACCGTCGATGACATTGACTGCACGCTTCAGCTCGATCGCGAAACATATCGTGAGGAACTGAAAGAACAGCAGAAGCGCTTTGCTAAGCTGGAACTCGAGATGTACCGCAAGCGCATTCCGCTCATCCTCATGTACGAGGGATGGGACGCTGCGGGTAAGGGTGGCAGCATCAAGCGCGTGGCGCAGGCTATCGACGCGCGCGCCTACACCATCTTCCCCAGCCCTGCTCCCACCAAGCCCGAGCTGCTACACCCGCATCTGTGGCGCTACTGGACACGCCTGCCCAAGGCCGGTCATGTGGGAATCTATGACCGCAGCTGGTACGGCCGCGTGTTGGTCGAGCGCGTTGAGGGGTTTGCAAGCCCCGCCGAATGGGCGCGCGCCTACGACGAGATCAACGAGTTCGAGCAGGAGCTGGTGCGATGGGGTGCGCTGCTGCTGAAGTTCTGGGTGAACGTAAGTCCCGAGGAGCAGCTGAACCGCTTTACTGACCGCCAGAACGATCCGGCGAAACAATGGAAGATAACCGACGAAGATTGGCGCAACCGCGATAAGTATCCGCAGTATAAGGCAGCGGTCGATGACATGTTCCGTCTCACGCATACGAAGCACGCGCCGTGGACAGTGTTGGAGAGTGACGACAAACTGTACGCTCGCGTGAAGGCACTCACGGTAATTAACGATGCGCTTGAAAAGCGCCTCGACTAGAATCATCCACAGGGGTTCGTTTACAGGAGGGCTGCTGCTTTGGCGGCCCTCCTTATACTTGTCGAAGCCCAAGGCGGAGAAGAGCGCTCTGAATACGGACGAGGGCTCGTAAAAGAGCTTTCCATTCGCCTTACTCGCGATTATGGTAAAGGCTTCGATCCTACGAATCTTTGGCATATGCGCAACTTCTACCTTTCCTTTCCAATTCGTGACGCACTGCGTCACGAATTGAGCTGGACGCATTGTCGCATGCTTACGAAAGTGAAAGATGTCGAAAAACGAAAGCGTCCGCGGTAGGTGATGGCTTACCGTGCAGGTGCTTTAATGCAACGAAAGCGCCCGACGTGAGTGAAATACTCACCGCTCGAACGCTTAAGTGAAACGTGTGATAGCACGTCTACCTGACCTTGGTAACTGACCTACATCGTCAATAGCGCTTTGTGGCACGTCAGTGGATCGACGCCGGTCGACGTCGGTGAATACTGGCGACATTAAAGTTATGCCATGTTCACCACTGGGTGCTTTGGAGAGGGTCGGCGAGTGTTGGTGAGCAGGACTGTTGCAATGTCATCGCAACGTAACATTGAAGAGACTGCTATTCCACCTTATGATGCTGGTGAACGCCGGAACGCGGGAATAGAATAGCTTTGGAGGTATGAATAGGATGATCGGTCAGAACATTCTCTCGCTTAGGACAACACAAGGCATGACGCAAGAAGAGCTCGCGCAAAAAGTAAGCGTTGCGAGACAGACCATTGCGAAGTGGGAGTCGGGAGATGCTATGCCGGATCTGAACAATGTGTGCAAGCTCTCAGAGGTCTTCGATGTGACCCTCGATGCGCTGGTGCATCATGACGAACACCGTGTCGGCTATCCTATTCCGCCCCGTGGAAGGCACCTGTTTGGAGTCGTTCGCATGGGCGAGAGAGGGCAGATTGTCATTCCTAAGAAAGCACGCGATATCTTCGGCCTTCATGCAGGAAGCGAGCTTCTTATACTCGGTGATGAGTCTCAGGGTATTGCGCTTCAACGTGTTGAGGATGCCGTTGCTCTGCTTGAACGGTACGCGCGTGCGGTTAACGAAAGAATGTCGGCCGATTCTGAATGAGAGGATCGCAGCTATGGGATGTTGCGGCGTTTGCGGTAATGAGGCAAAGCTATCCTACACTGTTTACGGGAGTGACAAGCCTCCACTGGTGCTCGTTCATGCGCAGGGTACCGATTCGCGCAGCTTCGACAAGGTTATTAAGCCTCTTTCTCGTGACTTCTCAATATACGCGGTGGATTGCTTTGGGCACGGAAAAAGCCCGCACGAGCCGTCCCTTTATAACATCGTGTCGATAGGGGATGCCCTTGTAAGGCTAATTGAGAGCGCCGTCGGTGAGCCCTGTGCGCTCTTGGGACATTCTTCCGGCGGGCTTATCGCCGCCTATGCCGCAGGAAAGACGGATCTCTGCGAGCTGCTTATCTTAGAAGACCCACCTTTTTTCTCCAGCCAGGCAGAGCGCAGGAAGAATACGTTCAACTACATTGACTTGTCCTCGGTGTGTCACAAGTACTTGCAAGACGCAGTGGAAGAGAACTTCGTCTTGTACTACTTCGAGAATCAATATGCGTGGAACTTTTTCCCCGATAATGCGCGCCAAAAAGTGCGTCCGAAGAGCATTGAAGCTGCCAAGAAGTTTCTAAAACGGCATCCGGAAAGAGATCTGAAAGTTCCCTTTTGGCCCAAGAGTGCTCTGGCTGCGTTCGTTGGAATGGGCAACTATGACCCGCGTTTTGGAGAAACGTTCTACGACGATAGTTTCCATTGCGGAATACCGCATGAGGAAATTTTGACGAAGATAGATTGCCCAACCTTGTTCATGAAGGCCAAAACCGAGTGGTCCGACGATGGAATTTTGTTTGCCGCCCTCAGCGAAGAGGATTTAACAAGGTGTTTAGGGCTCATTTCAGATTGCGAGTTGGCTCGTTTCGACTGCGGTCATGGGATTCATGTCGAGCAGCCTCGTCAATTCGTGCAGGTAATTAAGCGCAAGCGTGCGACATTGGGTCACGCTCGCATTTAGGGTTACACTGCGGCGCGGTATGTGGCTTTAGCAGCTCTCTGTGTACACCTTCTCTTCCACAAACCAGCGAGGGTGGTCGTAATACATTTCTGTGATGGTGTTACCCATGCGCACGGTGTAGCAAATGCCATCGCCTCCAACGCGTCGGGCATTGCGGCGTTGCACGCGCAGCACTTCGTCGATCACATAGGTTTTACCGCGAAGTTGCACCTCTAACGGGCGTACATGGCCCTCTTCGTCGGTTCTTGTAGTAACGAGCACGTACCGTTTTACCCGCTCTTCTATTCCCTTCACCTTTAACCTGCTCTCTATTTGGTTTCAGCTCGCTCTTGTCTGGTGGCATTTATTCGCGCAGAAAACCCACGGGATGTACGGTGTTGGACTCTTTTATGTCTAAGTGCGCCATGGTGTCGTCGGTCAGTTCAACCATGCGATACACGCATTTGTTTCCGAAGCGACGGCGCAGGTTATCAATTGCGTATTCAAGACGCTCCATCTCTAACACGCGCTGAGTATTGCCAAAAAGGTCATCTTGTATGGGCTCTGTCATGGGAACAAGATGAGTGGCGCGAACGTGAATAGCGCGCAGCGCGTTTTCCCTGTTCAAAGGCTGCGCGTTTTTTAAAAGTTCCATGGCACAGTTTGCTATGTCTTTTGTGATGCACGTTGGCGTGCGCAGCGTAAGCTGGCGCGAATACCCTGACAAGTCGTGTGCGAAGCGCGCGCCAACAGCAACCGTGCGGCAGCGAAAGCAGCTTTCACGCATGCGTTGAGCAACCGATTCGGACAAAAGCCAGACCAAAGCACGCACGTCCTCTTCACACTCCAAATCATGCGGGGCGGTAAGCCCGTTGCCGATACCTTTGATGGTGTAGTCCACATCTGCCTTGGCGGGGTCAAACACCTTTACAGGCGAGGGGTCTTCACCGCGGGCGAATGCACGAAGCATGCGGCCTACCTTACCTGTTCCGCCGAAGCGGTTTCTGCAGAACGTATCTGAGATGTGGGCGACATCACCTATGGTTTCGATTCCCGACAAATGGAGCTTGTGGGCGGTTGCTGCGCCCACGTAGATAAGATTCTTCGCGGGCAACGTCCAGGCGATGCGCTTGTAGTTCTCGGGCGTGATGGACACGATGCCGTCTCCTGGGTCAATGTCGCTGCCGAGCTTGGCAAACACTTTGTTCCAGCTGCTGCCGATACTTACCGTAAGACCGAGTTCTGACTTCACACGTTCCGAAATCTCTTGCGCTATGGCTTCTTGTGATCCAAAGAGATGAAGTGAACCGGTGATGTCTATCCATGCTTCATCAAGGCCGAACGGCTCTATTTGGTTGGTGTATTCGTAGTAGATTAAACGAGCGAGGCGCGAATACTTTTTGTAGGCGGCGTAGTCGGGCGGCACAACGATTACGTTTGGGCATGCCTGCTTTGCTTCCCAAAGGGCCTGGGCAGTTTTTACCCCTGCGGCTTTCGCTTCGCGCGACTTAGCTAAGATGATGCCATTGCGTCTTTCGGGGTCGCCCGCGACAACGACGGGTTTATTGCGGATGGCTGGGTTGTTATGTTGCTCGACGCTGGCGTAAAACGCATTCATGTCGATATGAAGTATGGCGCGCTGCCGCACGGGTTCACCCCCTCGCTTTCGTCTGACGTGCGATTTCATAGGAACATTTGTTCTGTTTTGTGAGTGATAATGATGCGCCAGAAACACGCTCGCGTCAATCGAACAGACTGTGGATTTTTGGATTTACGTTGAATATGGGTTATGGGGGCTATGGCTCAAAAAGTAGCCCCGATGATCTATGCTCCTCAGGGACTGGCGGGCTTCACGTCGGGCCTGTAAAAAGTACTGAAGCCTATCCAGGCAGCGCCGAGGACGTAGCGACTTTTAGGTCGTTGGAAATGTGTGAGGTAGATTGATCTCGATGTGTGTCACTCCGCTTCTCGAGATATATAATTGCAGGCGTTTGATAGCATTCGAGAAGGGCAGAGCATGAACATAAGCGAAGAGTCGTTGCGCCTGCACGGTCAGTGGTGTGGAAAGCTAGACACCGTGCCGAAAATGAGCATTGCCACGCGCGAGGATTTAGCGTTGGCGTACACGCCAGGCGTGGCGGAGCCGTGTCGCAAGATAGCCGAAAACGCAGATGAAGCGTATCGCTACACCATGAAGGCGAACACGGTTGCTGTGGTAACCGACGGCAGCGCCGTTCTGGGCTTGGGCAACATCGGGCCTTTGGCGGCTATGCCGGTCATGGAGGGCAAAGCGGCACTGTTCAAGGCGTTCGGCGGCGTGAATGCAGTTCCTATTTGCCTTGACACGCAGGATGTCGACGAGATAGTTGAAACGGTCGTTCGTATTGCGCCAGCCTTTGGTGGCATCAACTTGGAAGACATTTCGGCGCCGCGCTGCTTTGAGATCGAGCGCCGACTTATTGAAGCGCTTGATATTCCCGTGTTTCATGACGACCAGCACGGAACCGCCATCGTGGTGCTTTCGGGCATTATTAACGCGCTGCGTTTGGTAGGCAAGCGCAAAGAGGACTGCCGCGTGGTGGTAAACGGCGCAGGATCGGCGGGTATCGCCATTTCGAAACTGCTGCTGAGTTATGGGCTGCGCCATCTTATTCTCTGTGACATCAACGGCATCGTTTCCTCACGTACCCCTGGGCTCAATGATGCGCAGCGGGCAATGCTTGCTACTACTAATCTTGACGATAAGCAGGGTACACTTGCCGATGCACTGGTGGGCGCTGACATCTTCGTGGGTGTTTCGGCGCCGAACGTGGTAACCCCTCAGATGGTGGCTTCTATGAACAACGACGCCATTCTGTTTGCCATGGCCAACCCCGACCCAGAAATTATGCCCGACGTGGCACGGGCGGCAGGTGCGCGCGTGGTGGGCACGGGGCGCTCGGACTTCCCTAATCAAATTAACAACGTGGTGGCGTTCCCAGGTATTTTCAAGGGAGCCTTAGAAGCCCGCGCACCGCGTATCACGAAGGCGATGAAGCTTGCTGCAGCCGAAGCGTTGGCGTCGCTTGTGTCCGACGATGAGCTGTGTGAAGACTTCATTATGCCTGAACCGTTTGATCCGCGTGCTGTTGAATGCGTGGCGCGTGCGGTACGCGAGTGCCGTGAATAGGCGAGTGCTGCGAATAGTAAAGGCGAGCTGCCTGTTAGGGAACGCGCTTCCCTGACAGGCAGTTTTGACTAGTGTTTCTTTGCGGCCCAATCGCGCACGAAGGCACGCAGTGCGTAAGGCTCGTTTTGCACGGTGCCTTCAATAACGGCGTCAAGTGCCGCGTTTAGCACGTGCCCTACGAGCGGCCCGCGCTCGACGCCAGCTGCGATAACGTCGTTGCCGTTAATTGCCAAGTCACCAATTTTAAATGCCTCATCTTCACGGATGATGTCGTCAAGAATCCGTTCGAGCTCGGTGGCGTGGGCGATGCGTGTGTGGTATTGGGGGGCTTGGCCCTTTGAATCGCCCCGTTTAAGTTCGCATAGCATGCGGAATAGCTGTTCGTTGCCGCCAAGACGCCGCACAGCGCGCTTCACGGCTTTTGGTGTGGTGTCGATAACGTCGTCGTGATGCTCCACTAAGGTAACAACCTGCTGTCTGAAGACGGCGCTAAAGCTCATCCGGTTCATCACGCCTTCGGCGACAACACGGCTGATGTTTGCATGTCCGTAAAAATGCCCGGTTCCGGTATCGTCGGTGAAAAATGCTGCGGGTTTGCCTACATCGTGCAAAAGTGCTGCCCATCGCAAGGTGGGGGTCGGGCGTACTGCATCAACTACGTGTGCGGTGTGTTCGAGTACGTCGTAGATATGGTAGGGTGTTTTCTGATCGAAGCCTTTCATAGCAACAAGCTCGGGAAGCACGGCCGAAAGCGCGTCAACGGTATTCATGATGGCGCTTCCCGCATAAGGAGATGTGAGTAACTTGGTAAGCTCTGCGGTCACGCGCTCGCGCGACACGCCTGCCATCAGCTTTTTCGAACGAATCATCGCTTGTAAGGTCATCTGTTCGATGGGAAATCCGAATTGAGCGCAGAAGCGGCACCCGCGCAGGATGCGCAAGGCGTCTTCGGAGAAGCGCTGCACGGGGTCGCCCACGGTTCTGATCACACCACGTTGAAGATCGCACCTGCCGCCGTAGGGGTCAATAAGGCCGCGCTCGGGATGGTAGGCCATCGCATTGATGGTGAAATCGCGCCGCGCGAGGTCTTCCTGGATGCTTGTTACGAAACGCACCTGGTCGGGGTGGCGTCCGTCGGAATATGTTCCATCGGTTCGGTATGTGGTTGTTTCAAACGCTGCATCGCCAACGATAACGGTTACGGTGCCGTGTTTCGAACCTGTGTCATGCACGCGCAAGCCGCAACGCTCAAACGTCGCTTGCACGTCGGAGCATGTTGCCGAGGTGGCAATATCAATGTCGGAGCAGGCCCGGCCGAGCAGCATGTCGCGAACGCACCCGCCGACGCCCCACGCTTCAAAGCCCGCGTCTTCAAGTATGCTCAGTGCAGCAAGGGCTTCGTTGGGTAGGTTTATCGAATGCATGCGGCAAGACTCCTTTTTCGTGCGAACTGCACCATCATACCGCATACGTGCAAGGTGCGGTTTCTGCAGGTTCTGCGCACGGCGGGACGAATTGGTACAATGAAGGCAATGCAGCGCGCGTTGCTAGCGGTGTTGGCGTCTGCATTCCAAAATGATGTTGACAGGGAGTTGCCTTGTATTCAGAAGAGAGTCTGTCGCAGCGGCGCGTTTCGGCGCACGTGTATGAGCGGTTCGATGACGCGCCTATTGGCGTGTTCGACTCGGGCTTTGGTGGGCTTACCGTGGCCCGCGAGATCATAAAGGTTCTACCCAACGAGAGCATTGTGTACTTCGGCGATTCGAAACGCTGCCCATATGGTCCTCGCGACCAACATGAGGTTGACAGTTTCGTGCAACAAATTGGGTCGTGGCTGGTTAATAAGGGCGTAAAGATCATCGTTATCGCGTGCAATACTGCAACAGCAGCGGGGCTTGCACATGCGCAGCAAACCTTCGACCTGCCGGTTATCGGCGTGGTTGGCCCCGGTGCGCGTGCGGCGGCACAAGCAACGCGCAACCGCCGTGTGGGTGTTATTGCGACGAAGGGGACGGTTGAGTCGGGTGCATACTCGCACGCCATCAGAAACATTGATGCGGGTATCACTGTGTTTTCCACACCCACGCCGCGTTTCGTGGAGATAGCCGAGCAAGGTATTCGCATGGCCGAGGGGCCTATCGAAAACTACATGTCGCTTGCGTCGAAGGTATACATTCGCCCTGAATTCCAGGAGATTGCACGCGAGTACCTTGAGCCGCTGCGCCGATGCGACATTGACACGCTGGTTTTGGGGTGCACCCATTTTCCCTTGTTAAAGGCTCTTATTGGAGGCGTGGTTGGTCGCGAGGTGACGCTTATTAGCTCGGCGAAGGAAACCGCGCGTGATGTTGCCGAAATTCTGTGTCGGCAAGGTGCCGCCGCGCGTCCTGGCTGTCAGAGAACCTACGAGTTTTTCACCACGGGTGACGACGTAGATGAGTTCCGTCGTTTTGGGAGCCGCGTGCTGCGATTCGATATTGGTCAGGTGCAGCATGTGGAGCTGCCATAAATGAGTGTTTGCTTAAGCTAGGTTTTTCTCGCGGAAGGGAGCGATTGTGGGCAAGACGGTTGTGTTGGCAACGAATAACGCACATAAGATTGACGAGATATCGAACGCGCTTAGCTTTCCTGGTTGGCAGTTCAAAACGCTGCGGCAGGCAGGCATTGTGTCTGACCCGGCAGAAGACGCCAATACCTTCGAGGGTAATGCTCGCATCAAGGCGCGCGCGGCACATGAAGCGTCGGGCGGCAAGCCGGCACTCGCTGACGATTCGGGTCTTGAGGTGGATGCGCTCGGTGGTGCGCCCGGCGTGTACTCGGCGCGCTATGCGGGGGAGGGCGCAGGAGATGCTGCGAACAACGCCAAGCTCTTGCGCGAGTTGGCTGACGTGCCGTCAGAAGATCGCACGGCGCGGTTCGTCTGCACACTCGTGTTCATTGACGAGGACGGTCGGGAAACGGTCGCACGTGGCACGGTGGAAGGTTGCATCGGCCTTGCGGAGGCAGGCGCAGGTGGATTCGGCTACGACCCGCTGTTCCTTCCCGATGCATATCATGGCGAAAAGACGTTTGCTGAGGTGCCTCAAAGCGAAAAGAGTGCAATTTCACACCGTGGCAACGCGCTACGAAAGCTCCGCGATCTGTTGGAAAACACTGATTAAAGCCGTTTCGCAAACGTATGACTGGTGGAACTAATCAGTGTTTCCTTAGGGCAAGATGGTTGGTTGCGTGCAGCGTACATGCAACCGTAACACACAAGAAAGCCGTCCTGGCGACGGCTTTCTTGTGTGTTTTTTGGAGCGGGCGACGGGAATCGAACCCGCGTCATGAGCTTGGAAGGCTCAGGTTCTACCATTGAACTACGCCCGCGATGCAGACGGGATTATAACCCAAGATCGCAGAAAGCCAAAACAAGGTGCTAAAGAATCCATCAAGTGGCTAAATTGGGCAACGCGAGTATAATTTCCCCATTGGCTTTATTATCAACAAGAAGGAGAACCGCATGGATCCGAACAAGCGTCCCGACGACATGGAGCGCATTTCAACCCCTGAGCTGGCGAACGCATTTATCGAAGAGCAGGTTGCTGCCATTCGCGCCCAGGTGGGCGAGGGGAAGGTGCTGCTTGCGCTTTCCGGCGGCGTTGACAGCTCGGTTGTCGCCGCGCTGCTCATCCGAGCCATCGGCAAGCAGCTTATCTGCGTGCACGTGAATCACGGCCTTATGCGCAAGGGTGAAAGCGAGCAGGTTATAGACGTGTTTCAGAATCAGATGGACGCGAACCTGGTGTATGTGGACGCTACCGACCGTTTCCTCGATTTGCTGGCGGGTGTCGATGAGCCCGAAACGAAGCGCAAGATTATCGGCGGTGAGTTCATTCGTGTGTTCGAGGAAGAGGCGCGCAAGGTGGGCGATCAGGTTGATTTCCTGGCGCAGGGCACCATCTATCCTGACATCCTGGAATCGCAAGACGGCGTGAAGGCTCACCACAACGTGGGCGGCTTGCCTGATGATTTGCAGTTCGAGCTGGTAGAGCCGGTAAAACTGCTGTTCAAGGACGAAGTGCGCGAAGTTGGTCGCGCGCTGGGGTTGCCCGAGGGCATGGTGGAACGTCAGCCGTTCCCGGGTCCTGGCTTGGGCGTGCGTTGCCTAGGCGCTATCACCCGCGATCGCTTGGAGGCGCTGCGCGAGGCCGATGCTATCGTTCGTGAGGAAATGGAGGCAGCAAACGTTGGTGCTTGGCAGTATTTCGCTGTGGTACCCGACATGCGTGCCACCGGCGTGCGTGACGGTGTGCGTGCCTACGAGTGGCCGGCCATCATTCGCGCTATCAACACCGTGGACGTGATGACCGCTGAGGTACCCGAACTCGACTGGGCTTTGCTGCGCCGCATGACCGATCGCATTACCCACGAGGTTCCCGGCATCTGTCGCGTGTGCTACGACCTTACTCCCAAACCCGTTGGCACGGTGGAATGGGAGTGAATTTAACACTCTGACCTGGGGTTATATGGTTTTTAATCCCGGTTGAATTTTGAGCAATCGAGTTGATTCTAGTTGAACGAAAATTGCAAGCCACCTGCAAAAGATGGATTTTGAGCAGGTAATCTTGGGCCGTCGAATTTGATTCGGCGGCCCTTCTCAGTGCGCCGAGCACGTTATCTGACCTCGTGTTTGATTCGTAGGAGCTTGATTCGGTTAACTGCATTCCACTCGAATGCACTCGTATCTATCGGTTTAGATTTCTGTGTTTTAGATGAGAGTTGTGTGCCCAGCGTCGTGTTATACTTCTTAACATCAGTTAATCAGCGGAGCCAATGGACGCGCGCCGCTTCGAGTTAGGTCAGGTTGGATGAAGAACTAGCGATGCCCATTTTGGGTGCCCCATACGACCATTTACACATCCGGTCGCGCTTTAGGGTGCCGCATCGCTTCGGTGTCTTCTCTTTTCGAATCCATACTTCGCGTGCCTGAGCCCCGCGCGACCTCCCTTCAAAGGAGTTCGCCATGCAACTGAATCTCACACACATCAGCTATACCTATCCCGGTACGGCATCACCTGCCATCAACGACATTAGCGCAACGTTCCCTTTGGGATGGACGGGCATTATCGGCGACAACGGATGCGGGAAAAGCACACTCGCCCGTATCGCTGCACGCATCATTGTGCCCGATTCAGGGACAGTGAATCCGAAGCTCTACTCGGCATACTGCCAGCAGGACTCGACTCAAAAGCCGAAGAATCTCTTCGACCTCGCATCGGATTGGGGTCAGGATGCGCGGCGGGCAAGAGCGCTGCTTCACATCGAAGACGATTGGTTCTGGCGCTACGATACGCTCTCGGGCGGTCAGCAGAAGCGGCTCCAGATCGCATGCGCTCTCTCTGTGCGCCCTGATGTCCTCGTTATGGACGAGCCGACGAATGATCTCGACGCTGCCACACGCGATATCGTGAAGAAGACACTCGCTTCGTTTGACGGCATCGGAATCCTCATCTCGCACGACAGGGATCTGCTGGATGGTCTTGCGAGTCAGAGCCTGATGTGTGAGGACGCATGCTGGACCATGCGACCCGGCGGGTACTCAAAGGCGAGCGATCAGGCGGCGAGCGAGCAAGCATCCGCGATCAGGGGTCGTGAGAAAGCCGCTCACGAAGCGAAGCGCTTGAAAGCGGAAGCCCAGCGCAGGAGTGAAGAGGCGTCGCGCCAGAAAAGCAAGCGCAGCAAACGCAATCTGGCCAGAAACGACAGTGATGCACGTGAGAAGATAGGGCTCGCCATATTCTCTGGAAAGGACGGAGTGGCGGGAAAACTCTCGTCCAACATGAGCGCACGGCTCGCAAAAGCCGAGGCAGAGCTTTCAAAAAGAACCGTCTCAAAGCGATACGATCATCGTATTGGCGAGTTCGGCGTTGTTGCGCGCTCAAGCTTTGTGGTGCACCTGGAGGCCACGCGACTGTCTGCAGGAGAGTTTTCAATAGACGTACCGGAGCTTTGGATTTTGCCAACGGATCACGTGGTGCTGACCGGTGCGAACGGAACAGGCAAGAGCCTCGTGGTGCAAAGCATCGTCGAATCAGTCCCTGACATCGTCAAAGTGGCGTATGTCCCCCAGGATGTCGAACCGGGTGAGCGCAAACGGGCCTTGGCGCATCTTCGAGATCAGACCCAGGAGATAAGAGGCCGCATTCTTTCCATTGTGGCGCGATTGAATTCCGACCCCGACAAGCTGCTCGATGGTGACGATCTGAGTCCAGGCGAACTCCGCAAGCTTATGCTTGCCGAGCAGCTCGTAGCGAATCCTAACCTCCTCATACTCGATGAACCGACAAATCATCTTGATGTTGGTTCTATCGAAGCGCTGCAAGAAATGCTGACCAGCTTTCCTGGCGCGTTTCTGTTGGTTACGCATGATAGACAGCTGTCGAATGCGGTGGCACAAGTCAAATGGGAGACGAAGCAAAATGAGGGTGCGACTGAATTGCGGGTTGAATAATAAGCGACTCTCGACAGTGAGGGACAACGGGGACACTGATAATGGGTGATGATTCTCACAACTGGATGCAGTTGTGAGAATCATCACCCATTATCAGTGTCCCCGTTGTCCCGTCCAATCATCAATCTAAAGCAAAGCTCGCATTTACAGAGCCGCTATCGACTATGGCTTTCAGACCTGACGCATCGGTGATCTTCCCGATCCGCGTATATGAATAGGTTGTTGGGTGCGACTCGTAGAACACAACCAGACAGTTGTCTCCATAGAGCATCAAATCTCCGGCTTCTATGGTGCCGGGATTGCTCGCGTTCGATGGGAGCGTTTCGCCCAAGTAAGCATACTTCTCGTTGCCATTGAGTTCTGACATCTCTACCTGCATGGGCAGCATCGCCGCAAAAGCGGCGGCGGTATCGTTGTCTGCGAGCTCGATTGCAAGTTGAGACCCGTTGATTGTCAAAAACGCTGTTGAACCTGATCGGCTCATGCCATCCTCCTTGGTTATGCTTGCATGAGAAGTAGCATCGCTTGAGCTCGAATGCTCATCACTTTGGGATACTGCCGATGTATTCGCATTTGGGTTGCTTGTGGCACTTTCGCTATCATTGCGAGCACTCACACATCCCGCGAACAACGCTAAGCACATCAGGATCGCGAGGGTTATACTTGCGATAACTTTTCTCATGTCTGTCACCGCTTTACTTACAGGCTTTTGCCGAACTGTCGCAGTTCATCCAAATTCTGCGAGGAAGAAGCTGATGAGCCCGCATATTCGAAGATTCCGCAGTCTTCGACACCGTACCATCCTTGCAAGAATCCGTGATAGATACGTTCAGAAGCCGCATACACTCCGGATGATCCTGAGTCCAAAATCATTGCCATCTTTTTGCAGGAAGCAGGCTTACCGATGGCGTACGTGCGGTGGATGGCACAATGCATCTGCCCGGAGAACGATCCATAATAGATCGGGCTTGCGATTACAATCATATCCGCTGAATCGTAAAGAGGGTAGATCTGCTGCATGTCGTCATCCTGGATACACTGGCCACCACCTTCAGTGTGGCAATATTCGCATCCCGTACAACCATGGATGTCCATATTAGCGACGTTCATTACCGTCACCTCATGACCTGCTTCTTTCGCCCCTTCGACAAAAGCTTGGGTCAGTGTGGCGGTATGTCCCTTCTTTCGGGCACTACCCTGTAGTACAAGTATCTTCATTTCTTATGCCTTTCTGATAGTGATCTCATACGATCCTTTCAACTTACTCAAGGCTTCGATTGCGTCATCATCCAGATGACCCATGTTCACTTGATCTCCGTAAGAGCCTGAGATATTCTCGCCGTCGAAGAATACGGCGAACCAACCTCCGCTGGGGTTGTAATTGATATCGCCGTTCTTCCATCCGAATCCGACGTGCGACGGCTCATAGGGGAAGCTTTGTCCCATCTGTCCGCAAAAGTCCATTCCCGATGTTCCTACATGAATCGATAGGGGCAACGCATCGAAGAATGCCTTTGCTGTTTCAGTATCGTTCAGAGTTCCCGACACTGTCGTTGTGTCGAAGTCAATTTCAATGTGCATATATACTCCTTGTCAATGATTGGATTTCTCTCAGAAAACACTGGCTGGCGTTAGCTTGCTCTGAGCAGGGCGAGCGGAGCTAATCAGTGCTTCCATGATCGCTTCCTCTTGATACGATAACTTATTATCAGTATGAGGTTGATCCACGAGAAGCGCCAATACTTATAAGGTAATAAGCATCATGCTTGATAGGCATAATACGAGGCTTTCGTGGAACTAAGAACGCTTCGACCTCAGGCAATGGGACAACAGGAACGCTGTTGTTTGTTCATCATCTTAGGGTTCTCGGTGTCTTTTGAGTGACAAAATGCCCTGACCCTATTGTCATGTACGCATGACATGCTCGAGTTTGTGTCTGTGCACATTTCGTCGGATATTGTTTTGCATACTGACCCTGCTTGTATGTAATAGGAAAACCGTCAAGTGCCCCTTTCTGGCCACCTTTTGGGAAAAGTGGCCAGAAAGGGGCACTTGACGGCGGTTTAATTGATGAAATCCGCCGTCAAACCACATTTTGTGACCACATTGGAGCATTTCGGTGCCGACAACTCATGCATTTTGAGCACTTTGCGCAAAGGATAGCCAGAATGCATGCGTTGACGGCGGTTTGATCGTGCTGTTTATTTCGATTATTTCTTACGGTCTCCCTCATCTTTTTGCGGTCATCTTTACACCGAACAGGTGCGAGATCGGGGAGTAAAATGTCAAAAAAGAATCATCGAAATAGTGCGTTTTGTGAGAGCAGACGGGAATGAGGTCATGGACAGGGTTTCAAGGCAGATGCGCGTAACGGCGCTTTTGGCGACAGTAGGGCTTGCGCTGTTTCTTGCAGCGGTATGGACGGCACGCAACGAGAATGCCCTTGTGTCTGATTACGCTCTCTACGCTGCTCGTTTCGCCAAGGTAATAGCTTGTTTCGTCATCGCGTTCGCCATGCGTAGTCATATTCCTTCAGTGGAGCGCATGCTTGGAGCTGGAGCAGTATTCATCGGCGTGCACCTGGTAGCCTATACAGCCACAGTGATGCTGGGGCTGGAAAGCCCTGAATACCTCATGGCATCGATACTTTCTGGCGTGTTCTCCGGCATCGGAGAGGCCTGCATTATCTTACTGTTCGCGCACTTGCTCTCAACGTTCGTTCCCCAGGTAAGCGCTGTAGCCATTCCTATGGTATATCTAATCAACGAAGTGCTGTACTACTCTACGCTGTACCTACCAACTCCGCTTATCCTGATCATGCGCCCTGTGGGGAAAGTGCTGGCCATCTTGCTGCTTTTATGGTGCGTAAGACGAAAGCGTACCGTTGCCGCAGGCGAGCAGGAACATCCGCTCCAGTACGGTTTCTCGCTGCATGTGCCCCGCGAGCCTCTTCTGGGTTTTCTATCGAGCAGTCAGGAATGGATGCTTATTCTGGCTGGTACGACACTTTTCCCTTTCCTTTTCGGATTCATCGCCCAAGTATGTTCGAATGCGGGTACGAATTCGGGGCTTTACGACGTGGTGAATGAGTTGATGGCTGTTGGGGTGCTTGTGTTGCTTGTGGCCTATGGGCTCTTACGTGGTCGGCGGCTTACTTTTGATGAGGTTCTCTACTTTACTGTGCCGCTGTTTGCTACGGGATGTCTGTTACTCCCTTATTTCTGGGATGACCAGGTGCCACTGGCCGGTCTTTTGGTGAAGTGTGGCTATACGGTGTATCAGGTGATGTTTTGGATGCTTCTCGCACGGAAATGCTATGAGGATATCCGTCACACATACCTCTACTTCGGTATTTTCTACGGCTTGTTCGAGTTAGCCACAGCTGCTGCCCGGCTTGCGGCATCTCAGTTATGGCGAGCCGATATGGTGGATTTCGCGACTATGACAGTCGTGGCGCTGTTCTCTTTGTGGCTTATTGCGTTGTACGGGTTGCTATTCTTTGCCATCTCGAAGATGTGGGGAAGGAAGGGGTTGGTTGCAGCGTCTGGTACCGATAGCGGTGCTGCAGAATCTCTAGAAGTTGCTTTGCCTGATAATGGATTTGTAGATGAGGCGAATCATTCGAATGATGCCGAAAAGGTGCATAAGGAACAAGGCGCTGCCGAGACGGTACGTGATGCGAGTCCTTTTGCATATCGACTGGATGCTTTCTGTATTTCGTATGACATCACTCCCCGCGAGCGCGAGGTGCTCATTGAGGCCATGCACGGCTACTCGATGGAGAACATTGGGCGCAAACTCTATGTTTCGCGCGAAACCGTGAAAACGCACTTGCGTCGCATCTACAACAAGGTGGGGGTGTCCGGTAAACAGGAACTGATTACCTTTATCGATCGTTTTAAGGAATAAAACACCAGTTCAGACAGGGTACCCCATTCAGGGGGACGAGAGGGAGGTTCAATCATGCCTAGTCGGGGGGATGTGGTACGTCTTTGCGTCCCGTAATCTTCGAAACGCCTCGAATAAGCGAGGTGAAGGAGATGCCGGAAACGGGAGGACATCATGAACAATAACAAGAGAGAAACCAATCAGATTTCGCGCCGCAGCTTTCTGACCATGGGTGGTTTGGCTACTATGGGAGGTGTTATGGCTCTTACAGGTTGCGCGCCGAAGCCCAAGAGCAACAATCCTTCTGGCACGGGAGCCGCGGGTGTAAGCGATGTGGAATTCGCCGAGGAATACGACGTAGTTGTCATAGGTGCGGGCATTGCCGGCGTGAGCGCTGCTATTACGGTGGCGCGTGAGGGTAACGGTGCCAGCTGTCTTCTCATCGAGAAAGAAGGAACCGCTGCGGGCTGCTCACCGGTGTGTGCGGGCGACTTCCTTGGGTGCGACGACGAGCACGAGTATCCCGTTCAGTACCTGAAAGATATGGCCACCACCGCCACAGGTCAGACGATTCCCGATGATGTACTGGAGGCTTTTGCGACAGGCATCAACGAAAACCTTGAGTGGGTGCTCTCCCTTGGAGCCACCATGGATATGCTCGACACCAAGCGCACGCTCATGGAAGATTTGGACAAGGCCGAGTATCGCGAGTTCGCAAGCGCGGTGGCACCGGAATATAGCTTCGACGATAAAGCTCAGCCTCCCTACAACCACCTACACAACTTCCTTACTCATGTGTGCCAGAACGACTACGCCGAAGGCGTCGAGATGCGCTTCAATTCGCCGCTTGAGGACTTAGTTCGTGATTCTGATGGTCGCGTGATCGGGGTCATCGCTGACGGCAAGGCTATCAAGGCAAACAAAGGTGTGGTTATGTGTTGCGGTGGCTACGAACATAACGAAGAGTTCCTTGAGGGATTCTGCGGCGTAGGCAGTGCCATCTCTTTCGCCATGACTGGCAATACCGGTGACGGGCACAAAATCTGCGCACGTCACGGTGCCGATTTCTGGCACATGCACAACGCTGCCGGATTCTGGATGGCTGGGCGCAACCTGGAGAATACCACGTTCTCGAACGGTGCATTGACGAGTCACAAATTTAAGAACTATGGCATTACCGTGGGTAAGAATGGCCGCCGGTTCTATATGGACTGGGATGGACATAAATCACTCGACGTATCCAATGATACCGCCGGTATTCCTCGCAACGATCTGAGTCGCCATGTGGGCAGTCGTCATGGTGTTATGCAGTTCGGTGGCGAATGGAACCATCTGCCCATGCCCTCTATCGGCTGGTTCGTGTTCGACAATGCAAACTATGAGCACGCTTTTGACTTCGAGACTGCTGAAACTACTGATCCGGTAGCCGATGGTTGGCTGTATCAGGCCGACACCCTGGAGGATCTGGCCGCTCAAATGGATGTACCTGCCGAAGAGCTTGTGGCCACGGTTGCACAGTGGAACGAGTTTTGTGAGCGTGGTGTTGACATGGCCTTCTATCGTCCGGCTGACACGCTGACTCCCATTGTCACCCCGCCCTTCTACGCTCAGCGCTGCAATCCAGCCATGTTGAACACCGACGGCGGTCCGAAGCGAGCAGCCGACGGTGCAATTCTTGACTGCAACGGCGAGAAGATTCCCGGCCTGTATGCTGCTGGCGAGTTCGGCAGCGTGTGGGGCTACCTCTACCAGGGTAACGGCAACGTTGGCGAAGCCATGGCCTTTGGTCGCATCAGCGCCCGCAGCTGTCTTGCCTAAGATCGCTTCAGCTTCTGTTAACGATGCGCTGGCGGGGCTGCTGAGAATAAATCCGGCACAGCCCCGCCAAACGAACTACCTGTATGATTACGCTTTACGAATGGGAATCTGCACCTCGGTTAGCCATTCAGACGGGTCGTTCTTATTCCATATGCCGTCGATGTAGCTCGTACGGGGGTCGCCGGCAACCTCGTAGCCGTTCTGTTCGACCCACTCAAGTGCGTGGGCGAACGCAGGTCCCATGTCCTCGTAAGGGCCCTGATGCATCACCGATGCCACGTCGAGTGCGGGTGCCACCTCGAAATGAATTCCGTCGAAGTCATCTTTCAGCTCGGTTACGGCCTCGCAGTACAGGATATGGTTGTCAGTCTCGCGCCACTCGCGGTCGAGGTTTACCGTGTAGCAATACTTGGGTGTGGCGCACGTGAGATCGGGGTATTTTGCGCGCAGCTTTTCGCCAAGCGCCGGCATTTCCTTGAAGTAGTCCGCAAATGTGTGCATCGTGTATTCCTTGCGGTAGATGATTTGTTCGGGGATGTGTTTCACCGTTGTTGTGTAGGGCATAGTGCTCTCCTTACTCTCTTTCAGAATGAACTGGACGCGAGAGAGCATGGCTTGTCGTTTGGCGATTTCCTGCTCAAGCTCCATGGAATGCTGTCGCAGTATTTCGTCTGCATCATCTCCGGATGTGATGCGGACGATCTGGCTGATGGAAAGTCCCGCCTGACGAAGCGACTGGATGCGGTGCAGATCCACAAGCTGCGCCGCATCGTAGAGACGGTATCCCGTGAACCGGTCTACCGCACGCGGTTTCAAAAGTCCCACCTCGTCGTAATAGCGTAGCGTCTTTACCGTGGTCATGGCCATCTTCGAGAACTCGCCGATACGAAACATCTTCAACCTTTCTCTCGCGATGCCACCAGTCTCATCCCTCCTGTAGCGGGAGAGTCAAGAAGGTTTTTTGATTATCTCTTACGGAGGGCAACGGCACAACAAGCTACGATTTCCGCTGTCCCGTTCGCTGTTCTCAGGCTGACTATGTCATGTGCATCATGCAGGAAAAAGAACCCGTATCGAAAAGAAAAAGGACCATACATGGCCTTGTTCTCTGATATACTAACAAATGTTAGTTATCAATAGTGCACAAGCGGAAGCAAGGAGTCATCGTGCCAAAAGTGGGCGGAGACGCGCGGGAGCGCATACTAGACGAAGCATTTGTGCTGTTCAGCCAAAAGGGATACACGGCGACGACCGTTCGCGACATAGCCGGCGGCGTGGGAGTCAAAGCTGCATCGCTGTATAACCATTTCGGTGGAAAGCAGGAAATCTTCGATGTGCTGATAGCGCGTGAGACGGCGTATGTCGAAGATCGCGTGCGTAGCGCCGGGGCCGTTGCCCGTCCGGATGACGACCCGCACGCCTATTCTCAGGCCAAGAGGGCCGATCTCGCAAAGCTGGTCTGGAACAGCTATGCGCCGTTTTTTGGAGACGATAGGATACGGCTTTTCCGGCGCATGCTTGCGGTCAGCCGCTACAGCGACACGAGGTGCGCCGAGCTGTACCAGGCGGTGTTTGTGGTGCGCCCGATCAAGCTGCAGGAGACGATCTTCTCGCACCTGATAGACGTTGGGATCTTCGAGCCCTGTGACGCGCAACTTGCTGCTGAACAGTTCCATGGTCCTATGCTCATGGCTATCGATTCTGAAATGCCCGCGTGTGATGCAAAAGAGTTTTGTGAAAGGCACCTGTCTGCATTCAACGCGGCACACGAGCGGAAAGAAAAGAAGGGGAAGAGGGAAGAGGGAAGGAAAGGTAAATGACCAGGGCGATTGTCTACTGCTCCCAAACGGGATCAATGCTCGATAAGATGGCACGCGGGTTCGCGCTCTTTATGAACTGGTTCGACGGGGTGTGTGCGCTCGTGTGCGGGCTTTGGATGATGGCGAGCGCGCTGTGGGCTCTTCCGCTTTCGTGGAACGACTGGATGCCGGTGTCGCTGCTTGATCCGCTTCCGCTGCCGGACTTCATGAAGAGTGACTTTCTGTGGCCAGGGCTTGCTCTTGTGCTGGTAAACGGCGTGCCGAACGTCGTTGCGCTGATGTTGCGATTTCGTGGCAACCGCAGGGCATCCTATGTCTGGAGCTGTATTGCGGGCGCGCTGCTGATCGCGTGGACCGCCTTCGAAATGGCCTTCATTCCCAACGGGCTTTCGGTGTTCTACCTGGTGTTGGGCGTCATGCAGCTACTTGCAAGCGCTCGCGCCTTCGCGTACTGTGACTACGATTACGACCACGACCGTGACCGCCTGCACGCTTCATGACAACATGCTATAAACCGTTAAGTGCTGGTTGTGGACGCACCACGCGGATCTTTGGCGTACGAGCATGTGGCGAGCATGTGGATGGAGTGCGCAGAAACGTGCGGATCTGTGTTCGTTCTGCCGAACCGATCCGAAGGTTTATTCGATCGTTTTCCGCTGGTAGAATGAGAGAAAATCGTTTTGACGTTGGAAGGAGCACACATATGTCGCCTCGGCAGATAGACGTTGCCGATATGCAGTGCTGGCTGCTTCGCATGGCGCAAGTTGCGTGGCGTATGCCAGCGGGGGAGGTTGCCATCCTGTTTCGTGACCAAGGCGTTTTTGACTATATTGACGATCTATACGATCTCCTTCACGTGAGCAGCTATCAATGTGCGCTTGGCGATGTGGAAAGATATCTTCAGGTTCGGGGAGCTTTGCCATGCGAGAATTAAGTGAAGGGTTGCTTCTTTACCATGGTAGCTACACCGAGGTGCGCAACATAGATCTGGCACGCTGCGCCTCGGGAAAAGACTTCGGCCGTGGATTCTATCTCACCACCGACTATGAACAGGCTAGAAACTTTGTGGCGCTTTCAGTTCGGAAGCACCGCGCGATAAGCGGGGAAGAAGTCAGTGGTGGCTATGTGTCTGTTTATCGCCTGATGCACCCTGAAAAGCTACTCTTCTACACCTTTCCAGATGCTGATGATCGATGGCTGCATTTTGTCGCTGCTAACCGTCGCGGCGATTTATTCGCTTCTTTGTTGGAAGAGTTGGATGGCTTCGATGTGATTGCTGGGAAAATCGCTAACGATCAGACGGCGCGTACGCTGCAGCTCTACTTGTCTGAGGCGTTTGGCAAACCGGGCACGGCGCAGGCAGATCGACTTGCTGTGTCGACACTTTTACCTAATCGGCTTTCCGATCAGTATTGCTTTAGGACAAAGAAATCCATTAATCATCTTGTCTTCGAAGGGAGCACTGTCTGTGAAGGCTGACTTCGGAGAACCATTAACTGAATCCCAAATGGAAGCCTGCGCGATTATGGTTATGCGCATGATGCTTGAGGACTTCTCGAACGATAAGGGATATTCCTTCCCGGAAGCTCTTGTCGGGTTTGCTGGATCGAACACGTATCAAATGCTCTTCGACTACGATACTCGCCTATGGGCTGAAGGTCCTGATTATCTACGCGGCATTTGGACGCGCGAAAAAAACAGCTGACAACTAGGATAGACAATAGGGACAGCCTATTGTCTATCCTGATCTCTTGCTGCTCCTATTAAATGAGTGCGATTAGTTCGCTGTCATCATTTTCTCATCCCAAAGCCAAGTGCTCTCTTGATGCAAATCCGCAGGCAACTGACTAGCAGCTTCCTACTCATAGCGGCTCGTAATCATATCGCGCACTTCAGCGTCGTACAGATGTCCGACTGCACGATTGTGTCCTCGGGCGGAAAACCCATCTTTCTAAGTAAGGGAATCACATCTGTAAGGTGCACAAACTGATTAAAACCGTCCCGTCTGCGCGGGGCTGGCGAAATTAATCAGCGTTTCCTTAAGTTTCGTAGGGCACTCTCTTTGGTTCACAAAATGCTCTCATTCGTGAAATTGCTTGACTATTTTGGTCACTTTGTGGCGCTGCGACTTACAATGAATATTTGACGTCACGTTTTAGCAAGGAATGATTGATGACGAAGTGGAACACCGCCAAAGAGATTCTCTTCGAGGATCTGCAAAGCGCTTCTGATAAGGAGCTACAGCTTCGCACGCTCCTTTTAGGCACGTGTTTCCTTGCTATTATTTCCGCCATTCTTACCGCCATGAACATCGAGAAGGGCTGGTGGCTCATGACAGTGAGCACCTCGTTGCTTATGGTTGGGTTCATAGTTGCCGCCCTGTGTGCTTATCGGAAGAAAGCTTTGGCGTCAGCAGCAATCGCTGCGGTTATGGTTGCGATCACATTTTCTTTCTATGCTGTGTCGGGCGAGAACGAAGGATTTGCCTGCTTGTGGATCTTGTTGGTTCCTGTCATCGGCCCAAGTCTTTTGGGCATTCGGGTTGCGTTCTTTTTAAGCATGTACTTCCAGTTGTTTCTAATTGCACTGTTCTATACTCCGCTGAATCAGATAGTTGTGGATTACTACACCGCCACCTTTCTTACACGTTTTCCCGTGCTGTATTTCGCTGCTTTCGGTGGTATGGGTGTATTGGCTGTTCAGAAGCAGTATTACTTGAATAAAACCGTCAGCCAAGCTTACCACGATGGTTTGACTGGGCTGTACAACCGCGTGTATTACAATCAGGTTCTAGAGAAGTGTGCTAACAAGGACTTTTCACTGGTGATCTTCGACCTGAACCGGCTGAAGTATATTAACGATACCTTTGGGCATTTGGCTGGCGATGAGATGATCTGTGCCGCAGCTGACTTTTTGCGCAACGCTTTTGGGCCCGATAGCACCATTTCCCGCATCGGTGGCGACGAATTCGCCGTTGTAAGTTTCGACGATCCCGAGCGGGTATCTGATCAGCTTGCCGATCTCATTCGTGAAACGCGCACTTGGAAATGCACATTCACGGAGCGGGATTGTCCTTTGGTCCTTTCGGCGGGATGCGTTTCGCGTAGTGAGTTCCCCGAATACTCTCTTGAGGAAATGCAGAAAGAAGCCGACCGGCGCATGTATAAAGATAAAGCTGCATGGTACATGAGCTCTGGATTCGATCGTCGCCGGTAGTGTGTGGTTATCAATTTGGGCCTGCGATCAGATTCAAAAGAAAACGGGCCAGAAGATGAAACATGCTTCTGGCCTGTGAGTTTACTGGTCGGGGCGACAGGATTTGAACCTGCGACATCCTGCTCCCAAAGCAGGCGCGCTACCAAACTGCGCCACGCCCCGACAAAGCGCGTTCGCAATTATAGCAGAAACGGCGAGCACTGGCGAAAATATGCTGCTCTACGGTATAATACCTCCGTTTTCTAAGCGCCCATGGCTCAATGGATAGAGCAACGGACTTCTAATCCGTAGGTTGTAGGTTCGAGTCCTACTGGGCGCGCCAGTTCATTAGCAGGTCAGCGGCGTGAAGCTACTGGCCTGTTTGCATTATCGCGAAGAGGAAACCGGTACGGGAAAACCGCAGGGATAATCGCATTGCGTTAGATTGCCGTTGAAGAAACAATTGAGTACCACGCATATACGATCATTGACGTAAGGTTATAAGCGTGTGCTTCTTTACGCTGATCGCGTTTTTGTCACTTGAAAGCGAAAAGAATGAAAACGCATGCTAGGCTCAATTTATGCATAACTTTTGATATGTAATTCTCCCGAGAGGCAAACTCGCGTATTGATCTGCGCAGACTTCTGGTAAAAGTCAAGCGCAGATCTCTGCTGCATTTATGTTCAATTTATGAATCCGCAAAAGGGAAGTGCGTGTAAAAGGGCGGGATACCGGGCCGTTTGTATCTTTGCGATTACCGAATGATTTTACATATTGCTTTTTGGGGTCAAGCATGCGATTTTAGATGTATCAACACGAAGCCGGGTGCTTCTTAGGGTTTCGTGTGCAGGTAATGAAAAGTGCATAATCGAAAAAGAAGGAGGGTGAAATGAGTGGCATTCATGTGACCAGTGAGATCGGCAAGCTCAAAAAAGTTTGCCTGCATCGACCTGGCGACGAATTGCTGAACCTCCCCCCGTTCGAACTGGAGCGTCTGCTGTTTGATGACGTTCCGTTCCTGGAGGTCGCTCAGCAGGAACACGATCGTTTTGCGGAACTCATGCGCGGAGAGGGCGTTGAGATTCTCTATATTGAGAAGCTCGTTGCCGAGGTGTTTGACGCCGATCCCGCTCTGCGTGATCAGTTCCTCGACCAGTACATCGCTGAAGCTGGCATCGTCAACGACGCCTACAAGGCGGTCGCTCGCGAGAAGCTCGCTTCTATCAGCGACAACCTGGAATTCGTGAATAAGACCGTGGCCGGTCTTGCCAAGTCCGAACTCGAGCTTCCTGTTACGGGTGGCAGGCTTGCCAGCTTGGTTGGAGCCGACGATGACAGCGACCTCGTCATCGACCCGATGCCCAACCTGTACTTCCAGCGCGACCCGTTTGCCTGCATCGGCAATGGTGTTTCTCTAAATCGCATGTACTCCGTCACGCGTAATCGCGAGACGCTCTACGGCGATTACGTATTTAAGTATCATCCGGAGTACAAGGGCACGCCGTTGTGGTACGACCGCGGTCAGACGTTCCACATCGAAGGTGGCGACATCCTGAACCTGTCCCGCACCGCGCTTGCCATTGGCATTTCTCAGCGCACCCAGGCGGCAGCTATCGATGCTATCGCGCAAAACATCTTCTGGAAGTCCGAGGGCTGCGAGATCGAGAAGATCTTCGCGTTCGACATCCCCAACAACCGCGCCATGATGCATCTTGACACCGTGTTCACTCAGATCGATGTTGACAAGTTCACCATCCATCCGGCAATTATGGGCACGTTGCGTGTCTTCGAAATCACCCGCGGCAACGCTGAGGGCGAGATCAGCATCAAGGAACACACTGACTCCCTGGAGAAGATCCTCGAGTACGCTACCGGTGTCGACGGCGTTAAGCTGATTCCGTGTGGCGGCGGTGACCCCATTGCAGCTGCTCGCGAGCAGTGGAACGACGGTTCCAACACGCTGTGCGTGTCTCCGGGTACCATCTGTGTGTATCAGCGCAATACCGTTACGAACGAGCTGCTCGACAAGGAAGGCCTGAAGCTTCTGGTTGTTCCGTCTGCTGAGTTGTCCCGTGGTCGTGGCGGCCCACGCTGCATGAGCATGCCGTTCGAGCGCGAGGATCTTTAAATCCCGTGCCCGTTGTGGCTTTTAGTTTTGTCTTTTACGGCTTTTGGAGTAGGTGCCTGCTCCAAAAGCCGAGAAGAGCGGGCGGTTTGCCGTCCGCAGTAGATAACCTTCTTTATAGAAAGGAACCAACATGCCTGTTTCTTTGAGTGGTCGTGACTTCCTGAGGTTGCTCGACTTCACTACCGAGGAGATCGAGTACATGCTCACCCTGGCCAAGAACTTCAAGGACATGAAGCGCGCTGGCGTGCCTCATCGTTACCTTGAGGGCAAGAACATCGTGCTGCTGTTCCAGAAGACCTCCACTCGCACCCGCTGCGCCTTCGAGGTTGGCGGCATGGATCTGGGCATGGGCGTGACCTACCTTGATCCGGGCAGCTCCCAGATGGGCAAGAAGGAGTCCATCGAGGACACCGCCCGCGTTCTGGCTCGCTTCTATGACGGCATTGAGTTCCGTGGCTTCGCTCAGAGCGACGTCGAGGAACTGGCCAACAGCGCTTGCGTGCCTGTGTGGAACGGCCTGACCGACATGTGGCATCCCACCCAGATGCTGGCTGACATCATGACCGTCCAGGAGAACTTCAACTACGACATCAAGGGCAAGACCCTGGTGTTCATGGCTGACGCTCGCAACAACGTTGCCCGTTCGCTGATGGTTGTCTGCTCCAAGCTGGGCATGAACTTCGTCGGCTGCGCGCCGAAGGAGAACTGGCCTGACCAGGAGCTCATCGACACCTGCACCGCTATTGCTGCTGAGAATGGCTGCACCGTTAAGCTGACCGAGGACGTTGCCGAGGCTTGCACGGGCGCTCATGCCATCTACGCCGACGTTTGGGTATCCATGGGTGAGCCCGACGAGGTTTGGGCCGAGCGTATCAAGCTGCTGGAGCCCTATCGCGTGACCAAGGAAGTTATGGCCATGGCCGACCCCAGCGCTATCTTCCTGCACTGCCTGCCCAGCTTCCACGACACCAACACCACCATCGGTGCCGACATCGCTGAGCGCTTCGGTGTTACCGAGATGGAGGTCGAGGACGAGGTCTTCGAGTCCAAGCAGTCCAAGGTGTTTGATGAGGCTGAGAACCGCATGCACACCATCAAGGCTGTCATGTACGCAACCCTGTCCTAAGGTTTGCTTGTCTCGCTCGGGTGTCTCTTGTGGGCACCCGAGTTTCTTTACTTATTTGATTGGAACTGTTAATTAGGAGGATTCCAATGGGTTACCAGAAGGGTGACGGCAAGTCCGTCGTTATCGCTTTGGGCGGCAACGCCCTGGGCAACACCCCGCAGGAGCAGCTCCAGCTCGTTCAGAACACGGCGAAGCACATCGTTGACATGATCGCTGAAGGCACCAACGTCATCGTTTCTCATGGCAACGGCCCCCAGGTTGGCATGATCAACAACGCATTCGCGTACGCTTCCGCTAACGATGGCAAGACCCCGGAGATGCCGTTCCCCGAGGCCGGCGCTATGAGCCAGGGCTATATCGGCTATCAGCTGTCCCAGGCTATTTTGAACGACATGAAGCAGCGCGGCATCGACCGTTCGTCTGCATGCATCGTTACGCAGACGGTTGTCGACGCTGACGATCCTGCGTTCCAGAACCCCACCAAGCCGGTTGGTGCGTTCATGGACGAAGAGACTGCTAAGGCCAAGGCTGCCGAGATGAACATCACGGTGAAGGAGGACGCTGGCCGCGGTTGGCGTCAGGTTGTCGCTTCTCCTATCCCGAAGCGCATCGTTGAGTTCGACGCTGTGAAGGACCTCGTGGACAACGGCTACATCGTCGTTTCCACTGGCGGCGGCGGTGTTCCGGTGTTCGAGACCGAGAACGGCTACGTTGGCACCCCTGCCGTTATCGACAAGGATCGCTCCAGCTCGCTGATGGCTTCCGAGTTCGGCGCAGACATGTTGGTCATTCTGACGGCTGTGGAGAAGGTGTGCATCAACTTCAACACGCCCGAGCAGGAAGAGATCTCCGAGATGACCGTCTCGCAGGCTCGCGAGTACATCGCTCAGGGCCAGTTTGCTCCCGGCTCCATGCTGCCCAAGGTTGAGGCTTGCATCGAGTACGTCGAGAAGTTCCCGCAGGGCAAGGCGCTCATCACCTCTCTCGAGTGCGCGGCCGCTGGCTTGCGCGGCGAGACCGGCACCATTATCGTTGCTGACTAGTTTGCACGTTTCTCGTTTTGCGGTAAAGCATTATGAAGGCGGCATTCGCTTCGGCGGGTGCCGCTTTTTCTGTGCCGCTTTTTCGTGGTGCGAATAAGAGAGGGGGAGGGCGGTGTTGCGGTGGCATGCTACAATACTGCATTAACGTTGCCCGCCATTCAGAGGAAGAAGGATCATGCAGATTCGCGAACACATCGATCAACTGGTGCATGCGGCTCTCGTAGCTGCTGTTGAGAAGCAGGCTTTGGCCCTCGACCCGATTCCGGAAGCTGCCCTTGAGCGACCCCGCGACGAGTCGAACGGCGACTGGGCTTCCACGGTCGCCATGCGATGCGCGAAGGCTGCGAAGCGTAATCCACGCGAGATCGCCCAGATTATCGTCGACAACGTTCCCGAAAACGACATGATTAGCTCGATCGAGATCGCAGGACCGGGCTTCATTAACATTCGATTGGCACCCGCTGCTTTACAAGGCGTGGTTGCCGAAGCGCGTGCTGTCCAGGCAAATTTCGGCAAAAGTGAGCTGGCGGACGGTTCGGTGAAGCTCAACCTCGAGTATGTGTCGGCAAACCCAACAGGTCCGTTGCACGTAGGTCATGGCCGCTGGGCTGCGCTGGGCGACGCGATGGCGCGCGTCATGCGCCATGCTGGCTACGAAGTGTATGAGGAATTCTACGTAAACGACCACGGCACACAGATGGATGTTTTCGGCAACTCGGTGTCGGTACGCTACATGCAGCTGCTCGGTTATGACCGTGAGATGCCCGAAAAGTGCTATGGCGGAAGCTATGTGGCTGACATCGCACAGGGTATCATCGATCGCGAAGGCGATGCTTACGTTTCCCTGAGTGACGAAGAGCGCATGAAGGCGTTCCGCGAAATTGCCTATCAGCAGATGCTCGACCTGCAGAAAAACGTGCTTGGCCGCCTGGGCACCACATTCGATCGCTGGTTTAGTGAGCGCGGTTTGTACGAGGAAAACGAGCAGAGTGAAAGCGCTGTGTCACGTTCGCTTGCTGCCATGGAAGAAAAAGGCTACGTATACACCGACCAAGGGGCTACGTGGTTCCGCTCGACCGCGCTTGGTGATGAAAAAGACCGTGTGCTCATCAAGGCAAATGGCGAAATGACCTATTTCATGTCGGATGTTGCCTATCACTACGACAAAATGATGCGCGGTTTCGATCATCTGATCGACCTGTGGGGCGCCGACCATCACGGTTACATCAAGCGTTGTGAGTGCATGCTTGAGGCGTGGGGGTGGCCTGGCGCGCTTGAGGTGGTGCTTGGTCAATTGGTGAACTTGTACCGCGATGGCGAGGCAGTGCGCATGTCGAAGCGCACGGGCGAAATGGTCACACTTGAGGAACTTATCGATGAAGTGGGTGTTGACGCCACGCGCTACCTTATGTTGTCGCGCTCGTCTGACCAGCCCATAGATTTTGATATCGAGGTGGCAAAGAAGAAGGACGCATCGAATCCGGTCTACTACGTGCAGTATGCTCATGCACGCATTTGCTCAATCCTGCGCAAGGCGGCAGGTGTAAAGGGAACTGACAACGCTCCTGGTGTTGCTGAACTCGCCGTACAAGTGATACCTGCTGAAATTGATCTCTCGCCGCTCACGCACGATGCTGAGCTTGCGTTGATGCGTAAAATGGCCGACTTCCAAGACGTGGTGGCCGCCGCAGCGCGTGATCGTGCACCCTTCCGTTTAACACATTACGCGCAGGAACTTGCTGGCTTGTTCCATCAGTTCTACACGAATTGCCACATTATCGGTGAAGCTGACGATGTTCAGGCAGCGCGCTTGGCGCTGGCCGATGCAACACGCATCGTGTTAGCGCTCACGCTTGAGTTGCTGGGTGTAAGCGCTCCTGAGCGCATGTAGGAGTCGGGTAAAAGTAGGGAAGAGGGAAGTCGCAAGACTGCAAGGGGAGGGAAGGCCTCGGCTGCTTCCCTCCCCTTTTTGCATAAGCCTTGCAGTTCCGTCGTGTGGTGTTACGAATGACGTAGCATCGTGATTGTTATTAAATTACCCCTTCGGAGTCCATGCGCATAAGGGCAACATTGTTGCGCAGGCGCTTTGCTGTATCGCGCGTTATAAGCTCGTCTTCATATAGCTCTTGAATGCGCTCGAGTTCCATCTGATACCCCATTAGCAAGAAGGTAGCGGCATCGTTGTCGGCGCGCGCAATGGCGGTAAGCGACGGTGGGGTTGCGCTGAATACGTTGCAGGTGTGTTGGTACTGCATAACAAGGTCACTCACTTCGCCGCTCGGGTAGTGTGGATCCGATAAGAGCTCGGTCAGGTGTTCAAGCGCGTACTTGTGCGCTTCAATCTGCACGTGGCGCCATGCGTCTTGCTTTTGCTCGTCGGTAAGTGCGGGGATATGATGGCCGATAGCTTGCGTTACCTGCTTTGAGAGCAGGCGACTGCGCCGCCATGCGCTGTCGAGTGCTTGCACCAAGCTTGCGTCGGCGAGCAGCACTTCTGCCTCTGCCAAGCGGTCGAGGTAGCGCCGTGCGGTTCCCGGATCGGTTTCATCTTGGTTGAGCATTTCCTCAACCTTCTCGCGTTGCCAATGCAGCGCCATGATCTTCAGCGTCGGATCGCTGTCCTCTTCGAGGCCATGCTCGCTTACCAGCTTGGCGATGCGTGTCCGATAGGAGCTTGTGGCCTTTTGTACAGCAATACGGTTCTCGGCGGTTTGAAGCGCTGTTAGTTCAGCCATAACAGCGCCGAGCATGTCGACGACTAACTTTGTTTCCTGTTCAACCACTTCGGTATCGGGCTGCTTCGGTTTTGGTGCGATAAGGGGCACTACAAACGTTGATATAAGCAGCGTGCACAGGATGACACCACACGCCAAAAAGATAATAAGGTTTCTCTGCGGGAAGAGCATCACCGGATTTGTCGACACGTAGAACGGGATAGAGAAGAGGATCGATAGCGTGATGGTTCCCTTTGCTCCCGATAGCGTGGTAATAAGTGCGTCACGCAGCGGCAGCTTGACGTTGCGAGTGCGTCCTTCCTTCCGCCAGCGCAAAAGCTCCATAGCCGCTGTCCAGATGAAGCGAATTCCCAACAGAATGATCGTGATGAGTGCAACGTACAGGATGAGTGAAACGTTACTGATGGTTACGTCATCCCATGTGCGTTGCATGGCTCGCGGCAGCTGTGTACCCAAAAGTACGAACACGACACCATTCAAGGCGAAGGCAAGTACCTTCCATACACTGCTCGACACGATGTTCATCTTAGATACCGCAGGGCCTGCGTCATTGGTTGAGGTGATGCTCATAAGGCCGGCCGTAACGACGGCGATAACACCGCTGACGCCAATGTGGTCGGCGAATAGGTAGATGATGAAGGGGGTGGACAGGTCAAACAGTGTATGGAAGGTGGTGTTGTCAACGCCGATGCGCGCAGCACGCCCCAGTAATAGCTTGCCCAGCAATCCCAGCAGCGCTCCGAGCACAAGCCCGCCACAGAACTCTAACAAGAAGTCGCCGGTAGCATGCATCAGTGAAAAGGCTCCAGTACTTACCGCAGCAATGGCGAACTGGAATGAGACGATGCCGCTGGCGTCGTTGAGCAGCAGCTCGCCTTGTAGTATGCGTTTCTGGCGGTCGGGGATGGCAACCACTTTAGAAAGCGACGACACGGCAACGGCGTCGGTGGGGCCAAGTGCTGCACCCAGTGCGATGGCGGCAGCAAGGGGGATAGAAGGGATCAGTGCATTCACTGCAAAGCCGATGATAAGTGCGGTCACCAACACCAGTCCGATAGCCAACGAAAGGATTGGCTTCTTCAGTCTCCAGAGTGTGGCGACGTCGGCCGATTTCGTCTCGTCGTAGAGCAAAGGGGCAATAAACAGCACGAGGAACAACTCGGGGTCGAGTTTGATGTTGATTTCTCCCGACATAAATAACGCGATCACTACGCCGATGGCAATCTGTACCAAGGGTAGCGATATCTTCGGTATGATCTGATCGAGAACAGCCGACACTAAGACTGCCGCGAGAAGCAGCAGCGCCAAGAGTAATGTTTCCATGCAAGCACTCCGAATCGTAGGTTTCGCCGTTAGTGTACCGTACGATTCACTCGGTTTCTTGCGAGAGTTGAGTAAGGGTTACAAAAATGAAAAAAGCTCCCAAAAGGAAGCTTTAAGGTCGATGGTGGATCGTCGGGGACTCGAACCCCGGACCTTGGGATTAAGAGTCCCCTGCTCTACCAACTAAGCTAACGATCCGTTTCAAAATATGTCAAACTGCTTCAAGCGCCCGACTATTCTAGTGCATCTGAACGAGCGATGCAAGTAAAATCTCTAAGCGTTTTCAAACTGCGCTGGGGTGGGTAATCGGACTCGAACCGACGACCTCCAGAGCCACAATCTGGCGTTCTAGCCAACTGAACTATACCCACCAAGGCGCAA
Organism: Adlercreutzia sp. ZJ141; assembly: GCF_011038965.1. GTDB lineage: Bacteria > Actinomycetota > Coriobacteriia > Coriobacteriales > Eggerthellaceae > ZJ141. Next base: position 2,173 of record NZ_JAAKEB010000012.1, on the reverse strand, counting down.
GGCGAAATTATAGAGATAATGCTCGTTCGATGCAAGAGCAAATCCCGTTATTTTTCAACGTCTTTGCCAGGCTGGAATTGACGGCCTTCTTTTGCCCATACGCGGTACTCGGCGGAAGCCGTGAACAAGGCGTCGGAAGAAGAGTTGATGGCCGTTTCCAGCGAGTCTTGAATCACGCCGATGATAAAGCCGATAGCAACTACCTGCATGGCAATGTCGTTTCCGATGCCAAACAGCGAGCACGCCAAGGGGATGAGCAGCAGTGATCCGCCGGCCACACCCGATGCGCCGCATGCTGATACTGCAGCTAAGGCGCTCAAAATAACAGCGGTGGGAATGTCGACACTCACGCCAACGGTGTGTGCGGCGGCCATGGTCATAACGGTGATGGTTACTGCAGCGCCGGCCATGTTGATGGTGGCACCAAGTGGAATTGATACCGAGTAATTATCCTTGTCAAGGCCGAGTTTGCGGCACAGCTCCAGGTTTACTGGAATGTTCGCCGCAGAGCTGCGGGTGAAAAACGCTGTGATGCCGCTATCCTTCAGACAGCGCAGTACGAGTGGATAGGGGTTCTTGCGCATGGTGATAAATGACAGCAGCGGATTGGTTACTAACGCAATGAACAGCATGCAGCCGACCAAGATGATAAGTAGCTGCCCATATTCCGTAAAGATCTCGAGACCGTTTTCCGATACCGAGGTGTACACGAGACCCATGATACCAAACGGAGCGCAGGCAATGATCCAGCGAACCACGGTAGCAACGGCGTCGGAGATACTGGTGAACACGTCTTTCGTCTGCTGCTTTGCCGCACGCAACGCGATACCCAACACGATAGCCCACACGAGGATGCCCAGATAATTCGCGTTCAGAAGCGCGTCAACGGGGTTCGCTACGGCGTTTGATACTAGTGTGGTTAACACCTCGCCGATACCCGACGGTGAGTCTTGTTCGACGGCGGCCGTTAGTGTGATGTCAACAGGGAACACCATGCTTGCCAGCACTGCCACGAGCGCGGCGATGAAGGTGCTGGCCGCGTAAAGCAGCACGACGGTTTTCATGGAGCCTGCTGTCTTCGCATTTGCGAGTGCGCTGATGACCAAGAAGAACACGAGCACCGGCGCGATACTCTTCAATGCCGACACGAAGAGGGTTCCTAGTAAAGATACAACCGAAAGACCAGGTACAGCTATGGCAAGCACGATGCCAATGACTAAGCCGATAACAATTCTCTTTACAAGGCTGATTGATCCCCAAGCCTTACCGATGCCCTTTAACGCTTCCATGGGCACTTCCTTTCAGTTCCGATGTGTGGGTTGATTGAATATGGTGCGGGCGAAAGGACTTGAACCTTCACGGGGGTTGCCCACCAGAACCTAAATCTGGCGCGTCTGCCAATTCCGCCACGCCCGCACAAAAGCCGAATCGCCACCCTAGTTTAAAGCGGCGATTCGCATGATAGCAGATTAGCGAGAATTGTGCCTGTAATAGTGCATCCGAATGGCAAAACGGGGCGATAGACGTGTTACTACGTTGGGGAACTTAGGCGCGATGACATATAATTGAGCTTGTGACGTAGTGGGGTTTTCGTGGCGAAGGTGGCTTCTATGGCAGGACAGACAGCGGGTGTCTACGAGAACGGCGTTTTCCGAAAGGGCAACGTGCGTATATCCGATTTGACAGGACGTAAGATGCTGCCTATTGGCAACAGCAACTTCATCACGGTGGTGGAAAACTCGGTGTTTATCGACAAATCCATGCCCGTCTTTAGGATTTGACACCAGAATTCTTTAGGATTTTCGACATACGCTTATCTGTAAAAACCAGCCAATGAGCTGGTCTTTTTGTATATTCTGTGGAGGATTGACAAAATACTTCAAAAGGGTTTTCTATATGGTGCTATGGAGTTATAATAGAAGCGTTGCAGTTATGAAGAAAGGGCGAGCGATGGCGTATTTCTTGAAGAAGTCCAAGAACAAAAAAGGACTCTATTTACAGATATACGAAAGCCACTGGGATGCCGGACGCGGGCACACGGTTAACAGCTCTGTGAGAGCACTCGGATATGAGCACGAACTGCGCGAATCAGGCATTGCTGACCCTATTGCCCACTTTAAGGCCGAAGTTGACGCGATGAATGCTGAGCGTAAAGCTAAAAAGGCTGCCTCAA
>NZ_JAAKEB010000011.1 GCF_011038965.1 Adlercreutzia sp. ZJ141 | reverse complement strand
AGTGGTGTAACTATCTGGCTGCAACTCTATCGATCAGACTGCATAGCTCCCCCATGATGACGTCCCAGCTGTAGTTCTCATCGACGTAGCGGACGCCGAGTTCGCCCATCCTGCCGTGGACATCAGGATGGGTCATCATGTACTCGAGCTCCTTCTCGAACTCAAGGTAGTTGGCGTAGTAAAGCCCGGCATTGCTTCTCAAGCAGTGCCCTTTGAGGACTTTGCATGCTCCGTTGACTAAAACGGGCGTCCCCGACCGCAAAGCCTCGAGCAGCACAATCGAGAGGCTCTCGAATCGAGAAGGCTGGACTAGGGCGAGGGCGCCCTTAATTCCGCTGAACTTGTCTACCTCGTCGACGAACCCAAGGTACAGTACATCAGGGTGATCAAGAACGGGCATCTTGGCCGCACCAACCAGCACGAGCTTAAGATCATCCCCGGGATGCCTAAGCTTCCATCCCGCGAAGTAGCGAAACAGCACGCCACAACCTTTACCCTCTTCTATGCGGCCGGCGTAGATTATGTAAGGACTATCTCCCAGGCCGTACTTCTCGCGAAAGACCCCTTCGTCAACATCGCGAGGAACATCGACACCAACCCCTCCGTTCCCCGTGCCAACCACCTTGCCCGAAGCGTTGAACATACCCTCAACAAACGACTTCTCCTCAGGCGTAAGGTAGTACCAGGCAGCCGCGTTTGAGAACAACTCGCTGTAGACTGCCTGATGGATGGGAGGCTCGTCGTGCGCCGTCGGGATCAGTACGCTCTTGTGGCCGACAACCTTCGACACGGCCACCGTGGGGTAATACAGGTACGTCATCAAGATAAAGGCGTCATACTCCTCACCGTGTTGTTCAACATAGTCAACCAGGCCTGGACAGTACGGCCCCTGGGCGACAACCCAGTCCATCCCTACCGACGCCGACGCATCCTTTTTGAATGCCTTCTGGTACAACTCATCTGTCAAACAACGCTGCTGAGCGGACGCGAATCGGCGAACCAGAACTCCGTTCAGTCGCTCGAAGTCTCTCTTGATGTCGTTCTTCCATGTCATATAGTCGCTAGACTTTGAAGTGAGAACCTCCACCTCAAACGAAACCGCTAGGCGCTCGGCGATCTGCCTGCAATACGACTCCGACCCGCCAACGATGTCCTCTCCGTAGCGCTGAACGACTATTCCTATCTTTCTCATAAACTATCCTTCCAGGCGTCGCCGCAACACGCCAAGCAACTGCCGGGCGACCACGTCATGTTGCAATTCAGACAGACGCTCTCGCTGGCCCGCAAGTACCCTTGCCCTCATACTCTCATCCTGGAGCAAGCGATCAATAACTCCCGCAGTCACGAGAGGGTCTTTCTCCTTAAGAAGAACGCCGCAACCCGACAGGGTCTCCGGGATCGCAGCAGCAGCGTAGGCGACCACGGGGACATCGAGCGCCATGGCCTCGACCAACGGAACACAGAACCCCTCATGCTCGCTCTGACAGAGAAAAACATCCGCAATGCGATAATAAGCCAGAATCTCATCGAACGAAACATGGCCGGTAAAACGGACATCGGTCAACTTGAGCTCTCCAATATAGCGCAGAAGACGTGCAACGTACGGATCACCAGAGTCAAACGCCCCCACTAGGAACAGCCGAGCGTGAGAGTCATAGTGATTTTTGTACACTGCAAAGGCGGCTATCACATCCTCGAAGCACTTGTTCGGAACGACTCTACCCACGAATACCAGGTTAGAACCGAGAAAGTGATCGTGATGCCTCAACACCTTGGCACACGGCTCACGAACGTAGTCGTCAAGCGCGAGAAGAAGAGGAACCACGTCGATGGGACAGAGATATCCCTTGAACTGGAGATCAAGCCGATTGTACTTCGAGACAGCAACGACAAAGTCGACTTTATCTCTCAGGTAAACTGCTTGATCGACCCCCAATCTGCACTCTGACGCAACCTCGCCGTTATACTGATCAAACCAGCCTGGGGGGGTTATATTGTGGTAGATCATGCCCTTTCGTGTCGGTAACGAAGCAAACTTCAGGTTCACAGAGGAACCCATCATGAAATGGAGAATAACAACGTCTTCCTCACCCAGACAATCAAGGAAAGACAGATCCTTCGCCTCGACGTGCGGCTCACGAATAGTCCTCCCGGCGACCACGTAAGACTCAAAGCCCGCCTCAACCAACAGTTCATGGATCGCAATGCAGTTGTTGCCGCACGCATCTCCACTCGAGAGAACGGGAATCACCTGAACGACTTTCATCGGCAGTCTTTTTCCCTCCGTCTCAACCGATCATTCTCAATCTCAAGCAGCTCGATCCTCCTCGCGAGGGCGTCGATTGTGAGGTCTTGGCTATTCACACGAAAGTAAAGTTGCCTGATGAGCGCATCAGAGCTGACATTATGGACAGACTGCCTATCACACAAGGGCTCAACCACACCGCGACACAGCTTTCGCGCTACGCGTTTAATGAACACGGCCACAGAGCTTCCCTGCAGAGGATGGTAGTAGTCTAGATGCTCAGCCTCTATCGCGTCATCGAAGGTATCGCTAAAGTAAATGCGATTAAACAGCATGTTCTGGTCGGAGCTTCCCAGCACCTCCCCAGCTTCCATCTCATCAAACAAAGGAATCTGCTCCGCCTTACAGTTCCTCGCGATATCCTCCTTTACGGCAAGAACGATGGACTCCACGTCAACCGAAGCACTTGTGCTCGACATCACTCCTCCTTCCATGCATTCCATCAACGATAGAAAACACCCTGTGTCAAATTCGCTTTTTCTACGCACACTCTAGCACATATTATCCACCATCAGGAGAACTGCCACCCATCAGATACAGTACCCCCAAGCGGAACTACATCGCCAAGATAGAAGTGGTGTAACTATCTGGCTGCAACTCTATCGATCAGACTGCATAGCTCCCCCATGATGACGTCCCAGCTGTAGTTCTCATCGACGTAGCGGACGCCGAGTTCGCCCATCCTGCCGTGGACATCAGGATGGGTCATCATGTACTCGAGCTCCTTCTCGAACTCAAGGTAGTTGGCGTAGTAAAGCCCGGCATTGCTTCTCAAGCAGTGCCCTTTGAGGACTTTGCATGCTCCGTTGACTAAAACGGGCGTCCCCGACCGCAAAGCCTCGAGCAGCACAATCGAGAGGCTCTCGAATCGAGAAGGCTGGACTAGGGCGAGGGCGCCCTTAATTCCGCTGAACTTGTCTACCTCGTCGACGAACCCAAGGTACAGTACATCAGGGTGATCAAGAACGGGCATCTTGGCCGCACCAACCAGCACGAGCTTAAGATCATCCCCGGGATGCCTAAGCTTCCATCCCGCGAAGTAGCGAAACAGCACGCCACAACCTTTACCCTCTTCTATGCGGCCGGCGTAGATTATGTAAGGACTATCTCCCAGGCCGTACTTCTCGCGAAAGACCCCTTCGTCAACATCGCGAGGAACATCGACACCAACCCCTCCGTTCCCCGTGCCAACCACCTTGCCCGAAGCGTTGAACATACCCTCAACAAACGACTTCTCCTCAGGCGTAAGGTAGTACCAGGCAGCCGCGTTTGAGAACAACTCGCTGTAGACTGCCTGATGGATGGGAGGCTCGTCGTGCGCCGTCGGGATCAGTACGCTCTTGTGGCCGACAACCTTCGACACGGCCACCGTGGGGTAATACAGGTACGTCATCAAGATAAAGGCGTCATACTCCTCACCGTGTTGTTCAACATAGTCAACCAGGCCTGGACAGTACGGCCCCTGGGCGACAACCCAGTCCATCCCTACCGACGCCGACGCATCCTTTTTGAATGCCTTCTGGTACAACTCATCTGTCAAACAACGCTGCTGAGCGGACGCGAATCGGCGAACCAGAACTCCGTTCAGTCGCTCGAAGTCTCTCTTGATGTCGTTCTTCCATGTCATATAGTCGCTAGACTTTGAAGTGAGAACCTCCACCTCAAACGAAACCGCTAGGCGCTCGGCGATCTGCCTGCAATACGACTCCGACCCGCCAACGATGTCCTCTCCGTAGCGCTGAACGACTATTCCTATCTTTCTCATAAACTATCCTTCCAGGCGTCGCCGCAACACGCCAAGCAACTGCCGGGCGACCACGTCATGTTGCAATTCAGACAGACGCTCTCGCTGGCCCGCAAGTACCCTTGCCCTCATACTCTCATCCTGGAGCAAGCGATCAATAACTCCCGCAGTCACGAGAGGGTCTTTCTCCTTAAGAAGAACGCCGCAACCCGACAGGGTCTCCGGGATCGCAGCAGCAGCGTAGGCGACCACGGGGACATCGAGCGCCATGGCCTCGACCAACGGAACACAGAACCCCTCATGCTCGCTCTGACAGAGAAAAACATCCGCAATGCGATAATAAGCCAGAATCTCATCGAACGAAACATGGCCGGTAAAACGGACATCGGTCAACTTGAGCTCTCCAATATAGCGCAGAAGACGTGCAACGTACGGATCACCAGAGTCAAACGCCCCCACTAGGAACAGCCGAGCGTGAGAGTCATAGTGATTTTTGTACACTGCAAAGGCGGCTATCACATCCTCGAAGCACTTGTTCGGAACGACTCTACCCACGAATACCAGGTTAGAACCGAGAAAGTGATCGTGATGCCTCAACACCTTGGCACACGGCTCACGAACGTAGTCGTCAAGCGCGAGAAGAAGAGGAACCACGTCGATGGGACAGAGATATCCCTTGAACTGGAGATCAAGCCGATTGTACTTCGAGACAGCAACGACAAAGTCGACTTTATCTCTCAGGTAAACTGCTTGATCGACCCCCAATCTGCACTCTGACGCAACCTCGCCGTTATACTGATCAAACCAGCCTGGGGGGGTTATATTGTGGTAGATCATGCCCTTTCGTGTCGGTAACGAAGCAAACTTCAGGTTCACAGAGGAACCCATCATGAAATGGAGAATAACAACGTCTTCCTCACCCAGACAATCAAGGAAAGACAGATCCTTCGCCTCGACGTGCGGCTCACGAATAGTCCTCCCGGCGACCACGTAAGACTCAAAGCCCGCCTCAACCAACAGTTCATGGATCGCAATGCAGTTGTTGCCGCACGCATCTCCACTCGAGAGAACGGGAATCACCTGAACGACTTTCATCGGCAGTCTTTTTCCCTCCGTCTCAACCGATCATTCTCAATCTCAAGCAGCTCGATCCTCCTCGCGAGGGCGTCGATTGTGAGGTCTTGGCTATTCACACGAAAGTAAAGTTGCCTGATGAGCGCATCAGAGCTGACATTATGGACAGACTGCCTATCACACAAGGGCTCAACCACACCGCGACACAGCTTTCGCGCTACGCGTTTAATGAACACGGCCACAGAGCTTCCCTGCAGAGGATGGTAGTAGTCTAGATGCTCAGCCTCTATCGCGTCATCGAAGGTATCGCTAAAGTAAATGCGATTAAACAGCATGTTCTGGTCGGAGCTTCCCAGCACCTCCCCAGCTTCCATCTCATCAAACAAAGGAATCTGCTCCGCCTTACAGTTCCTCGCGATATCCTCCTTTACGGCAAGAACGATGGACTCCACGTCAACCGAAGCACTTGTGCTCGACATCACTCCTCCTTCCATGCATTAGCTCACTTAACCAGAAACATCATTCACCTGGACAGAATCCACCCCTCCGTATATCTCACGCAATCACTTTTGACTTTTCCGCTTCAGATACACCGATACGTGAGATACCTTTGCAGCTCAACAACAGGCATTCAGATTTGAATAGGACTCAAATACCGCGCTCAGTGAGTCAGTGATATCAATTTGCGGCTCCCATCCAAAACAACGACGCGCTTTGGAACAATCAGAACAGATCCTCTCGTTATCAACTGGCCGCAAAAGAGAAGGATCGACCATAACATCGATCGACTGCTCAGACATACTAACAATCACTTCTAGAATCTCCGAGAGCGGGTAGCTCTTCCCAGCTCCAATGTTGAAAACCTCCCCTGAGAAATCACTCTCAATCAGCATGCGGTAAGCGCGCACGACATCACGAACGTCGGAAAAGTCTCGATATACCGACAGATTTCCGATTTTCATCACCCCGGGTTTTCCTGAGCGCGATATCTCAGCAGCCTGCTGACACCAACTTGGAATAACGAAATTTGGCGCTTGACCAACACCGATATGGTTGAAGCTTCGAGTGCGATACACCTTGAGGTCAAAACGCTTTGTATATACCTCCGCTATATTCTCTTGCGCAATTTTACTGATGCCGTACGGACTGCTAGCGTCAATGGGACTTTCCTCCGTAAGAGGATCATCTGAAGCAGCGTACTCTTCGGAGCTTCCTACAATAAGAATCTTGCTATCAGGGCAGTGTTTTCGCATCGCCTCGAATATATTGATTGCACCCACCACGTTAACCTGAAAAGCAGCAGCGGGCATGCTCCACGATTGAGACACGCTCGAGATTGCCGCAAGATTCACTATGGCATCGGGCTTCGAACGCTCAATGACAGACTCAACGCAAAAAGCATCGCATACGTCTACGCTCTCATATTGAGTCACTGAGACATAGCGACTCGTCTCGCCGCGATCACAACCCATCACCTGATAGCCACAGGAGGAAAACTCCTTCGCGAGGTAGCCACCAACAAAGCCATTAGATCCAAATACAAGCACCTTGGGCATTGGTTTACCTCCCCTGCTCCAACTCGGATTACTTTTCACCCTCAAAAGCAAGCAGCTGCCGCTTCTCAGCCTTAGCGAGCTCGAGGTCATGTTCCGCCATGATGCGACATAGCTCCTCACAGCTGGTCTTGCCAGGATCCCAACCAAGCACCGTCTTTGCCTTGGTCGGATCCCCCCACAGATTCACCACGTCAGTCGGTCGATAGAACGCTTCGTTGACGCATACCACCATCTTACCGGTTTGTACATCATAACCCTTTTCATCAACACCACTGCCTTCCCAACGAAGGTCGATGCCAACGTGGTTGAAGGACCACTCCACAAATTCGCGAACAGAATGCTGCACACCCGTAGCGATCACGAAGTCATCGGGCTCGTCTTGCTGCATGATTAGCCACATACACTCGACGTAATCTTTTGCATAGCCCCAATCACGCAGCGAGTCCAAATTGCCCAGCTCAAGATGATCCTGCAGCCCCATCGCAATACGACCTGCAGCGCGAGTAATCTTGCGAGTCACAAATGTTTCGCCGCGACGCTCAGACTCATGGTTAAAGAGAATACCGTTGACGGCAAACATGCCGTATGCTTCACGATACTCCTTTGTGATCCAGAAGCCATACTGCTTCGCAACAGCATAAGGGCTATATGGATGAAAAGGAGTGGTCTCGGACTGAGGCACCTCCGTTACTTTTCCGTACAGCTCAGAGGTCGACGCTTGGTATATCTTGCACTTCTTATCCAGTCCAAGCATATGAACGGCTTCGAGCAGACGAAGAACACCGATTGCGTCAACGTCCCCCGTATACTCAGCAGCAACAAAGCTTACGCCCACATGGGATTGCGCCGCCAAATTGTATATCTCATCTGGTTGGATCTCGGATACCGCACGAACGATCGAAACCGAGTCGGAGAGATCACCATCATGAAGGGAGATTTTTCCCGCTTCAATAAGATGGTCAATGCGCTCTGTTCCGTGCACGGAGCTGCGACGTATAAACCCATGAACCTCATAACCCTTTTTTGTTAGAAGCTCAGCTAAATACGAGCCATCTTGGCCTGTAATGCCCGTAATAAGTGCTTTCTTCATGCTATTCCTTTCGCACTCAATCAATTCCAGAAGTTCCCAAACCTATCAATGTCCTCTTCAATTAAAACATCGCCTTGTTGGACTTCGATAATATGGAGCGTCTGAAAGGCACGGGCGGCATGCTTAACACCGCTCTCTATCTCAATCACGGATCCTGCCTTGATCGGCTTAACTACGCCGTTGAGAACGACCTCTCCCACGCCCGATACGATAGTCCACACCTCAGAGCGATGATTATGCAGCTGGTAGGAGAGCTGTTTTCCTGGCCTGATTGCAAGCTCTTTGGATAGCGATTTCTTTCCGTCGGGATACACATTCGCGTCAATAACTCGATACTCACCCCAACGACGTTGTTCGTACATAGGTCGACTCAATGAGGCGGCTGCGACGAGCGGCTTGAGATGCGCGCTTCGCAGTTTGTCCGAAACGAGGATGCCATCAGGCGTCGCAATGATAACAGCATCTTTAATGCCCGAGACGACAAGAGGAAGACCCGTTTCATTGATGACGTGGACGTTATCACACGTCTGCTTGTCACAGACCACACGCCCGGAACTTTCTTCGAGCATTACCTCAGAAAGCGTATTCCACGTTCCAAGATCTTTCCAATCACCCGAAAAGGAAACAACCGCAACAGAGGCAGCCTTTTCGACGATCTCGTAGTCGAAGGAGTTCTTCGGCAGCATCGAATAGTTATCTCGAATCGAGTCAAAGTCCTTCAGACTCGTATAGCTCGAAATGATATCAATGAGATATGAGAGCTTAAAACCGAACACACCGCAGTTCCAGAGCGCACCTTGATCGATCAAGCGTGCCGCCAACTCCTCGGTCGGCTTCTCGGTAAAGTACGAAACAGGGCGGCACTCGCCTTTTTCGACGCTGGGGATGATGTATCCATATTTGTTTGAAGGATAGGTTGGCTCCACACCGAGAAGAACGATTTTTCCAACCCCAGCCCTTACGGCACTGTCAATTTTCTTCAAGCCCTCGTAATACTCGGCACCAGCGTACGTATCGATCGGCATCACAATGACCGTGCTGTCAAGATCTACCTTGTCGGCAAAAGCAAGCTTTGCACATGCCAGCATAATTGCAGGTGCCGTGTCACGACGCTCTGGCTCAACTACAACGCTGTACTCACCCTCAACCTGACGCTCAATGGAGTCGATCTGGGACTGGCAGGTGGCGATGGTCACATTCGCGTTAAACCCTTGTTCTCCGATTCTTTCAAAAGTGCGCTGAACCATGGACTGATGGTTGCCCTCAGCATCACGCAGCACTTTAAGAAACTGCTTGGATCGCGCATCGTTTGACAAGGGCCACAACCGCGATCCTGAGCCACCTGACAGCAAAATAATATTCAGCATGACAACGCCGCCTTTCATTTTCGTGAAGAAGGAGTCTTGAAGGTACTTCTGTTTACAAGAACTCTCTCAGCTTTCCGCACATTGACAGAATCCGCTCCCCGTAGCCCTGACCAGGCGCCGCCCAGCGACCGTTTAGGTCTTCGACATTGGGTGCGCATCCTCGTGTGACCAAATGAAAACGAGGATCAATGCACGCATTAAAGAGCGGCTCGTCTGTCGCATATGCCTTCAGATGCTGAACCTGAGCACGAATTCCCATACGGACACTTTCGAAGCTCGCGCCCTTCGCTCCTCCGCCAACTGCACCGAGACCAGCGAAGTTGCGCTGAGCCACATCAACGTCTCCACCGAATTGAAGCCAACCCGTCTCGTGCATTGACTGACAGAATACGACATCGGCACGCACACCTTCCACGGCTGCTTCTTCATAAACGGTCTGACAGAAATCGCGAATAGAAGGGGTTTCTACGTATACGCTGGCCGGATAATTACTTGAGCCTTTCACAGAATCATAGTACGCAACCATCGCATCAACCAGCGCGCAATCACTTTTCCCCATAATTCGATGCGATAGATCCACATAATCAAACGTAAGCGAACCTTGAACAAGCCCGTACTCACGACACAGCGCTCCAAATTCTTCAGAGTTCACGAACCCAGCAACGAGGTTCTTGAGGGACATGCCGTCATCCATCTTAGATGTCCAGTCATCAAACCCCTCAGCGTCAGGTGTTCGATCAAGGAAGGTAGCGTACGCAATTTTCACGATTTCCTCATTGGGGAGATTCTTTTGTGTGAACTCTTGCGAGAGGAAGAAATTGTTTGCTACCTCACCAGCAGGAGTACCCGAAAGAAGTGCCGCAGTATGCGCATTCAACCCTCCAATATCATAGCTACGCCCAAGACATTTTTGGTAAAGTCTCGTGACAAAAGCAGTCACTTTGAGATTGACATCACGCGCTTCGGCAACACTCAAACTACCCGGAGCAACCCCCCATCTCTTACAGAGCGAAGCAAACTCACCAGAACCAGAAAATCCTGCGACAACAGCCGTCATTGAACATCCTGCGTCAAGGTACTCTAACCAATCCGACAACCCATCGGCATCCGGCTCTCGATCTAACATAGCAAGATACACCAAGCGAACCCTCTCATCGTTGGTCAGGTTTCTACCAGCGAACTCGGCAGACGAGAAAAAACCATTAGCGATAAGAGAACCAGAGCACCCTTCCGCCAACGCTGCGCAATGGGCATTAAGACCTTCGATATCGGCATCCCTCGACAAAACAAACTGATACAGCCTACTCACAAAAGCCGTAGCTTTGTGGTTGATGTCGCGTGCTTCAGAAACACTTAGACTACCTGGGTTAATTCCCCACTTCTCGCAGAGAGTTGCAAACTCTTCCGATCCTACAAATCCTGCGACAACAGCCGTCATTGAACATCCTGCGTCAAGGTACTCTAACCAATCCGACAACCCATCGGCATCCGGCTCTCGATCTAACATAGCAAGATACACCAAGCGAACCCTCTCATCGTTGGTCAGGTTTCTACCAGCGAACTCGGCAGAAATAAAGAAGTTGTTGACGATTTCGGATGCGGGAGCCCCAGCTACCAGGGCTGCCGCATGAGCATTGAGCCCACCTTTGTCGGGCGTTCGATCGAGCGCATACTGATACAAACGCGCCACAAACGCCTCCGCCTCTTCCCTCGTAGGAGTCAGCTTAACATTAGCACCGACATGTTGGGCAATTGCTTCTGCATCAGCCCGACCGACTGCTTCGCAATTTGCCGAACTGGAAAGGAAAGCGGCATCACCTGGATTGGTTACAAACGCATGCTCAATGATAATTCCACAGACATTGTTAATACGCGATTGGTATATTGCTGAATAGTAATCCTCTACAGAACCGTCGCTATAATGTCCTGTATGATTTCGATGTTTAATGCCACGATCATAAAGCCCCAGGGCTGAGAGCTTATCGGAGATGCGCTGGGCAAGATCATAGCCAAGCTCATGCATTGCGTAATTGAATGAACTCCCATTCGGGATATAAACCTCAAAGCCACTTGCACCAGCAGACGCCGCCGCATTATTATGAACGCTAATGAAATACGATGCACCTTGGGCTACAGCAACATCGACGCGACGCTTAACACTGCTGTACTGCGGAACCATAAACGAAGAAATGCCCGCATAGAATCTATTGAGAGCGTCATTGCACGCTGTCGCGATTCGCAGGTTCGCATCAGCCTCGTTCAGGCCATTTGCCACAGCGCCAGGATCATACACGCCACTCTCAGGATCGGTGCCATGCCCCGGATCAATGGCTATTACCACGCTGGCCGCGCGAGACATCGACCTTTCCATAGCATACATAGACGAAGAAACGGCCGATTCGCCATCAGACGGCTCCTCACCAGAAGGCTCAATGTCAGATGAGCTGATTTCGGCAATGGGAACCAAGGATCCGTCTTCCTCTATCGTACTCACCGTTGCAACAGAATCATTACAAACCTCTTCGCCACCATCAGACAAGTCGAACGAAGGAGCATCGCCCTCAGGATCACTCAAGCTTACGCAATAGCGCCCTGTTTCATTTTTCACACCGTATTCAAGACTGGCAACACTAAACGTACCAAGGGGGTAACTTTCATCAAAGACGATCTCGAAAGCGGCCGAATTGGCAACGACGTTCGTAGCAGGTATCTTCAAATGAGAGCCATCAGGACCTTCCAAGATCACATCAGCTTCCGAAAGCTCAACGGACTCATCAACAAGCGAAAAGACGAGAAACTGAGTATCGCCATACACAAGAGACTGTGAGTCAACGTAGAAAAAATCAACCTGTTCCGAATCAACCGGTATCGGCTCTGATGAAGTCGTTGCTTTCTCGCCCTCATCCGCCCAAGCGATCATGCAATACGCAGCAGAACAGATAACCAAAGCAATAATCCCTAAGCAAGTCGCGATTTTTCTGCTTAATACCAAGGCATCCTCCATTGCTCTAATACGACACTCTATGAAATGGTTATTCTAACGCAGCCACTCTCTACACGATGAACTTAGAATCGTTTCTCCATTAGTGAAACAGCGACAAAAAGGTATCTAGTGATCAATTAAGCATTAATTCTCCCGTTCGGTTTTCGTGTATAGGCAGGCCTGCTTCTCTCGCACGTCATCGACAGTAAAATGCCAATTGACCGTACGAACGCGCGTGTTGCGATCCGTCTCCTAATCATGAACCACCCCTCAAAGGGGTGGTTTGCTCTAGGCCTATAAGGCCGAGGGCGACCGGCGGCGTCTAAAGGCGCTGCCTTTCACTTCGTTCAAGTCGTACCGCCCTTGACTCTCGCGAGCCGCACAAAGCGGCTCTCATATTACCCGGCAGCCCCTAAAGGGGCTCCCCTACTTCCTCTTGAACGGATCCTCGTACTCCTTAACGCTTAACTTATCCAGCGCGATGTCGTGAGCCTCCTGCTCCCTGATGTACTTGGCTATCGTCGCCTCGTTCAGCCCGACGGTCGACACATAGTAGCCCTCAGACCAGAAGTGCCTGTTGCCGAACTTGTACTTGAGGTTAGCGTGCTTGTCAAACATCATGAGCGCGCTCTTGCCCTTGAGGTACCCCATGAAGCTCGACACACTGATCTTGGGAGGTATAATCCCGTCTTTGACACCGCCGAACGGTATATCTCATCATAATACCTGGTCATAGGCTTGATAACGTTTCTGGATGATTTTTGATTACTTGGTACTTTTTATCTTGGGGCTTCGCGAGGCGGTAAGTACTTTGCCCATCTGACGGTTTGTGACGATCTCGTAGTCGGTACGCAACCCGAACGCGTCATGAAGCGCATCGGTTACGTCGTCGCGGGTGTAGGCGGGCACCCAGCCCTCACCGGCAAGCTCGAGCATGTTCATTTCGCGTAGCGTGGAGAGCAGTTTCTCGCAGGTAAACGCGTGATTGAGACGCTCGTCGATGAGTCTGTAGACGAGCAGTGCGATAAAGCAGGTCAGGAAGTGTCCGCGTATTCTGTCTTTACGGCTCAAGTAGACGGGGCGCGCCTTGAACTCGGTTTTCATGATGCGGAAGCACTCCTCGATCTGCCAGCGACGCTTGTTCACGGCTATGATGTCGGATACCTCGTCCTCTAGCGACGTGGCGATGCAGGAAAACCCGTCGTAGCGGGCCTCTTCGGCGATTTTGGACTCGTTAAGCGACACGACCGCGTGGCTGGCGAGCTCGCCTTGAGCCGTGACGTGGTCCACCGACAAGAAACGTGCCGGATCGTTTACGTTGCGCTTCCCGACCGCGCCGGCACCCTTGGCGGCCTTGGCTGCCGCACGTTGCGCCTGCTGCTCACGAATAGAGGCTTGGTATTCCATGTATTTGAACGAGAAGGTGGCAACGTAGCGCTGCTCGAATCCTTCGTTGTCCTTGGCCCAGCGTTCCTTATAGAAGACCCGATCCCACATCTTAACCTCGTTTACCTCATGAAGATCATAGACAGCTTCGGAGCCTGGTAGCCTCCACTCCTTCCGGTCAAGCGCCCATTCGCGCAGATCCGCCTGCATCTTCTTGATGCTCTGCACCGTGACGAAGGCGCGCCCGCCTCGTGTGTTGAACAGATGGTTGGCCTTGGACGAGAGCCCAGAGTCGGTGCACACCACGAACATCGACTCCCCGAACTCGTCTATGATCGTACGCTCGAGGGGCTTTAAGGTCGTCTGCTCGTTTTGGTTGCCCGGGGTTATGCTGAACGCAAGTGGGATGCCGTCGGCGTCCACGAACAGCCCCATCTGCACGATCGGGTTGGGGCGGTGCTCCTTGGAAAGGCCGTACTGTCGGTCGCTGTCACTATCGGCCCCCTCCACCTCGAAGAAGTAGTTGGTGCAGTCGTAGTAAAGCACGCCCGTGCGCCTGCGGTGTAGCCTCTCTGATGCCTTGTAGAGCTTGGCTTGGATCGCGTCGGAGTGCTCGGCCAGAACCGTGAGCGCCCGGTACACCTGATGCTCGGAGAAGGAGGGCACCTCCACAAGCCCTTGGCACCACTCGAAGGTCGCAAGCTTAGATGACGGCGAGAGCATTCTTCCTGCGACCAGGTAGCAGGCTATCTCACCGAGGTTGTATTCGAACCCCTCCTCGGCGGCGATGTCATCGCATATGCCGACAAGCCCCAGTTCGGAGAGGACTTTCATGGGAAAGAGATACCCCGCATTGGCAGACCTGCGCAGACCCTTTTCGATGCGCTTTGCCGGTCTGAGTCTGACCGTTATGGCCGCCGCGTCAGCGGCCTCCTTCTCGGTCATGTGCGCGATCTCGGCGCGCGCCCACGCAATGGCCCCCTCGTAGTCGACTCCTTCGCGCTCCATGACCTCCTCGGCGGTGCCAAGCTTGGCCACTATCTTCGAAGACGTCTTCCTAGTCTTTGGGTCATACGTGGACTTTATAGCGTAGAGCCTGGTTGACTTCGACGATCTGGTCATTTTGAGGCGCACGGCAATCTCCTTGCTAAGTCTGTATTCCTTTATATTGTAACATAAAGTACCCAAAAGTACCATATAAAGAAGCCTCAAAACTTGACATCCGACAGTTTATTGCCCGCCGCGCTGCGCGCGCCGTGCAGGCTCACGAGCCTGAATAAAAGCCCTGCCTGGTCGTCTTTGCCATGCAGGGCGATTATGGGAGTGTTCAACAACTAGCGCATGCGTGCTCAAGAATGAGCGTCATACTGCTCAATATATTGCGGAACAGCGCTCAGGAATTGGTGTAGGAATCACGCTGCGCGCGCCGTGCAGGCTCACGAGCCTGAACCTGAATTCCCGCCAAGTTATGACATGGCGGGAATTCAGGACTCAAGCGACACAAACACCATGAACACATCTGCCACACCGTTACACACGTATTCTTAATCCCATCTCTCAGGCATGCCGAAACGCACCGACAGCGGATCACGGTAGTTCGCGATGAGCTGCTTGGACGACTCGTCGAGACATACCAGCGGACGTGCCGGATCACGCGGCCGCTGGTAGACGCTCAGCACGTCTTCCATCGCCGCTACAAACTCGCCGAAGAGCTCGGGGCTCACCGCTCTTCGTATAACCATCGGCGAAGTTCGTTTTTTTACTCAACACTATGTATCTGACTCATCCCTTCCACACCGACTCTTCAGCAATGAGAAAGACTCCCTACACAGGTGCATCCAAATCAGCTAATTCTCATCCATGTGCCCATATCACGATCGTATTCGTATACATTATCTAGTTGATACTTCTGTATCCAATCATCAACGCATTCCTGATAGTTGGGCGCCAGAGGACCCACCTCAACACTCCAATCATCGGGATAATAACTAGAATATCCATTAAGTGTATGCACGCCAAAGTGAGTGGCAAGCACCCATGCGTCCAATTGTGGCGGAGTCGTCCCTACCGTAGTATCCCATTCCCCACCTTCGGCGATATAGATGACCTCGCAGTTTTGAGGCATATCGCCCGCACCCTCGATTAGCGCAGCATCATCAGCGCTGTTCCATACAGCAAAGGGGCCACCAACCCATACATGTTCAAGCGTCATATAGACAGACAAAACAACGAGGAGCGTAAAGACGGCAGCGTGACCCGTACTTCGAGAGTATTTTAGAGCGCTGTCAAGAAACAAACCAACGCATATCGCCACTGGGAAAGAAAGGAAGAGCATGAAACGTCCAACGGCGCGCATCGTGCCAATGCCTGGAATTAACGAATAAACAAAATACCAGAGAGAGTGGTCGCCCACCTTTACTAACAAAATCATACACAGCAGAGCTGCAAAACCCGCAGCGCATCCCAAAAGGAAGCGCCCCCCGCGAAGACATCGATTGCGGAAGATCCAAATAAGCGAGAGAACAAACACGAGAAGTGTGATCGGCGGAATACCCATTTGAAGCTCAGCGGAATTTCCAAGCGACTTCCCAACTGACAGAAAAGGTGTATACAGCAGATTGTTCTCAGAGACATTAACTAGCCCTAATACCGTGGGAAGATACGCTGCGATATCCGTCCATACGCGTTCCCCATAATGCTGGCTTACAGGCAGATAAACCACCAAGAATGGCACGAGCGTTACGATTGTCGCGAGAAGATAAACAACGACATAACGGACACCACCCGGAATTGCGTAGTCGAAGTTATAGGGTTTAGTCGCAACACCAAAGATTGCCAGCAACCCAACAAAGAACATCCCAAACAAAATGAGATAATATCCCATATATCCCGATGTATAAAAAACTGCATCAATAGCCAAAATGGATAGCGCTGTAGCACATATCACTCTTCTTGTATCACTAGTCTTCTCCATCGCAACAAGTAACCCGATAGCTATGAACGGAACAAAATAAAGCGCGAACAGCTGAGGGTGTAAATCCATGTTAATACCGCAGCAAAACGTGAAGATAATAGAAGCCACAATCGAAGACAGCACTCCACAGCATAGCTTACGATTCATGAGATAAAACATAGCTAGCGATCCCACCAGTTGCACAGCGAATAGAGTAATTTTGAATGAAACAAACATATCGAATCCCATAAAGCGAAGAGGTACATAGAACGGAAGAAACCCCAAGAAGAGATCTGAGTAAGCCATTGTGTCATCTACAGGATAGAACATGCCAGAATCCAACGGCGCAAGTGTCCCCGAAAGCACAAGCATCCAATGCTCCGTAGCTAAACAGCAAAAGCGACCATCACCAAAATCGCCAAGCATCATCGAGCTAGAAAGGACGGGCCAGAAATATATTACATTAAGGAGAGCCACAATAATATAACCTACAACCGTAAGAGCAAAGGACTTCTTTACTTTGCCCTCTTTGCTCGATTCACAGTCTGTCTCATCTCGTATTGCTACTCGCGCTTGGGTAAGCAGTCGAATACCTTCCATGTTCTTCCTTTCACTTGCCTAATTCCCAAGGCTACGATACCAGAAGACTCATAGCTAGTTGAGGCTGGTTGCAAAAGTTACCATCCCTCATCCCTCTTCCTGTAAGGAACGTTACCTACGGATCATTTACGAAGTGCGAGTTTATGCGAAGTCGATCACGTTAGTCTTTATGAATTAAAACTGCATAGCGGTCACTTTGAATAGTTGCCACTATGTCATGACTTGTCGAGAATTCAGGACGTCTGCTTCAACCTATAATACGCACTACGGGGATCGAGGTTGCGGTTGTAAGACGGATCCATTCCTTCGGGCATTACTCTGCTCCACTTTTCCAGGAATAAATCCGCATCATCAGATGCCTCCCCCAGCCCTGACATACGCAGCATCGACCTCGGCTGTTGCAATATCGCCTCCGCAAGCGGAGAGAACACGGCGAGCCTCCCCTTCTCCCATTGCTGAGCGCAGACATCCGCAATTAGGTACTCTTGTGTTTGAAAGCGATCGTCAACATCCAAATCCTGCAGAGACAACGTTCGAAATATACACAATTCAGGGTTTAACACAAAAGAGTCACAGGACTTCTTCGCCCGCCCGATATAACCGGAATCCACTGCGGGCAAGAACCTGTTCTGACGCAATAATCTCCCCTCTGGAGTTACGAGAATCCCTGCGTAATCGACCAGACCGTCGTTACGAACAACACGCGGAGACACCCCGAAAACGTCTGCGCGTGAGAAGAGGCCGAGCATATCGTGCCAATCATCTCGTTGAACGCTCACGCACACACTCGAAACAAGAATAAGCTCAGAGGTAAACTGAAACATATTCTTCCAAGCTTGCCGTCCGATATCGCAGATAAAACGCAACGAGCCGTCGAGGGAAGCCCCCCAAACCCCGGGCTCAATCACCAGATTGTCGAAATCTTTATTATCCTGTTCTGAAAAACGCCTTTGGGTATCCCCGTCATTGGAAAACAGAAAACGCACCTTATACGCAAAAGGTTCTTCGTCTTTTTCTGCGCGGATTCGCACTCCAAGTCGGCTAAAGTGCCCTGCCAATGCTTCAAGGCTCGACTGGATCGTATAGGGCTTTGCCTCGGGATTGCTGTTGGTGGAAAAGGAATGGACCCGCCAATGGTAGAGGATTCGCGGAATATGAACCACACCTCGCGCGACCTCGAGCGCTTTGAGAGTCAAATCATAATCTTGGGAGCCATCCATTTCAGAGCCTGATCGTTCAATTCTATCCAGAACAAATCTGCTCACCGTCAGTAAGTGGATCACATAGTTGCATGAGTAGAGCAGATCGACATTTAGATCAGGCTTGAAGAGAGGGAGATGATAAGTCCCATTTTCCTCAAAGCTATCCTCGTCGCAATAGAGCAGGTCGACGGGAGTTTCCGACCGCTCCATTGCGATAACCATTTCAGCCAAGGCATTGGGTTCCAGAAGATCATCGTGATCCAAAAAGGATACGTAGTCTCCCGTGCACTTTGCTATTCCTATGTTCGTATTCCCTGCTATTCCGAGATTGTGCTCAACTTCAAGCACCACGATCCGCGAGTCATCAGTGTCATTGATAACCTTTTTCATTCCTTCGTCCGTCGGACTAGCATTGACTAATACGAGCTCCCAATTGCGGTAAGTTTGGGCAATGACGGATTCGAGAAGCTCCTGGAGATACTCTGGTGGGGTCATGTAGGCTGGAGTAACGATACTCATAAGGGGACCTTCTTCAATGGTTTCACGAAGAAGATTCTCCTCATGATGACGCTTGAACCATTCAGCGTAGCGACGCACATCCCCAGCGGCATTGCATACACGCGCACGATAGCTCCATATCATCTCATCCCTTTCCTCACGGGTAATCTTCCTCACCTGACCTGCACAATGAACCGAGAAGGACTTTATTCCATAGGGAACAAGGATGGAATACTCGACAGCAGACCATGAGGCGACCTCTTCTTCAAAAGAGACGTGTACTTCATAACGCTCGTTTTCTGTGATGCGGCACAATAGCCCTTTGAGCCCCTCTACTTTAGGCTGGCAGTTATCCGTCTCATCGCGACACAAGCAGATTACGACCCAGAAAAACGCCGCCTGCAGCTTGCTCGTATTGTACATATCCCGCCCCAGGCACAAAGGAATCCTTATGGCCCTTCCCTCGGACCATTCCGCACCGGTCAAGGGATTTTTGTCGATATACGATTGAGCATCGTTCATAGGTTCCGTCCTAAAGTAATCAATGTGTCGTATATAAAAGAAACCGTCAGGAAAATCAATGTAAGACACTTGAATCACAAGTGCAACGTATCTGTACTGCCATCGTCCCCCAAAAGCAGAAACCCCGCAGGAAAACCCCATCGCCCCTATCATGCGCAAGAGCTCCGCGGCAGCAGGTTGCAAGGCTCTTGCGCTATAATCTCGGAAGCACCAGTCACTCCGAAAGGACACTATGACTCCCAGCAGCTATTTCACCTATGCGCCCACAGACAAAAACGGCGCTCATACGCAACGCCCCGCCAACCCGGCCGATGTCCTTGTCTCGGTCATTATCCCCATCTACAACGCCGCGCCCTTCCTCGACCAAGCGCTCGACAGCGTGCAGGCTCAAACACACAAGAACCTAGAAATCATCTGTCTCAACGACGGCTCAACCGACAACTCGCTCGATATCATACGTGCACACGCCGCACGCGATGAGCGTATTGTTATTATCGACAAGCAAAACCAGGGCTACGGCGCCACATGCAACCGCGGGCTCGACGAGGCGCACGGTGAATGGATCGCCATCCTCGAACCCGATGATTGGATCGAGCCAGGTATGTACCGCGATATGCTCTCATTCGCGTCAACCTTCAACGAGCCCGTTGAGATAATCAAGACGCCGTACTGGCGTATCTCGCTCCCCGACACGCCCCGACAACGCAAACTTAACTGCAGCTACAAGAAGCGCGTCCACGTGGATAAACAACCATTCGTTATCACCGACGCCATACATCTGCTCCACCATCACCCGTCCATCTGGTCGGCAATCTATCGCAAGAGCTTCCTTAACGAACACGGCATCCGCTTCAAGCCCATTCCCGGCGCTGGCTGGGCCGACAACCCCTTCCTCGTAGAAACGCTCTGCCGAGCACAGCGCATCGTCTATCTCGACCAGGCGTACTACTGCTACCGCGAGGAAACTAAGGAAAAAACTCGGGCATTCCATCGCAACAGCCCGAATGTGCCGTTCGACCGATGGAACGAAATGCTCGACATCATCGAATCCCTGGGCATCACCGACGAGCGCATCCTCTGCGCCCACTACAGCCGCGGCTTCATGTATATGAGCGGCGTTATCGAGGAAAACGACCCTGACGATCCCGCCATCCACGCCCAACTCGAGCGCATGTTCAACCGCATGAACCCCGAACTTGTGTACCAGTACCCACGCATATCTCCTGGCTGCCGCCGTCTCTACGCCGAGGTGCGCGGCCTACCTAAGCCGAATGTCAGCCACCTGCAGTACGCGTCAAACTTACTTGAGCAGGGTGTCTATAACCTGCGAAATATCGGCATCTACGGTACGCTCGACTCCTTAGGCAACTACCTCATAAAGTACAGGAGACGCACTGGCGGGCGCTAATGCGCCCAGCGTCTTTCGCGCTTTCCCTTGCTCTTCTAGACGATATGACCCGAACCGAGGAAACGGGATTCATTTCGGATCATATCGTCTAGCGCTCCACAAGTCGTCGGCTATCGTCCGAGCAGGAAGTCGACTGCGTTAACTATTCGAATGCCATCGATACTCGTAGGGTAACTTCCAGATGCTGCAACTACCATCTTGGGATAGGCGTCACGCACGGCTTTGAGAGGCTTAAGTTCCCGCTCCATGGTTGCTTTCTCGGTCATACCCTCCGTCACTTGGATGTAGACCCTCTCGCCGTTGCGCTCCGCCACGAAATCGACCTCACCTGCCCGCAAATGACCTACCCATACACTGCAATCGTCATAGATCAGCTGCTGGTAGACAATATTCTCCAGTACACGTCCGGCATCTGATCTACGGTATCCTTGCCTGTGGTTACGTAGGCCAACATCGCAAATGTAGCGCTTTCCGTTAGTCTTGAGTATTTCTTTGCCCTTAATGTCGTAGCGGCGTACGTGACGAAACAGATAAGCCTGCTCCAACGCCTCAATATATGCTGCAACAGTGGAGTCAGCTGTTTTGGAATTCTGCGAGCGCAGCGCGCTGGCGATGCTGCTCACCGAGCATTCGTTGCCAATGTTGTCGGCTAAGAAGTCGCTTATACGAATCAGGAGATCGGCATTGGTAATCTGGCGTCGCCCGTGCCGTTTTTCACGCTCCAAAATGTCGCGCACGATGACGGTATCAAACAGCGTCTTACAATATGCCTGATGGGAGCTCTTATCCGGCTCTTCCAAGGAAAGAAAGGGGAAGCCGCCGTACCTGCGATACTGAGAGAATAGGCTTGCGAGCGTAACGACAGACCCATCCGACATGACAGCCAAATCACTTTGCGATAGGCTGAGCCCTTCAATGGTCGCACCTCGGAAGTCTAGGTACTCTGAGAAGGTAAGCGGTTGCATCTCTACTTCAACGTAGCGCCCCGACAGTAAGGTTGCCAATTCACTGGAAAGCAGAAATGCGTTTGAGCCGGTAATATAGATATCACAGTCCAAGTCGACGCGCAGGCCGTCGATCGCGCGCTCCCAGCCCTTCGTCTCTTGTAGCTCATCGAAAAACAGATAGGGATGGGTAAGCCCTTCTGCACGCTTTCGTACCAGGGAGTACAGAGCGCGGTAGTCTTCTCGAACATCATCGAACTCCATTGATTCCATCTTAAAAAAGAGAATGCGCTCTGGAGCCACCCCTTGTCTGACGAGATGCTCCGCCATCAGATCCAACAGCGTCGATTTACCACACCGGCGTACTCCGGTGACAACCTTAATCACGTCCTTATCTTGGAATTGGATGAGCTTACCAAGGTACTTATCACGCGGTATCATCAGGCCCTTCTCTCACTCATGTTAAAAACTTGCAGAATTTGAAAGTTTTTAACATTCTACCATCCGAGAAGACGTTGCACTTTGGATAACAAAACCCACTGAAACAGGTAAACGTTGTTGCTAAAACAGGAGAGAAAAGGACTGTCTGGCTGACACCCCTCGTGATACCGCCGATCACCTGACCTGATATCAAGCACCAAGGACTTTCAAACTGGTGATTATGCTGATTCTATCACCTGGTTTTCGTCTTCTCGTATCCACCGATCGAAGGTGCTGGGCGACACTTTCAAGCATGCCGCTGCCTGCTTGCGTGTGATACGCCCTTCCTGGAACGATCTTCTGGCTTCACTGTAGCTTGCTGGCCTGCGTTTCCTTGGCCTGCCGAAACGCACACCACGCGCCTGAGCGGCGGCTATGCCCTCGGCCTGACGTTGCTTGATGCTCTCGCGCTCTATTTGTGCCACATAGGAGAGCAGCTGCAACACGAGATCGGCAATAAACACACCTGTTATACCGTCTTGACGCTCGCGCGTATCGAGCAGCGGCATGTCCAATACAACAACATGCGCTCCCCGATCTTTGGTTATGCGCCGCCATTCTTCAATGACCTCGTCGTAGTTGCGCCCCAGCCGATCAATTGACTTCACCACAAGAACATCGCCTTTGCGCAGGCGCGCAACCAGCTTCTGGTATTCAGGACGATTGAAATCCTTGCCACTCGCCTTGTCGGCGTACACCAGCGAAGGTTCAACTCCGAACTGTTCAAGCGCGGCAAGTTGCCGATCGAGATGTTGGTCCTTTGATGACACCCGGGCGTACCCATACATTTTCTGCGCTATGGTTTGCGTCATGATCTCACCACTCCTTCGAACCAGCGGATTTTCGTGCTGTTTCGAGAGTATTCGACTGATGCAATCTGATGCGACTTTGTTTTTTGTTGTCCGAGCAGCGGCCAAGGAAGCGCTGATTACCCAAAAAGCAGTTCGCGCTCTTCTCCGGTCAGCGCGGCTCGGGCTTGATCGCGCAGACTGTTTACGCCGACAAAGAACTGTCTCATCATGACCACCATCAGGTAGCGACCACGCGGAGTAAGTGTTAGCTCGTCGAGCGTGTTGGTGGCAAACGCACCCGCCGCTGTCATAAACGCCATCTCGGCGGGTAACCCCGCTTCAATAGAGCAACCGAAATCGCGCTTGAACTGGTGCTTATCAAGACGTAGGCCGAACAGCTGCATCATGAAACGATAGCGCATGCGCTCGCGCTTGCCGAACGTGGTCTTGCCCATAAGCGACATCCGCCCACTCTCAATGGCCTTGTTGTAGTCAACCACACTAAACGTGTTCACGTATAGGCTCTTTCCCAAATACGTGATGCCACCCGACCCAATAGCCGGATATTCTTCGTAGTCAACCACGTACTCATCTATCATCGCATGCGGCGCGGCCACAGCACTCTGACGACGGTTGAACGTCCATGCCGACCCGTGATCGAACAGTGGATCGTTGCCTCCGGCAAGCAGCTCGTCGATGATGGTGTAGAAGCGGTGTTCGCGCGTATAGTCGACCTTCCCCACCGTGCGCGCCAGCGATTTCTGAACCGCCGGCGAGGCCATCAGCGGATAGAACGTCGTTTGGCTAGCGCCGCTTTCCACCACGCGCTCGACGTCGCGAATCAGCACATCTTCGGTTTGCGCGGGGAAGTTGAATATCATGTCGGCGTTCATTGACGTAAAGTACGGGGTGGCATCTTGGATGAGCTCCATGATCTGCTGGCCACAACCATATTTGTCGTAGCGATCCATCTGACGCAGCAGATCATCATCGAAGCTCTGCACCCCCACAGACAAACGCTGCACACGACCCTGCAACTTATCTAGATAACTGGGAATCAGGTGGTTCGGATTTGTTTCGCTGGAAACTTCCTTGATCGAGAATGTTTCGCGCGCAAGGTCGATGGTGTCACACAGCTCGTCGAGCAAGATGGTCGGGGTGCCGCCGCCAATGTACACGCTATCGAAATCGTAGCCCAGTTCCTTGAGCATGAGCATTTCCTTGCGCATGTTGGCGAAATACGGCCGCGCGCGATCTTCGGCGAAAGGAAAACGATTGAACGAACAGTATGGACACAAACGCTCGCAGAATGGCACGTGCATGTACAGCATATACGCTTGCCCTGGAACAGGGGCGGGAACACTTGCTTCATCGGTTGGTTTCAGATTCAAATAGCGTTTCGTGCACGTGTGTACGGCGGTCGTCAACAATCGTTCGGACAGCATCTGGTTTGTATCTCCCGGTATTTACGTATTCACTCGTTGTTTAGCCGCAAACGCGGCACATATGGTAACGGCAAGCCTATTTCCAAGCAGAACGGCCCTGCAACGCGCGTTTGCCAATGTCTTTGCGGTACTGCTTTCCCTCAAAGTACACTTTGTCGCACGCAAGGTACGCAGTCTCTCGCGCTTCTTCAAATGTGTCGCCCAGCGCCACTACGTTCAGAACGCGCCCACCAGCAGTGACCAGTTCATCGTAGTCATCCACGGCGGTTCCCGCATGCAGCACGATGACGTCGTCCATCAACTCGGCTTCGTCAACACCTAAGATAACCTTGCCCTTCTCGTACGAGCCCGGATATCCATCACTCGCCAGCACCACACATACGGCATGCTTGTCGGACCAGGCAAGATCAATATCGTCAGGCCGTCCCTCAGCAACAGCCATCATTACTTCGGCTACGTCTGACTCAAGCCGCGGCAACAACACTTGCGTTTCCGGATCGCCGAAGCGTGCATTGAACTCAACTACCTTCGGGCCTTCGGGTGTCAGCATAAAGCCACCATAAAGAACACCGCGGTAATCGTGCTCGAATTCCTCAGCCGTGGCCGCCGCCGCTGTTTCCATAATCTCCTTCATGGCTGCAAGCTCTTCGTCGGTAACAATGGGTACTGGCGAATACACACCCATGCCGCCGGTGTTCGGGCCGCGGTCGCCATCGTAGGCACGCTTGTGGTCCTGCGCCGTAGCCATACAATGGGCCTTGCCTGCGGAAACGAACGCGAGCAGCGAGCATTCGGGGCCGGTCATACACTCTTCGATAAGCACCGTGGAACCTGCACCGCCAAACGCGCCATCAAAGCACGCACGCACGGCTTCTTCGGCATCCTCCACGTCATCGGCAACTACAACACCTTTGCCTGCAGCCAGGCCGTCGGCTTTCACTACAATGGGCGCACCCAGTTCGCGTACGTAAGCCAGCGCCGGCTCACACTCGGTAAAGCTGTTGTAGCGCGCAGTAGGAATGCCATGACGAGCCATGAATTCTTTACTGAACGTTTTCGACCCTTCAAGGCGGGCCCCTTGCGCATCGGGACCAAACACGGCGATGCCCGCTTCGCGCAGCACGTCAGCCACACCAGCAACCAGCGGTGCTTCGGGACCAATAACCACCAAGTCGATGTCACGATCGCGGGCAAACCCCAGCACCGCCTGAGCGTCATCCGCTCGAAGCTGCGGGATATTCCGCGCAATGCGCGCCGTTCCACCATTGCCAGGAGCAACAAACAGCTTGTCAACTTGGGGGGACTTCGCCAACGCCCATGTTATGGCATGCTCGCGACCGCCACCGCCCAGCACCAGAATGTTCATGCTCAGCCCTTTCAGATTCAAATCGTCTACTTCAGCAAAACTACCGAAACTCATGAAGCCCCACAGAAAAGCGCTACTCGGAATTACCAGCTTCTCATAATCGTCTGATCGCGATCGGGTCCAACCGATACGATGCTCATGGTTACGCCGGTCACTTCCTCCAAATACTCCACGTACTTGCACGTGTTTTCTGGAAGTTCGTCGTAGGTTCGGCATCCGGTGATGTCAATACCCTTCCAACCGGGAAGCTCCACATACACTGGCTTGGCGTGGAACAACACACTTTGCTGCATGGGGAAGTAGTCGTAGGTTTTACCGTCACATTCGTAAGCTACGCATACCTTTATCGTGTCAAATTCGGAGAGGACATCGAGCTTAGTAAGCGCAACGTCAGTAAGGCCGTTCACCTCAGCAGCATAGCGCCCAATAACAGCATCGAACCATCCACAGCGGCGCTTACGGCCCGTCGTCACACCGAATTCATGACCGGCAGAGCACAAAAGCTCGCCGTCAATTGCATCCTGACCAGTACCGCCGTCTTCGGGGAAGGAAAGCTCCGTAGGGAACGGGCCTTCGCCCACTCGGGTAACGTATGCCTTCTGAATACCCAACACGCGGTCGATAGCCTTCGGACCAACGCCGGTGCCCGTAGCCGCACCACCCGCGCAGCACGACGACGACGTGACGTATGGATACGTTCCGTGATCGATATCGAGCAGCGTGCCCTGCGCGCCTTCGAACAGAATTGACTTGCCGTTACGCACTGCCTCATTGAGCAGCTGCGCCGTTTCAGCCATGAACGGCTTCAGAATGCGCGCATAAGGTAAATACTCGTCGCAGATTTCCTCAACCGTGTAGGTGTGCAACCCGTAAATCTTCTCGAGAATGGGGTTCTTTTGCGACAGCGCAGTTTGAACTTTCAGGCGAAAGATCTTCTCGTCAAGCAGGTCTTGCACACGAATACCCTTGCGAGCAACCTTGTCCTGATAGCACGGGCCGATGCCGCGCTTCGTGGTACCGATTTTGTTCTCGCCAAGGCGCTTCTCGTCAGCGCCGTCGAAGTCTTTGTGATACGGCATGATAATATGCGCGTCGCACGAGATTTTCAGGTTTTCGCACGAGATGCCCTCTGCCTGCAGCATAGCCATCTCTTTAATGAGCACGCCTGGATCGATCACCACACCGTTTCCGATAACGGGCACACAATCCTTATACATAACACCTGACGGCATAAGATGCAAAGCGAGCTTCTTGTCGCCATGGATAACCGTGTGACCAGCGTTGTTGCCGCCTTGATAGCGCACAACGTAGTCGTAATCCCGGGCAATGAGATCGGTGATCTTCCCCTTGCCTTCATCGCCCCACTGGGCACCCACCAATACAGTGCTTGGCATGTGATCGCATCCTTTCAAATGCTTTGCAAGCGCGACAGAAACAACCGCATATTATAGTATAGTTGCTCGCCCAACTTCCGTTATGCAAAGGTTTTGACAGAAACAGAGAACCGAGCTACTTGGCCCCTACTCCCGCTCACCCCGCTCTGTCACTGCGTTACACGTAGCCACCAACGCGCGAATCGTCGATAAAGTCCATGAATCGCGTGTATTCCGAATTGAACGCAAGCGGAATGTCGCGCGTCGGGCCGTTGCGGTGCTTGGCCACAATCAGCTCGGCTGTACCAAGATCGGGTCGGCCTTCCGATTCCGCCTCCATCTCATCCATTGAACGGTCAATGAACATGACAATGTCGGCGTCTTGTTCGATAGATCCCGATTCGCGCAAGTCGGAAAGCATTGGGCGCTTCTTACCTCGCATCTCCACCTGACGCGACAGCTGCGAGAGCGCCAGCACCGGCATGTTCATTTCCTTTGCGAGCACCTTTAGGCCACGGGAAATCTCGCCGACCTCCACAGCGCGGTTTCCGTCGCGGCGCGACTTGGGCGGCTGCATGAGCTGCAAGTAGTCAACGATGATGAGACCCTTGTCGCAACCTCGCAGCTCGCGGCGAGCCTTTGCGCGCAATTCGAGAATGGAAAGCGATGGCGTGTCATCAATGAACATGTTCAATTTTGAAAGCGTGTTGGACGCGTCGGCGATGGCTCCCCAATCCTGTTCCTGAAGCTGACCTGCGCGCAAACGCGACAAGTTCACCCGAGCTTCGGAACACAGGATGCGTTGCACCAGCTGCGACGCGCTCATTTCCAGCGATAGGAAGGCAACGGTGCTACCGGTTTTGGCGGCATTGACCGCTAGGTTCAATGCGAACGACGTCTTGCCCACGCCAGGTCGGGCCGCTAGTATTACCAAATCACCACCGCGAAGGCCATGGAACAAATTGTCAACATCTTTGAACCCTGTCGCCACACCCGCGATGCTATTCTTCTGCTCGGCGAGCTTCGTTATCTCATCAAATGCGTCGGTAAGCAGTGTATCCATGCGTGCAAACTCCGATGACACGCGTTTTTCGGTTACGTTAAACAGAATTTTCTCGGACTCTTCG
Source organism: Adlercreutzia sp. ZJ141 (assembly GCF_011038965.1). GTDB lineage: Bacteria > Actinomycetota > Coriobacteriia > Coriobacteriales > Eggerthellaceae > ZJ141. The sequence goes on along the minus strand of NZ_JAAKEB010000011.1, from coordinate 52,999 downwards.
ACCACAACATTCAGATCGTCAGGCGCATCGTATGCCAGTGCGTTGATTTCGGCGGAAGCCCGTATCAGGTCACGCAGCACCGACGTGCGCTTCACGATGTCGGCATGACTGCGCCAGTTTGTGAGAGCAAACGTGTTGTCGGCAAGCTCGACGAGGTACGATTTTCCGCCCACGGCTTCGAGCTGTCCTGTTGCTTGCAGGTTATCAGCCAACGAGATATGGTCGATGGGAATGTGACGAATATACAGGTCCATCATCGACTCGAAAATGCGCTGATGCGCGATGCGGTAGAAGTTCTCCTTCACCAGCTTCGTGGCAACTTCTTCGATGGCCTCTTGGTTGAGCAGGCACGCCGCAAGTACCGACTTCTCCGCTTCGATGTTCTGCGGGTCGCGCTTTCTGGCGTGCGCGGGCGCCGTCTCATCGGGAGCATAATCGGGATTGTAAGCTGTCTGCATGGCGGGATTCCTTCTCTTTAGCGTGCGAGAGTTTATCTTATAGCAAGTATTGATGCAGGTCATTCACTATTTTTGTTGAAAACTCTCTGCAGATTGCTCGGTTTTCAACATAAAAAAGAAACCCCCTCGGCCCATCTATCTGGGGGCCAGAGAGGGTTTCGTGTTTTCCACCTTCGGTGACGGTGGAAAACTTTTTTCGTGTAAGAGCTACTCGGCAGCTTCCTCGGTCGCCTCAGTCTCTTCCTCAGTTGCAGCCTCGACTTCAGCCTCTTCCTCAACCAAGATTTCCGGACCACCGACAACGAGCTTCAACGTGGCCTTGATATCGCGGTACAGCGAGACAAGAACCTCATGCTCGCCAGCGGTCTTGATAGCGTGGGCAGCCTCGATGCGACGGCGGTCAACCTCAATACCCATCGATTCCTTGACAGCCTCAGCAATGGCGGTGGTGGTAACAGCGCCGAACAGCTGGCCTTCCTCGCCAACCTGTGCGACGATCTTCACTGTTGCGGCATCCAGAATTTCCTTGGTCTTGGTGGCATTGGCGATGCGCACCTCTTCGCGCTTGGCGATGTTGTGCTTGCGCTGCTCGAGCTGCTTCAGATTGCCCGAGGTGGCCTTAAGAGCCTTGCGCTGCGGCAGCAGGTAGTTGTTCGCAAAGCCGCGAGTGACTTCGATAACGTCGCCTTCGCCGCCTTTGCCCTTGAGCTCTTCAAGCAGGATAACTTTCATTGTTCCTCCTTGCGCCTAGCGGTTGCGGCGATCGCCACGGCCGCTCACCGTGGGCACGACGTACGGCATGAGAGCCATCTCGCGCGCACGCTTCACAGCAAGGGCGATGTCGCGCTGGTGCTGGGTGCAGGCACCCGTCACGCGGCGCGGCTTGATCTTTCCGCGGTCAGTAACATATTTGCGCAGCATCTGCGTGTCTTTGTAGTCTACGTATTCTGCGTTATCCTTGCAGAACTGGCAGTACTTGCGACGCGGCTGCTTGGCGTAATCTGCCATTTCAACCTCTTTCGTTTCGCTTAGAACGGGATGTCCTCGTCATAAACCGAGGACGAGGCATCAACCAACGGCGCCGGAGCAACCGGGGCAACCGGAGCGGAATAACCGCCTTGCGCCTGGTAGCCGCCACCAGCGGAACGGGAAGCGTCGTTGCGGCTGCTCATAAACTCAAGCTCATCCACAATGACTTCGATCTTGCTGCGCTTCTGCCCATCGCGTTCCCACTGGCTCCAGCGGAGCTTACCTTCGATGGACACCTTTGTGCCCTTTGACAGGTACCGGGACAGGCTTTCGGCGCGAGCGCCGAACATCGTACAATCGATGAAATTCGGGTAGTCTTCCCACTCACCAGTCTGCTGGTTCTTGCGGCGATCATTTACCGCAACACCAAATCCCAAAACCGGCAAGCCAGAAGCCGTGGAGCGAAGCTCCGGATCGCGCGTTAAATTCCCGCTGATGATAACTCGGTTAATGCTCATGGTTTACACCTCTCTCATGCTGGACGCACATAACCTGCGTCCCATGCGTCATCTTTAGTCGCGGTCTTCGCGCTTCACGATCATGTGACGAACCACCGCATCGGTAATGCGGAGAATACGATCGAGTTCGGCGACGTCTGCGGGATTGGCATGGAAATCGATGAGAGTGTAATCACCATCGGTCAAACCATTGATCTCATAAGCGAGTTTGCGCTTGCCCCAATTGTCAACGTTATCGACAGTACCTTGTGCGTCAGTGATCGTGTTTTCGATACGGGTCATGACGTTTACGCGGGTTTCTTCGCTGATCGTCGGAGCGACAAAAAACAGCAGTTCATAAGCCTTCATGAGCTCACCTCCTTTGGACTTGACGGCCCCGGCGCGATGAAGGCATTTACCGGGGCAGGATTTAGCCGTACCATTCTAGCAAACCCCGTCACCCATATAAGGAAACTCTTTTTGCACCTGATCGCTTCCATCGTTTCCCCATACATCGAACGCCTTTGTTTTTCGCCCAATGACGAATACTCCACCCGCTGCGAACGCTTTGTCCTTCGCGCATCGACTACAACTTCTTACGCTGTCATCGTATATGACAACTCCCTGCAAAGCGTGGCAGAATGCTTGATACAGACCACCACGTTTCTATTGCCGTTCTTGCGCTTCACCGTGCGGTTTTTTGCAGATTACCCGATGAAATCTAACGAAAACCTTCCACCTCGGGTTCGGCAAGATAGCATTCCTCGATATCCTCATCGGCGTACTCGTCGGCATCTTTCAGGGCCACCATAAAATTCGGTGCCTCACCGATATAGGCCGCCTCGTCCTCGAACGTGACGTTACCCTCATCGCCGCTGACCGTGTACAAATAACCAACCGCATGGCCCTCATCAGCTCCAGGAACACCGCCTTCCGCAATGAGCGCGTCCACCTCACCCGCATCGGTTTCCACATAGCCGTCGTAGCACAAAGCATACGCCACAGCACCACGTGCGTTTTGCACCGTATGACGCGCGTGCGCAAAGCAATCTTCGGAAGTTTCGCCCGGATGATTCTCTATGAACAGGCTGTCCTTCACCACCAGACACGTGAACGGGATGATGTCCGCACCCTGAGCCATCTTCTCCTTTGCCTCGTCAAGCGCGAACAACAGTACATTTTCTAGCGTTTCGGGGAGCTCGGGGACTTCGGATGTCCAGTTGTCCAAATCACGATCAGCCATAATGTTTCCTTTCATCGGCACGGTTTTCTCTCATCTTCTTAGTATGAAAGTATACAGAACCGCGCCGTTCACGCAGGAAACGACGTGAAAAGCACGTGTAAATGGGAAACCACCAAGCACAACGAGATTCATCACGCTCTAAAACGAAGCGTGAACCACCACAAAACAAACAACTGAGTACTGAGTTACTTCCCCTCGTACCCAACGAGCAGGCCATTGCGCTCGGCATAGAAGCTCACCAAACCGCGCGCTTGACACCACAGCACGTCAGCTTGGGGAAATTCGCGCTTAATCAGGTCAGACATAATACGCGCAGCATTCTCGTTGAATACATGCGAAATGCGTACCTTACCGCCATCGTAACCTTTGCTCTTCATTTCCTCGAAGATGGTCTTGATTACCTTGCGCTCGCCTTTGCATTTCGCAAACGGGTCGAGCTCGCCGTCGGTAGCTCGACCAACCACGCGAATACCCAGCACGCCGGCAAGCTTCGCTGCAGCGGGATGAACGCGTCCGTTGTTCGCCAGATTACGCAGCGACTCAAGCGCGAAAACAAGGTGAGAACGATCGCGATACTCGTCGATCTTCTGGCAAATGGATGCAAAGGGAAGGCCTGCGTTTGCCAATTGTTCAATTTTTTCGGCGATTAACCTCATGGCCGGACCGGTCATACGAGAATCGATAACGTGTATCTGCGCTTGAGCATTCTCACGCTCGATAGCTTCTTTTGCAAGGCAAGCAGCATTATACGATCCGGAAAGCTTGCTAGTAATTGTAATGGCAAACGCCATGTCGCTACCTGAAAGCGCATGTTTCCACTCCCCCACGTTCGGACACGCCGTTCCCGACTTTTCATGAAGGGAAGCCAGGTAGTCGACCATATTCCCAACATCGAGACGCCAGTCATCAACGAATTGCCGCGCGTCAGTGATAATACGCAACGGAACCGAGGATATCTCTTCGGTCGGTGCTGCCCATGATACGGCATCGGCACTGGAATCAAGTACGATTCTGTAAGACATGGCCTCTCCTTCGTCACGTCCTTTTCCAATAATCATACCAATTTACAGCGTGTTTTCCCAGAAGGAAGACCGAGGTTCTTGCCTTGCCGTCAACAAACGATGAATAAAACGAAGAAGAAAAGTAGGTCCGCTTCCTAACCTGCTTGTAAGTAACTGGCGGAGGAGGAGGGATTCGAACCCTCGTTACGCGGGTTACGCGTAAAACGGTTTTCGAGACCGCCGCATTCAACCACTCTGCCACCCCTCCGCTTGGGGTGTTTCTCCTTAACCAGGAGACCTATTCTGAAACGCCGCTCTATAGAACGGCGTCAATCAGCTCTGGCGGAGAGATGGGGATTCGAACCCCAGATACGCTTTTGGCGTATACACGATTTCCAATCGTGCTCCTTCGGCCAGCTCGGACATCTCTCCGCATTATGTAATTCGCCGAGAAAACCTCGCGCGTGAATCAGCAGTATACAACAGCTAATACTCGCTCACAAGTGAAAAATATTCGGCTTCATAAGCGGTTTTTGATATTTCTTTTGTTTCGGCTTTTATCTCCCCTGCAACCACCACGGAAGCACCCGCTTTCAACGAAAAATGGGTCCCTTTCTGCTGTTCGCAGACAACCGTGCGTTTTACGCGCATAGGTACATCGAATAGCGCACTCATGGTTTTATCTGCCAGTATGCGGCTCTTTTCGCCATCGCCAAACACGCGGCCTTCCTTCAATAGAATGATGCGATCGATTTCGGGAATGATATCTTCCGGATAATGAGTAACGAGCACAATACCTTTTCCCGCCTGAGCGAGCTTGCGCATACTGGAGCGCACGTAATACATACCTTCTGGGTCGAGACCTGTGCAAGGTTCATCAAATATCAGCGTTTCCGGATCGTTCACGAATGCGCGGGCTATTAGCACGCGCCGTGCCTGACCAGTTGAAAGCGTCATCACGTCACGTCGCGCCACATCGGCGATGCCCAGCATCTCCAATGCGTCGCTTGCTCGATCCCGCGCGCGTTGCACACCAGTAGCTCGCAGAGGGATGCCCAGCGACCCGTACACGCCACCGGCCACAATATCAATGCAGGGAAGATGCACGGTTATTTCATCCTGCATCGTTGAAGACACAATACCCAAGCACGCCTTCACTTCGGCAAGAGTAGCGCGCTCACGCCCTTTGAACAACACCGGCGGCACATCGCGATGAAGCGGGAACATTTCCCTCGTGATGAGCTTCACGAATGTCGATTTACCCGAGCCATTCGGGCCCAACAGGGCAAGACGTTCCCGTTGACGAATGTGTAAGTTATCGATAGTTAGGATATCCCTACCCTGACGACGTACCACGGCGTCCTTAAACGAAAGGAACGGCGGCGGGACTTGCTGCCCTGCCGCCGCTTCTTTGTCTCTGATCTCGTGTTCGATCATGAGATTCCTTTGAACTCAACGTTTCTCTTACGATGCCTCGGTTGGCTGCGTTGATGCAGGTGCTGCTGCATCGGTGCTGTCGGTGGCTGCAGCGGCGGCGTCGCCCTCAGCCGCATCACCTTCGCTCGACGCAGTGTCGCTACCGGAATCACCCGACTCGCCATCAGTAGTTCCATCGGCAGCCGCTGTGTCACCTTCAGCGCCCTCTGCAGGTTGCTCGGACGGAGTGGCACTATCACCTTCAGTAGCAGTGTCCTCAGCGTTGGCGGCCGCAGCTTCCTGATACGGCGTTAGATCAATGTTATAGGGAAGGCCTTCAGGCATGTCATTAATAACGATGTCGGCAGATTTCTTGTACTCTTCGAGCCATGCGTTAAATGCTTCACTCTGAGCCTGTTGCTTCAACGATGATTTGATAGTTTCAACCCAATCCGCAGGAATCTGATCGACACTTGTCACCTCTTCAGGTGCAACAAACACATCGGTGCACTTAATAATATGCCATCCATACTGGCTTTCCACCAGGTCAGATACTTGATCCTTCTCAAGGGCCTTCAACGCCGTTTCGTACTCTTCAACAAACGTGTTCATGCAATCCCAGCCAACATCACCACCGTTTTCCGCCGATCCGGTGTCGATGGAATACTCCTTGGCGGCTTCAGCGAAGTCAAGTTCGCCAGCATTTATCTTGTCGAGTACTTCCTGAGCAGTTTCTTTATCGTCGGCATCAAACAAAATATTCGACGACTTCCGCGCGCCATCATATGAGGTCGCATACATCTGACACGTACTCAGCATTTCTTCCTCGGAGGGTTCTTCGTCGGTGGCAAACGATTCCTGCAGCTTCTTGGTCTTCAGCTGCATCTCGATCTCGTTGCGATAGTATTCCTCGTCCATGCCCGCTTGCTCAAGAGCGCTCTGCCACGCTTCATCGGAGTCGTAGTACTGCTTCATAGAGTTAACGTACTCATCAACTTCGGCCGCATCAACGGTTATACCCTTCTCATTAGCCCCCTGCACCATCAGTTCACGGGAGACGTGCGAATCAATAACCTCGCTTCGCACGCTTTCTGGCGTATAGTTGTATGAGACTAGCCACTCCCCCCATTTTTCATCTTCGGTCAGACCCATCTGATCGCGAATGCTTGCAATATAGTCGGTGATAGTATTCTCGTAGATTTCCGTTCCGTTTACCGTTGCGGCAACGCTTCCTTTATCGCCTTCTGAAGACCCTTTACCATCGGAACACGCTGCTAGACTGAGTGCGAGTACGGTAGATACCGCACCAATGGTTACCGTCCTTAGTACTTTGCTTGCTTCCATGAACACCCTCTCGTTTGGCGAATACAGATTGCTCTTTTCCCGTCGCCCCCTCAAGGGGGAAGCGAACCCAATACCGGATTGAATGATGGTCTATTGTCGCATACGCGGTTTTGGGAGGTCAGACCCGCACACGATGCGCACATTCAGTTCACAAACGCTTACGGATCACCTTCGCTTACACTTCTCTACTTCTTTGCAGCTTTCTTACGTGCCGTTGCCGACAAAATGCGCTTACGCAAGCGGATCGATTTTGGAGTGATTTCAACAAGCTCATCATCTTCGATATATTCGAGTGCTTCCTCTAGCGTGAAGGTTACCGGCGGCGTGAGCTGGATGGCTTTGTCAGCACCAGCGGAACGCTGATTGCCCAGCTGTTTGCTTTTGGCGATGTTGACCACCATGTCGCCTTCCTTAGCCGATTCACCCACGATCATACCCTCGTAGCAGTTCTCGCCGGGACCCACGAATAAGCGACCACGCTCCTGTAGCGTATCGAGCGCATACGCGACGCTTTTCTCGGTGGACATACTGATCATGCTACCGTTCTTGCGCCCGGTGAATTCACCGGTATACGGACCATACTCCTTGAAGTGATGGAACATATTCGCTTCACCATGTGTTGCATTCAGCAGCCGTGTTTTCAGCCCCATGGTGCCGCGCGAGGGAATACTGAACACCAAATGGGTTTGTTCTTCTCGCGGGAACATATCGGTCATAATGCCACCAGCATTGCCGAATACCTCGATAACCTTACCAGCGTAGTCGCTCGGTACATCAACCGTCGCTTCTTCGATCGGCTCGAGCTTGGTTCCGTCCTCCGCATGCTTAATAATGACGCGCGGACGGCCTACTTGAAACTCGAAACCTTCGCGACGCATGGTTTCCATCAGTACTGACAGATGAAGAACGCCACGACCAGACACGCTAATTCCACTTTTGTCCTCAAGTTCTTCGATACGCATGGAGATATTGCTCTCCTTTTCGCGCATCAGACGCTCCTTTAATTGGCGAGCACCTACGATGTCGCCCTCGCGACCAACCAGTGGACTGGTAGATGCCTCAAACACAACGGACATAGTAGGCTCTTCCACGGCAATAGGAGCTAAACGAACCGGGTTCTCGCGGCTCGTCACCATATCGCCAATGTCGGCGTCATCCACTCCAATGACTGCGATGATGTCACCTGCCGTGGCTTGAAGAACCTCAACTTTGTCGAGATTTTCGAAGGTGTGCACCTTCTTTATTGTGGTGTTATAGCGCGTACCATCGTTTTTTATGACCAGCACTTGTTCCTTTTCGTGCATAACGCCACTATGGAGGCGGCCAACACCGATACGGCCAACGAAACTCGAATGATCAACGGTGCAGATTTGCAACGCCACAGGACCATCGACATCAACGTCAGGTGCGGGCACTTCCTTCAAAATGGTGTCGAGTAGCGGAAACATGTCCATGTTATCGTCATCATGCTCATAGCGGGCATAGCCATTGACAGCGGACGCATACACAATGGGGAAATCGAGCTGTTCATCTGATGCATTCAACTCAACCATCAGGTCAAACACTTCGTCGACAACCTCTTCAGGGCGCGCACCCGGGCGATCTATTTTGTTGACAACCAACACAATACGCAAACCCTGCGCAAGCGCATGAGACAACACGAAGCGGGTTTGCGGCATAGGACCCTCAAAAGCATCTACGATGAGCAGGGCACCATCGGCCATGTTTAGCACGCGCTCTACCTCGCCACCGAAATCGGCATGGCCGGGAGTGTCGATAATATTGATCTTTGTGTCTTTGTAATTGATGGATATATTCTTGGAAAGAATAGTAATGCCTCGCTCGCGTTCCTGGTCGTTACTGTCCAGCACACGATCGGCAACTTGTTGGTTCGCACGAAACACATTCGCCGCATACAGCAAACGGTCAACGAGCGTGGTTTTGCCATGATCAACATGGGCAATAATGGCGACGTTACGGATGTTCTCCTGTTTCACTTACCTGTCCTCCAATTGGGTTTGCAGTTCCTTCTGCTCTCGCTTCAGTTCGGTGATATGTTCGTCAAGCGTGTTCAACGTACGTTGCGACGATGCCAACTGCACGATACCCCACACCACTGCAGCGCTGGCAATACCAGCCACTGCAATGATGCGGCGCAGGAAGAACGCCACCAAACCGCCAACAGCAATCATAGCAATGGCGTTTCGCCGCTCATCAAGAATCACATCGCGCTGTTTCACCAGCTGAGTACGTGCTGCGGCAATACCAGCTAAACGGGCCTCAAGATTCGCTGTCGAACCCGGGCGCGCAGCGTTACGATCCACTTGCACGGACGAACCGCGCGATCCTTTTCCGCTGTTCAGGTATTCGTATGCATCTTGCAATCGCTTAAACTGCTCAGTCGCACGATCCTGTAGCTTTGCGTTGTTCGCAAAGCGATCGGGATGCAGGATCTGCACGGTTTCCCGATATGCCGTCTTGATGTCTTCGGGTGTGGCGTCATCATCAAGCCCGAGAATATTAAGCGCTTCTATGCGATTCACGGTTCCCTTGCTTCTCTTCCTTGTTCCCACCAACTACCTGCCAGCACGTGCTCGTATTGACACGTATATCCGTCAATACTCGCATGCATCAGCTCACCGCGTAATACTCCACAGGAGAGCTTTGATTTGAAAGCACTCGACGGTTTTCCATTATAACAATCGGCAATACAAGGCAAACTTCCATGCTGTCACCTCGCCAAAAGCGCACTATTCATGATCTTCATGATCTTTGTGCTCTTCGGGGTACCTGACCGTATGTGATACCATCGAGCATGACGCAGCAATTCTACGTGCTCACGTATACGCCTATGATCAACTATAGGAGACACTATGCGCTTACCTGGTATTGTTACCATTAACCCCGCCGATCGTAGTCTTATCGAGCGATTAGCAGCCATGATGGGTGACAGTTTCATGGAAGAACAGTGGACGTGTGAAGTATTGTCAGTTCTTCCCGACAACAGTGATCGTAAACGTGAAGTATCGCGCGCCATTATTTTAGCGAGCATGACCGGTGCTGTGCCGGCAGATGGTTGCTATACCCTCAATGACTCATCGGCACTAGCTTTGGCATACTTGAAAAGCGAACTGGGTGATACCACGTGGTCACAATTGGAAAAACAGGGAGCACACGTACTCGAAACCGTTTTATCTGCAGAAGAACTCACAGCAATCGAAAAGCAAGAACAGCGCATGGAAGCTGTTTCTGTGTTTAATTGGGAATACGAGACGGCGAGCGAGATGGGTTTTGACGACTTCATCCACTTCGTATGTTTAGCCGTCGACACTCAAGCGCGCGGATCGGGGTCGTTTCGTCGTTTAATCACGCCGTTTTTCGATTACGCCGATGCGCACAATATCCCTTGTTTCTTAGAAACTTACTCCGATAAGCTCGAAGCGCTCTATTATCATGTTGGGTTTCAAACCATTCGCACATTTTGCGACCCTGCCTTCGATATCGTAGAACGCGGCATGGTGAGAATGCCTGGCTAGGCGTGAATTCCTTAGGCCTTCGGCTTTCGGATCAGAATGCGCCACTGGCGCATTCTGCCCTCACGGGGTTCGATCCATGTCAGGTTACCAAAAAAGGCCGCTGACTTGTGTCAACGACCTTTCTAAGTTTTGGTGGAGCATAGGGGGATCGAACCCCTGACCTCAGGCTTGCAAAGCCCGCGCTCTCCCAGCTGAGCTAATGCCCCAAACATTCCTGCACACGTACACACGCGGCAAAAACCTCGACACTCAATAATAAACGCTCCACCGGCTAACTCGGCTCACGGTGGAGCGTTTATCGCGCAATGGTGGGCCCGAATGGATTTGAACCAGCGACCTCACGCTTATCAGGCGTGCGCTCTAACCAACTGAGCTACGGGCCCTTGAAAAAGTGCTTTGCTATTTTAAAGGGAAAGTTACCAAACCGTCAAGCTTTTTTTGGTATGTTGTTGAAATATTTCCGTTATGCTGAAACTGCCTACAACCGTACTGAAACCGTCATAATGATATTTTCTTTATGTTGAGCGAAACTGTACTGTTGTTGCATAAGATGTTAGAAACGTTGAAACCACTAATCGCTTGAAGGCTGATACATATGATTCAAGATTTTTTAAAATCGCCAAAATGGGAAACCACACGCATGACGCTCATGCTGCTACTAGTACTCACTTTCGCTTTTATGATCGCGACTAATCTTTCAAAGGTGTTTGTATTCTTTGGAAATGTGTGGGATGCCTGCCTTCCTTTCATTGTTGGCCTTGCAGTTGCGTACGTACTGAATCTACTGATGGTTAAATGGGAGAAAATATACTTCCCAAATTCATCTTCAAAGGTTGTGGAGCGCACCCGTCGGCCGGTTTGTCTACTGCTTTCGGTCGCCGTTGTCATCAGTATTATCTCCATTGTGTCCTATTTTGCCGCAAGTGAGTTAACCACGGCGATTCTCGCTATTGGCGAAGGCTTAACAGCCGTAGTGGATATCATTGAAAAATACGTCGGGGAAAACTCTCATCTTTACGCACTGATCAGCGGCGAACCCGATGTGTGGTCCGAGTATCTAAGGAAGATCGTCGATGGATTAGGTGGAGCTGACAATATAACATCATCAATTACCAAAGTAGGGTCGGGCCTACTGAGTGTAACGGTGAATACTATTGTCGCTTTTGTTTTCTCGTTATATATTCTCATCGACAAAGAACGCGCACTCGATGCGATACGCTCGTTCGGTAAGACTATCCTACCCAATAAAACATATGCATCTGTCAGCCATACGTTGTCTGTTGCAAACGGCTGCTTTGGACGCTTCGTGTATGGTCAATGTATCGAAGCATGCATCTTAGGTACGCTTTGCGCTATCGGGCTCACCATCTTCGATTTTCCCTTCGCCGCGCCGATCGGGCTTATTGTTGGCGCAACTTCTATCATTCCCATCGTGGGAGCATGGGTTGGAGGTGCGGTAGGCGCGTTCATGATATTGTCAGTGTCGCCGCAGCAAGCTATTATGTTCCTTGTTTTTCTCGTAGTGTTGCAGCAGCTCGAGAGTAACCTCATTTATCCCAAAGTCGTGGGTACATCTGTTGGCGTGCCGGGTATTCTTGTGTTGATGTCGGTCTTTATCGGCGGTGGATTGTTTGGTGTTGCCGGTATTTTATTGGCGGTTCCCATGGTGTCAACGGTTCTGACTTTACTTGCCGACAAGCGATCATCGAAAGATCAAGCTCATCGCGATATCGATGAATCGATGTATGTGATTGACATGCGCAGCGCTGTTGAAGCCGATAAAACCACTGGTAATGTGTCAACGCGCGACGTTATTCAGCCAACAGACCACGTAGATCATACAAAGGAAAACAACGCAGAGGAATCGTCTGTAGACCACTCTCCCAACGAACCAACGAAAAGGTTATAATCAAAAGTACTGCAGCCGCAGAGGACCTCGCGTTGCAAAGCGCTAACTGCACGCATGGCTTTCTGTAACACGAGAAGGGGAAGTGCGTGATTCCGGTCGAAATAAGGACCTTGGTGGTCGTATATCCTCCTAATCCTTCATTTATTGTGTTACAACCTATATCAGAGACCCCTAATGCCAAACAATCTAAGGAACAAGCACCTGATCAGCTTGAACGCACATATGAACCTGAATACAACACCATACAAGACAACGTAATCGATAATCAAAAAGTAGTCCCTATATGGATTGGTTACAACGAAGCACTCCAACTAGGTGCAGCCCTTGAAGACAAGCAGTTCGAACGCCCGATGACTCACGATTTACTGCTTAACATTATGACGAATCTTGATGGTATTATCGATCACATAGTTATCCCTCACGTGAAGGGAGCGTTATTTTACGCTACGATTTACGTGCGCCAATATGATCGCTTGATCAGTATCGACGCTCGTCCAAGCGATGCATTAGCACTCGCTGTGCGCCAATCAGCACCTATTCTTATAGATGAGTCTATTTTTGAGCGTATGGGGTGCACATTCTCATTCACTGCTGCAAAAGGATCAGAAGAAGAGGCTCAGGAAATAAAGGAATTCCAAGAGTTTCTTAATGATCTCACTCCTGATGATTTCTCTTAAATGCTTCCCATAGTAATACTTACCAATATAGTAAATCCCGCACTGATTCTATTTCTCTCACTATATACGTGGGCTTCATGAGAGGATATTAGGTATCCAGCATATCTCATGAAGCCCACATGTTACTTAACACTCGTTTCTATACTTACCTTATATATCACTTTCAGTGATGACATCGGTATCGTTTGAATTCTCATCATGACGCGCTGTCTTCTTGTCTGTGGAGATAGCTACTGCGGTCACACGATCATTGTCGGCAACCTTCATCACACACACACCTTGTGTCGAGCGCCCTAATTCAGAAATACCCTTTACCGGAGTGCGCACAATAACGCCTTCTTCTGAGATGATCATAATCTCATCGTCGGACGCTACAATCTTCATTACCGAAAGCAGGCCCTTCTTCCGCGTCATAGTGATGGTGTACACACCCTGACCACCACGATGATGTGCTGGGTATTCCGACACGGGCGTACGCTTACCAAAGCCTTTTTCGGTTATAACAAACAGATCACAACCAGGCTTTGCTATTTCCATCCCTAATACATGAGCATCAGCCGGAACTGTCATACCACGAACACCCATAGTGCCACGCCCCATGGCCCGCACTTCCTGCTCATTCCAAAGAATTGCCTTACCAGCGGATGATACCATGATCACATTCTCATTTTCCGCAACACGACGCACACTAATCAGACTGTCATCGTCCTTTAAGTTAATAGCAATCAGCCCATCGCGACGCGTACGGTCATACTGATTCATTGAGGTCTTTTTTACCATGCCTTGAGCAGTGGCGAACATGAGATATTCGTTTTCAGGGAAATCACGCGTTTCGATAACTGCCGCGATGGTTTCGCCCTTATGCAGCGGTAATAGATTGACGATAGCCGTACCACGAGCATGGCGTGACGCTTCAGGAATCTCATACACTTTCAGGCGATATACCTTACCTAACGTACTGAAGAACAGCATATAAGAATGGGTTGAAGCAATAAATAGATGTTCAACGTAGTCGTTATCTTTCAGATTCACCCCTTGCATACCCTTGCCGCCACGCTTCTGCTGTCGATACGTTCCCACTGGTAGGCGTTTCACATAGCCGGCTTTTGTGACGGTAACCACCATCTGCTCGTCGGCGATCAGATCCTCAACGTCAATATCTTTTGCTTCGCCCGATAGACGGGTTTTACGAGCTGAATTGAACTTTTTCTTGATTTCCCGCAGTTCCTCTTTAATGATTTGACGAACGAGGTTGTTATCAGCAAGCACACGCTTGTAATATTCAATTTTCTCAAGCAATGCGGCCAATTCTTCTTCGATTTTCGTACGCTCTAAGCCCGTGAGTCGGCGTAGACGCATTTCGAGAATAGCATCGGTTTGCTTTTTCGTTAACCCAAAGCGTTCAGTTAGACGAACCGCTGCTTCCTTGTCGGTTTGAGATGAGCGAATGATATGAATTACTTCATCGATGTTATCAAGCGCGATGATATACCCTTGTAGAATATGGGCTCGCTCTTCGGCTTTTGCTAGTTCATAGCGAGTACGACGAACGATAACATTTTCCTGATGAAGAATGTAGTAATGTAGCATCTCCTTTAATGAAAGAACGCGAGGAATTCCATCTACGAGCGCAAGCATAATCACGCCAAACCCGACTTGCAGCTGTGTATGTTTAAACAGCTTATTCATCACTACATCAGGAATCGCATCTTTTTTCAGATCAATAATGATATCTATACCGTGACGATCAGCTCCATCGTGAATATTTGCTATCTCGGGAAGCTTTTTTTCACGCACCAGCTCACCGAGCTTTTCCATGAGCCGCTGACGATTCACCTGATAGGGTATTTCCTTAATAGTGATAGTACTCTTACCGTTTTTTCCTTCGTGAGATTCCCATTTCGCGCGAATAGTTAAGCTACCGCGTCCTGTTTCATATGCATCAAGAACGCCTTTTTTGCCCATAATAATGCCACCAGTGGGAAAATCGGGTCCGGGAAGCGCGGTCATTAACTCTTCGGTTGTGGCATCTGGGTTGTCGATTAATAAGCACACAGCGTCAATTGTTTCGCCTAAGTTGTGAGGTGGTATATTTGTTGCCATACCAACAGCAATACCGTTTGAGCCATTAACCAGCAAATTCGGAAACCGCGCTGGTAACACGACTGGCTCTTCAAGGCTTTCATCGTAGTTCGGCTGAAAGTCGACTGTTTCCTTATCAAGGTCGCGTAACAGCTCCATAGCTGTCTTTCCCAAACGAGCTTCGGTGTAACGCATTGCCGCTGCAGAGTCGCCGTCAATAGAACCAAAGTTACCATGACCATCCACTAAAGGAACACGCATACTGAATGGTTGTGCGAGACGAACCATAGCATCATAAACCGATGAGTCACCGTGTGGGTGATATTTACCAATAACGTCACCAACGGTACGAGCCGACTTCATATGTGGCCGCTGCGGCGTGTAACCGGATTCGTTCATCGCATATAAAATGCGTCGGTGAACTGGCTTTAAGCCGTCACGTACGTCGGGAAGTGCGCGTGATACGATAACGCTCATGGAATATTCCAAGAACGACGTTTGCATTTCCTTACCAAGATACGCGCTGCGAACGATAGTTCCTTCTCCACCATTCGCACCTTCTATGATATCCCCATGAGCGGCAGGCATGTCAACAAACATTGCGCGGGCACGCTGCTCTTCCGAAAGGACATGATTATCTAACGTATCGTCTACAGAAATTCCCTCAAGTTCAGCGGAAGGCGCGTTATTGCGGTCACTATCAGGAACAAAACTCTCGTTTTCCTCGGTCATCATCGTGTCCTATCTCATTAAATGTCCAAGAAACGGACATCACGTGCATGCTGTTGAATAAAATTCTTACGGGGTTCTACCTGATCACCCATCAGTTCACTCACAACGCGCTCCGCTTCAGCTGCGTCATCTATATTTACTTGTAAAAGCGTTCGACTGGCGGGCTCCATGGTGGTTTCCCATAGCTGATCAGGATCCATTTCACCAAGACCTTTATAGCGCTGCACATCCCACTTATCAGCGCCACCCATTTCGGAAAGCACTTCACCAAGCGCGCTCTCGTCGTAGATATAGCGCTCAATTTTCGGGGATCGGGAGTTTTTCTTTTTCACACCGAAAATAGGCGGTTGTGCGATGTAGATATAACCACGATTAATAAGCTCGGGCATATAGCGATAGAAGAACGTTAATAGGAGGATGCGAATGTGCGCACCATCAACGTCGGCATCAGTCATAATAATAATGCGATGATAACGGGCTTTCTCAGCATCGAAATCATCACCAATATTGGTACCGATGGCGGTAATTAGCGAGCTAATAGTATCAGATGACAATGAACGGTTTAAACCAGCACGTTCAACGTTGAGTATTTTACCGCGTAAAGGAAGAATAGCCTGCGTTTTACGGTCGCGTGCTTGTTTAGCCGAACCACCTGCAGAATCACCCTCGACAATGAATATTTCTGACTCTGCCGGTGTTTTACTGGAGCAGTCGGCAAGTTTGCCGGGTAGCGAAAATGAATCAAGTACACCTTTACGGCGAGTCATCTCGCGAGCTTTACGCGCAGCTTCGCGAGCTTTCAGTGCTTGAGTTGCCTTTCCGATAATCCGTTTTGCAGGTGCAGGGTTTTCTTCGAGATATTCGGCGAGTCCTTTTGTCACAGCATTCTGTACGAGTGGACGTATCTCAGTGTTACCGAGCTTTGTTTTCGTCTGTCCTTCGAACTGCGGATCATGTAACTTCACCGACACGATAGCAGCCAGTCCTTCACGGGTATCATCTCCCGAAAGGTTACTATCTTTCTCTTTTAGAATACCCTTCGCACGAGCGTACTCGTTAATCGTACGCGTGACTGCCTGTTTGAAACCGTCGAGATGTGTGCCACCCTCGTGCGTATTGATATTATTCGCAAACGCCATTACCGAATTCGTGGAATACGATGTAGTCCATTGCATAGCCACTTCAACAGTGCCATCTTCATTCTCCGCTTCGAAGAACACCGGTTTATTAAGTGTTTCTTTCCCCTCATTCAAATACCTGACGAAATCGGTAATACCACCAGCGTATTGAAACGTTTCAGTACGTGGAACACCTTTCTCATCAGGTGTACGTTCATCATGCAAGATAATTTTCAAGCCGCGATTCAAAAACGCCATTTCACGGAAGCGATTTGCTAACGTCATATAATCAAATACTGTCGTCTCGGTGAAAATCTCCGGATCAGGCCAAAATGTAGTTTTTGTACCAGTTCCTGTCGCCGCACCAATCCTTTTCAATTTCTCAACTGTTTTACCGTGATCAAACGCGATCTGATACTCACCGCCATCACGCTTCACACACACCTCCACACGCGTGGATAGGGCATTAACGACCGACACACCCACGCCGTGTAAGCCTCCAGATACCTTGTAACCCTCGCCGCCGAATTTACCACCTGCATGGAGAATAGTTAAAACCACTTCAACCGTAGGAATTTTTTCCTTTGGATGTTTATCAATAGGAATACCACGACCGTTATCCGTAACCGTGATGGAATTGTCAGGATGAATCCATACCTCAATCTTATCGCAGAATCCAGCAAGAGCTTCGTCTACTGAGTTATCAACTACCTCATACACCAGATGATGTAAACCACGCGGGCCAGTTGATCCAATATACATACCCGGGCGCTTACGAACAGCTTCGAGTCCTTCAAGGACTTGGATATCTGATCCATCATAATGATCTGGTTTGTTAGCCACGTGCTGCGCTCCTTTTCCAGTGCGTTATTCAATGGCAGAAAAATCCGCGGAAACCATCACATGATATCCGCGGATACATTATTCACCAAAGTTGATGAGAATGACCACCTGAAAACAGCTGAATCTTGATCAGCTGAACATTCTAGCATAGTCTCTTTTCATACAAAGGTTTATCAGATCATCTACGGATATTCACATATGATCTAAGCACTAATTTCACTTCAAAGTGGTAAAAATATCATGAAATGTCTTTACTTCTGCTTAGATTGGCTCGTATTGCTTTATCGAGCGACTTTTTCACCTGTTCATTATCAATATCTTCCACGTGATTGATAAGCATATCGAATGTCTCAGCAGGAACTTCAAGTTTTTTAAACCTCTCAGAACGTGACATATTCACATCCGATCCTTTCTTTAGATTCCCGTCTTCATCAAGAAAAGGATGGCGTGAACGCATATCCATTTTTGACGGCAGTATCTTGAATTTTTCAATATACTCCCCTGATTCTCGAAGTCTCATCTTTAGAAACTCTTGACGAGCATCAAGATCTGATCTCACCATACTGTCATCGGAATATACAATTAGTTGCTTTGGTGAGAAACGACGTGTTTCACGTGAAACACGTTTATAGTCAGTCACATGGTCAATAGAAGACCCATTATTGTTATGTTCTTTAACACCGAATTCTATTACGGATAATCCGACATCACACATATACTCAGACTGATGAACAGTCGTACAAGAATCGGTTTCAGAATCTATGACATCCGAAGAAATACAATTATCGGTATCTTTCATAATATACACTGCATTCGTATGCATAAGAATAAGACCAGAAGCTTCACTATATACTTCTTCAACTGCACGACGCCAAGCAGCATGAACCTGGGCAACGCGAATAGCTTTCTTTGATAAACCATACACGGAAGACGATCGCATGAAATCGTTAATACCCACATTTAACCGCTTCATTCAACGCCTCCCTTCCAGAAAATGGGGGCGTATCACGTTCGATAAAGGTACTCCCCTTCTCTTTTCCTAATGTAACCACACGCGCGCGGTAGAGTGTTTCGTTATCAAAGTAGTCAAGGTGTGCTGTAGTAATAAATGTTTGCATGTCTTTTGATAAGAATGATATTAGTGATTGACGACGATCATCATCAAGTTCACTCATTACGTCGTCTAGGAGAATGATCGGCTGTTGACCTAGTATTTCATGAATAAGAGCTACCTCAGCGAGCTTAAATGCTAACACTAACGACCGTTGTTGACCTTGACTACCGTATGCTGCCACGTTCATCCCGTCAATTTGAAACTCAATGGTATCAGCATGCGGACCAACAAGAGATCGCCGCCGCGCTAGTTCTTCTCCTTTTCGTTGATTAAGACAAGCACGTAATAAATCTCTTGCTTCATCACGAACGTACGGTATGTGATTATATTCATAGGTTAAAACGCTTTCACTATCACGCTCCCATGAAGGAATATAGTACCCCGATACTGTTTCTTTTTCATCCGTTATCTCTTGATAAAATGATGCTAAATAAACCATGAGCTTTGAAAATAGCGCTGCACGGTAACAGGTAAGTTGAGCACCAACGGTTACGATTATCTCATTCACCGCATCTAATACATCCGGTTCACAACCTTCCTTTAATGCAGAGTTTTTATGCTTAAGCAACTTCTCATAGTCTTTCCGGATCAGATAATGGTTCATTGACAGTTGTTCTCCAAGAGCATCAACTGCTTGACGACGAGTGGACATCGATCCTTTTGCAAGATTTAAATCATCCGGAACAAAGGCGACTGAAGGAATTACCCCTTTCATATCTCCATTGCGTTTTGATTTACCATTCAACAAATAGTGACGTTTATTATCAATTATGCGAGTCTCTAAGGAAAGCTGACGATTACCATCACTTATATCCGCTGTTATCGATGTATAGTTACAATCTTTTCGAACCAGCTGATCGGTGGAAGCATGCCGAAGTGTACGTTGCGCCGTTACTAAGCGCAATGCTTCCATGAGATTCGTCTTCCCAGTCGCATTCGGTCCAACCAGAATAGTGAGCGGCCCTATGTCAGACAACTCAAATGCCGCATAACTGCGGAAATTCGACAGGGTAATATGGCGAATTGTTAAGCTCACACAACACCGCTGTTTTAAGAAATACGCACTGGCATAACGAGATAAAGGAAATTATCCGGGTTATCCGATTTAAATATTCCTGGTTTCATACCCTCATTAACCTCAAGAAATACCTGATCAGTATCAATTGCCGCCAATCCATCAAGCACATAAGTATAGTTAAATGCAATCTCAACCGATTCACCTTCAGCTTCACACGAAACAACTTCCTGAGCTGATCCGATATCGTGAGCCGCCGAGGACACCTGTACCGCTTGTACTTCGGTATCAATAGAGAAACGCACCGGTGATGATGTCTGAATCAGTAACGACGCACGCTTTACAGCAGACACTAAATGGTTCTTATCCATAGCAACGCGTGTAGTACATGTTTTAGGTAGTAGTTGGCGATAATTTGGGAATGATCCTTCAATACGGCGATTAATAAGCATAGTGTCATGATATGTTACGACGATTTGGTTTTCCGCTAAGGCAATAGTTACATCGTCATCAGACTTCACCATAGCTGCAATTTCTTGTAAAAAAGGTCCTGAAATAACAGCTTCAAAGTTGTCAGCTGCGGCCTCAGGAACCTCTGATTCAGCGATAGCAAGGCGATATGAATCGGTTGCCACCATCTTCAAGGTTGTTTCTTCTAATGTGATCAGTACGCCAGTAAGAATGGCACGACTTTCATCTTTCGACACTACGCGTGCAACTTTCTTAACCATAGAAGATAACTTCAAGAAAGGAATTCGTATCTTTTGATGGACATCCACGTGAGGAAAGCCTGGGAATTCCTCTGCATCGAGTGTCTTAATTGAGAAAGAAGCTGCATCACACGTAATAATAGCTGACTCTCCTTCCAATGCGAAATGAACTGCCGCATCAGGAAGACTCTTTACGATTTCACTAAACAGCTTACCCGGAACAACTACACGTCCGGGTGTATCAATGAGTGCCGCAACAGTGTACTGGATAGATAACGATAAGTCGGTTGTTTGCAGTGTTAATGAGTCATTATTTGCATCGATATAAATACCTGAAAGTACGGGAAGTGTCGACCGGGTTGAAATTCCCTTTAAAACGACAGATAGTGCATTTTGCAGCTCTGATTGATTAATACTGAATCTCACGATTATTTCCTTCCCTACAGTGATTCGTTGTTTCTTCTATATCTATTGGTTTTTGAATAACAACAATAATAACGACGGTTAAAAAGTGGAAAACTGTTAAAACCGCATATGAGAGTGAAAATGTTCGTTCTTGAATACAGTGTAAATCTCTCCAAGATATCCACCTGTTTTATTGCTGAAATTATCTTTCCCCTATCGATTGGTGGTTATCAGTCATATTTGAGTCATGTTTTATCATGTTGTCCACTTTTCCTAAATTTCTTGAATGAGCTGGCGTAATGTTTCAATTTCCTCACGCAACTCTCGGTTTTCTTTCATTTTCTCTTCAATGATAGAAACTGAATACATGACGGTCGAGTGGTCTCGGGAGAATTTCTTTCCTATGTCGTTGTATGGTAAATCGAGGATTTGTCGACAGAGATAAATAGCCACTTGACGAGCATACTTGATCTCACGCGTACGTTTTTTTCCTACTAAATCGTTATGGTTGACCTTATAGAAGCCCTCGACTGTTTTTTGAATATCAGCGATAGTAACTCTCCGTGATGGCCCGCCGGTAAAATGATTCTCAAGCAGTTTTTTTACGTCGTCGAGCGTAATATTCTTAGAACTAACCAAGGAAATTTGGTATATCACCTTGGTTACTGCGCTTTTTAGTTCTCGAATGTTTGAACTCGAACTTTCTGCGATATACATCTGGATATCTTCAGGGATGACGAAATTATCATCATGTTCGTTTTCTTTATATTCGCTGATAAAACTACGCACGATACCGAGCTTGGTTTCAAATTCGGGTGGTTGGATATCAAACGTACCGCCCGAATTAAACCTGCTGATGTAACGCTCATCGATATCGATATTCTTTGGTGCACGGTCGGCGGAGAGAACTACTTGTTTTCCCTCATCAATAAGCTTGTTGAAGATCTGAAACACGATGTCGAGGGTTTGTTTCTTACCTTGAAGCCATTGAACGTCGTCAATAAGTAATACGTCAGCTTCTTCGTATTTATTCTTAAAGTTACGATAACTCTGTTTTTCCTTGTCATGTGCGGCGCTGGCATCCATATAGTCCGACAACAGTTCAGCAGAATCGACATAGATTGTCTGGAGATGGGGTTGCGTCTCGTTGATATAGTTTTGTATAGCGCGAAGTAAATGAGTTTTTCCTAATCCAGATCGTCCATAAATAAACAAAGGATTAAGTGTCTTCTTTCCGGGTACTTCAGCAACTGACACCGCCATATGATATGCCATTCGATTCGAATCGCCGATGACGAAATTCTCGAAAGTTAGGGCCCCTGTTACGCTGTCACACATGCGCCCACTGGAATACCTTTTAACCGAAAAATCGTTGGGTTGAATTGATAATTGGTCAAATACCTGTGACCTTTGTATTATTTGATCTTCCTTCTTATTTGTTAGTTGTTCTAGCTCAGAAGATTGAAAGATATTTGCTATCTCTTCGGTTGTTGTCGCTGATGATTGGGTTGTTGTCGTGGAGGTAGAGCGCACATTTCCTGTATTAGATTGGGTTTGTTGTGAATATAAGCCCTGTGTAGCGTCAACTTCTACCACAACAGTGAATGGTATTCCATATTCATCACTGAGTGCGCGCTTGATATAGCCAACGTAATGCCGTTCAATCCAGGTTTTAATGAATTCGTTATCAGCGGTCAGCATGAGAAAACCGTCACTCATCGCTTGAGGTTGGAGTCTGGAAAAGAATGCATTAATCTGAGCAGGATCGATCTCTTCGTACTCTTTAACTGTTTCACATAGTACGTTCCAGGTATGTTCGAGTTTTTCGCTGTTCATTGCAGTCGTCTCTCCAGGTTTCGTCTGCTGATTATTCCTTATGAGCGCCTTCGGGTAACTTCCGATTTTATATCAAATAAGGGTCGATGGGGCGCTTCATAAGAGAAACGTTCTACAAAGAGCTTGCTACCTGAAATCCCATATCAGTGAGAATTCTCTTCTTTCCCATTGTTTTTTCCAATAATCCCGCTTCTTCGAGGCGTTGAAGTTCCTTATAGGTTGAAGAAGTTGGGTAACCAGTAAGGTTTACCACGTCGGTAACCCCAAGTGCCCCTTCAGATTCGAAGCATTTAAGAATGTCACGTTGACGTTCATTTAACGGGGGTATAGGGATACTTGAGTGATTACGATTACCTACCATCTGCTGATTAAACGCAGACCTGGAATGTTGTTTTAGACTAACGGTTACTACTGCGCCCGTTCCGAGATTATCCTCGATTGAAATTGTTCCATTTTTCATATCGAGATACTCTTTTGTGAGAGGTAAACCGGATCCAACACCTCGAATATAGCGTTTCATCGGTTCGATTGCTGAGGTAAAACCTGGTAATTGTGCTTTGGTTTTATCGGTGATACCTGGCCCTTGGTCAGCAAATCTGATGGTATTGCCGTCGTCAAGGATTGACACAACGATCTCTTCGAATCGCGCATGAATAAAGTTCTCGGACACTTCGCGAATGACCGCATATGGAATTGTTCCTCCAAGCATGCGTGCTTCGCGGTCGATAGATGATGCGAGTGTTTCAATAAAATCGGCTGTCGGAGCGGGTTGAATCTCAATTACGCGTGGCGCGGCAAGCTTATCGTCATAGCGGGCTATTCGAGCTATTGTATGGACGTATGAGTAATCAAACCCTCCCTCTTCTAAGGAAACATTAGGGTGATTCTCGTTATGTTCGATCTGGTTTTCCAATTGTTTTCCGTTTTCAGACCTGATATTTCATACTTTTCAAGATTATTCCGCGCTCATTGTAGCTGTATTTAGATAATGAATCTATTCATCTGCGAAAAGAGAGAATTTCCTTTACTGTTTCCATTATTCATCCAGGTGAAAATATCGTATTCATAAGGGGTTTCCCAGGTTTTTAACTTTTTATTCATGAAATGTTGAAAACATTGAAAAGTAGCTATAGGAAATTGGGGAAAACTAATGAAAGAAGAGATGAGTTGTTGAATAATTCTCAAAACAAAAAGGGAATCGTTCGAAAACTGAGAAAACCTACTTGAACAGGATAATCGTTAATTTGACAAGATTTAAAAAATAATTTTCAGAGATGTTGTTGTTAAATAATATTAAAATACCAGGTCAAAAGCGACAAAACAGATGTTTGTATTATTAAATGCCTGATGAAACACTATGTCATATGTAAAAGGTAACACTCTTGACAAATTGAAAAGAAAGGTTTTTCCACCACGGTTTATGAGTGATTTCGAAGTTTTCAACATTTTCCACAATTTCATGATCGACATACAGGATAACAAAAGAGAAAGAACTCCTTATCTTATATAATTCCCGTTTCTTTCCTTGTTTTTCCTCTTCACACTGCAGGTATATAAACGAAAATTGGAAGGCTGTGATGAAAGCCGGGGAGGTTTTAGGTATCAATATGAATTATGAAAAACAGTTGACGAGCTGGGAATTCAGTATATAATTTGGGAGTTGCTCTTAACCATGAAAGGGAAATAATATGAAGCGCACGTATCAACCTAACACTCGTAAGCGGGCTAAGTGCCACGGTTTCCGTGCTCGTATGGCGACCAAGAGCGGCCGTAAGGTTTTGGCTCGCCGCCGCGCCAAGGGACGTAAACGTCTTTGCGTGTAAAAGGAAGCTTAGGTTGGAGACTATAACATCGAAACAGGAAATCTCCGATCTCTTTTCCTCTGGCAAGCGTTTCCATACGCCTTACCTGACTTTCATAGTGTTACCAACAAAGCGGCACGACCTTAATGGTCGTGTTGCTTTTATAGCGGGAAAAAAGTTAGGGAATGCTGTTTGGAGAAACCGTGCAAAGAGACGCATGAGAGAGGCGTGTTATTTGGCGGGAGGTCCCTGGAAAGGCTTTGATGTGGTATTTCTCGCGAAAAGAAATGTGAATAGTATTACATTTAAAACACTTGTCAGTGTATGTACCGAAACAGCGCAAAAAGCTGGGTTTGTTCGAGATTCCGTTTATGATAGACAGAATTAAACAGCTTCCCGTTCGAGTAGCAACGCTTGTTATTTTGTTTTATCAAGCTGCGATATCTCCTTTGTTTCCCTCGTGCTGTCGATTTCAACCAACGTGTTCTCAGTATAGTTTGATCGCTTTTCGGAAATATGGGTTCAAAAAAGGTTTTATCCTCACCATTAAGAGGATTCTACGGTGTCGTCCGGGAGGACCACATGGTTACGATCCTGTACCCTGAGCGGGATCTGTACTACGTGGTGCTCTTTGGTATATAAAGGAAGGAAGGAATTATGTGGTCGGTATTCAAAGATTGGATCTTTGATATCATCAGTTTCTTCTACGACTTTGTTGGTGACTGGGGAATGGCGATTATTATAATCACCGTCATCTTCCGCCTGATCATGGCTCCGATTGTGCATAAGCAGTCGAAGTCGAGCTATCAAATGCAGAAGATCCAGCCTAAGATCCAACAACTGCAGTCGAAGTATGCTGATGATCCTCAACGTATGAATGTTGAGATGCAGAAATTGTACGCAGAAGCGAAATTCAACCCGCTTGCTGGGTGTTTACCAATGCTTCTACAAATGCCAATTTTTATGGCGTTGTTTCAGGTGTTGCGCGAGATGGGCGATCGTGTTCAGGGCACGTATGAGTTCTATAATCTCGTTCCTAGCTTGGTTACTACACCATCACAGGCTCTTGGTCAGGGATTTCTCTTTTTCTTACCCTATGTCATCTTGATGGTTGTGTTCGCGGGAGCAACATTCTTACCAATGTTTCTTCAGCAGAAGAACAACTCCGATCCTAAGCAAAAGCAGCAAATGTACATTATGTCTGGTCTTATGAGCTTAATGATGCTGTGGATTGGTTGGAGTTCGCCAGCGGGCGTACTTTTATTCTGGGGAGTGTCATCTCTCTTCGGTGTTGTACAACAGCAAATTGCAATGAGTATTATGCGTAAACGTGATGAAGAGGAATCGAACGAGATCGAAGTTCAGCCGATTGAGATTGATGTGACGAGGAAGGAAAAGAAGCCTCGCCCTAAGAAAAAAGGCGGCAAAAAGAGGCATTAATAGTTGTTTCACGTGAAACAACTGGTGGATTAAAGGAGCAACTATGGCTGAAGAGCTAGAAAAAGAGCAGCCTGACGACTATGTTGAGCTCACTGACGAAGATATTGATCGTATAGCTGATACTGCTATTGGTGTTTTGAAAGATATTTTGAAGCACTTCAATGTTGGTGAGATTGTTATTGATGAATATGAAGGCGATGAAGGAGAACTCATTCTAGATATCACCGGTGATGATCTTGCGGTTCTTATTGGACGTCATGGGAAAACACTCGATTCTTTACAATTTCTCGTGTCAGCTATTACGTTAAGAACGCTTGGATTCCGTTATCCGGTTGTCATTGATGTTGAGGGATATAAAGGGCGTCAGCGTGAGAAATTGGAGTCTATTGCCCGTTCATCTGCGAATCGGGCAGCATCTCAGCATAAGTGTGTAAAACTGCGACCTATGACTCCATATGAGCGGCGTATTGTTCATATTGCTCTTCGTGATGATGATCGAGTTGAAACCGCATCCGAAGGTGAAGGGTCAGCTCGTCATGTAGTGGTTATTCCTCGATAAAATCGAATACATAGTTTGATTATGAAGACTCCCAAGTGCTGATATAGCTGGGGAGTCTTTTTCTATTCTTGCCATGCAGATGAAGTTCCACTGTGGTATACAAATAAGTAATCAGGTAGGATACAGTGCTCAACCAGTTAAAAACCAAGGAGCCTTCATGCATGACGATCTTCTTCGGAAGCATCTTGAGCTAGTTATTGAAGCAAATAAGATAACAAACATAACACGTATTTCTTCTTTAAATGAGGGAATGAGACTTCATGTTGCTGATTCCCTTATTGGATTAGAAGAAATAAACGCCGCTCCTATAGGAAAATATGCTGATATTGGATCAGGTGCTGGATTTCCAGGGATACCGCTTGCCATTGAAACAGGTCGTGAAACCCTCTTAGTTGATTCCGTACGAAAAAAGACCGCTATTCTTGATTCATTTATAAAAACGCTTGAGTTGGAAAATGTATCAACATATACGGGAAGAATTGAAGACCTTGGAAGGGAAAGAGCAGGGCAATTTAGTGTGGTTACAGCGCGTGCCTTGGCTAAATTATCGATTCTTATGGAACTATCGAGTCCCTTGCTTTGTGATAATGGTTTACTTGTTTGTTATAAAGCTCTCGTTGATGATGACGAATTGGGACATGCTTTAGAGTTACAAGAAAAGCTTGCAATGAGATACGTTTCAGATCGAACAGTTTCTTTAGATGATAAAACACGTAGAATTATCTGCTTTAAGAAGCAAGGGAAACCAATAATAAAACTACCACGAAACGTTGGTATGGCTCAGAAGAAGCCTTTGTAACGCCGGAAAGTAGTTACTTCAACGGATGTGAGAGCGAATGTTTCATATGAAACATCGAGAAGGTATATACTTTGAATCGTCCGATGAAAGGGGATTTCTGTGGGCTTATTCGATAGTTTGAAGCGTGATAGACATAAAAAGGAATCTGAAATAACAGCAACTCCTGGTCCTACTATTGAGGAACCGAAAGAAGAAATTACTCAAATAGATTCGATTGAAGATATTGAGGCTGCTCCCGTTATTGAGCGAGAAGTGAAACAACCCGAGCCGGTGCGGGATGTCGTGATTGAGAGCCGTCCGTTGAAGTCGTATGCTGACAAGGCTCCAGTAACTCACGTTGTTGGTCAAACAAAGGTTATTGCTATCATTAATCAAAAGGGTGGAGTTGGTAAGTCGACAACATCTATCAACTTAGGTGCTGCTCTTGGTGAAATAGGTAAACAAGTTTTGCTTATTGATCTTGACCCACAAGGAAACTCTTCAAGTGGTTTAGGAATCGATAAAGGTGCAGTTCAAAACTGTATTTATGACGTATTACTTAACGATGTGCCGATAGAGCAAGCTATTATTCCCGATGTATACGAAGGGTTAGACGTTGTTCCTGCAACAATCAACCTTGCTGGTGCGGAAGTTGAGCTTGTTTCTGAGATGGCACGTGAAAACCGTCTTAAAGATGCTGTTGGCACGATGAGAGGGAGATATGATTTTGTTTTTATCGACTGTCCTCCCTCTCTTGGTTTATTAACTGTTAATGCTCTTGTTGCAGCAGATAAATTGTTAATCCCAATTCAGTGTGAATTCTATGCATTGGAAGGTGTGACAAAACTTCTTGATTCGATGAATCGTGTCAAAAGTCGCTTGAATCCAAGTTTAGATATCTATGGCGTGCTTATGACGATGTACGATGGAAGGACGACGTTATCGCGACAAGTTGTCGAAGAGGTGAGAAATTACTTCGGCAGAATTGTTTTTGAGACAATGATTCCTCGAACCGTCAAATTATCAGAAGCCCCGAGCTATGGTCAGCCTATTACTCAATATGATCCTGCCGGCAAAGGAGCGCAATCGTACGTTGATCTTGCAAAGGAAGTGATCTCCCGTGGCTAAAAATACACGCAGTGGTTTAGGCCGTGGTTTAAATTCTCTTATGGGTAGTATTTATAACGAGGCAATTCCAGAAGAGAAGCCTGAACCGATCAAACATACGCAACCTACCCAATCTGTCCAGGTTGTGAAGCCTACTCAACCTGTTCCACGTGTAATGGTAGAAGGTGAAGATGTACCATCAGAGTCGATAAAAGCCGTTAAAATGACTCCTGAACAGCGAGCAGAACAAGCTCGAGAAAACGAAGTACATTCAGTGATAATAGAAGATCTTAATCAAGCTGTTAGTAGTGAGGATATATCTATCAGTGTTGTTTCCAAACAAATTACCGATGAAATATCTATCGACTTAATTGAGCCGAATCCTGATCAGCCCCGAACAAACTTCAAACGAGAAGAATTAGAAGAACTAGCCGCTTCAATAGAGAAGGATGGGTTACTTCAACCCATTTTGGTTCGTTCGATTGATGGAGAAAGATATCAGATCATTGCAGGTGAACGCAGATGGCAGGCATGCAAATTAATTGATTTGAAAACTGTTCCTGTTCGAATTAAAGAAGCGGACAATGATCAGGCTTTAGAGCTTGCATTGGTTGAGAATCTTCAGCGTTCTGATTTGAATCCAATTGAAGAGGCATATGGATATCGGAGAATGATGGAGCGTCGTGGTATGACGCAGGCCGAAGTTGCTCAAGCAATGTCGAAAGGTCGTTCAACGGTAGCGAATGCATTACGGTTGCTTGATCTTCCTGAAGACGCCCAGCAATTACTGTTTGAAGAGAAAATTACTGCGGGTCATGCGCGTGCTATCTTATCTATTCCCACACAAGAGGGACGACAAAAACTAACTGATAAGCTATTACAAGAAACTCTTTCAGTGCGTGAAGCGGAAGCGATTGCACGGTTAATGTCTGGTAAAACATCGGCAGCAAAGCAATCTCGTGCACCGTTACCTGATTCATATAAGAAAGTTGCTACTGAGCTTAAGAAAGTGTTAAGTGCACCTGTTCGCGTTAAGTCAGTTAAAGGGAAAAATAAAATCGAAATTGAGTTTAAAGACGAAGAAGATTTGAAACGTCTGTTTAATCAATTATCTTCCGAGTAGAACAATCGTTAACATCAATGTTTCACGTGAAACATTGATGTTAACGAAGATTGATTCTTATTACATAAACAATTAGTGCGAGCTCCTTCTCATTTCCAAGGAGCTCGCACTCTTTCAATACTAGTAAGTGTTTAAGGATAAGAAATCAAGAAAGAGAAGAATCTAATATAAGGATAGTATCTTAGTTTTATAGCAAATGTGTTTGCTTTAATTGTCCACATGCTCCCGCAATGTCACTTCCGCGAGAATCACGTATTGTTACTTCTATACCACTATTGGTTATTTCTGAAACCCATTTCTTTATTACTGCAGCAGATGAGGGTTGATAAGGGGAATCCTTAATGGAATTGATAGGAATAAGATTAATATGACAGAGAAGACCTTTACAAAAACGAAGTAATGCTTGAAGATCACTTGGCTGATCATTAACGTTTCGGATCATGATATATTCGAATGTAACACGTCGTTTCGTTGCTCTGATATAAGACTGGAGTTCTTTCCGAAGGTCGGGAAGAGGAAAACATGCAACCTTTGGCATCAGATAATCGCGAGTTTCCTGCACTGCAGAGTGTAGAGATACGGCAAGCGTGAATTGTTCTGGTTCTGAAGCAAGCCGTTGAATACCTGACAGTACACCGCAGGTTGATAAGCTGATGTGTCGTGCACCGAGAGCTATTCCTTTTGGATTGTTGAGAATGCGTAGCGCAGCAAGAACGTTATCATAATTGAGAAATGGTTCACCTTGTCCCATACCGACGATATTGGTAACACGTTTTCCCATATCTTCTTGTGCTAAAAGAACCTGGTCAACGATTTCCCCTGGGAAAAGGTTTCGAATAAAACTCTCTTTTCCTGTAGCGCAAAAGTCACAAGCCATTGGGCATCCGATTTGAGTAGAGAAACAAACTGTTAACCGCGAATCGTTCTTTGAGGGAATAGCAACGGTTTCAACACAGGTGTTGTCGTGAAATTCGATAATGTACTTTCTTGTTCC
Source organism: Adlercreutzia sp. ZJ141 (assembly GCF_011038965.1). Classification (GTDB taxonomy): domain Bacteria; phylum Actinomycetota; class Coriobacteriia; order Coriobacteriales; family Eggerthellaceae; genus ZJ141. The sequence goes on along the minus strand of NZ_JAAKEB010000011.1, from coordinate 22,291 downwards.
GTCTTTCGAAATACGCTTATTAATGATTGATGGTGTATAGAGTGGATATATCTCTGAAAGGGTTGATCGTAACGCTTTTGGGAGGTTAGTCATCTTGTCGTATGAGTCAACATGGTGAACATAAAGCCATTCTTCGAGCTGACGAGCGCGAAAAGGACTTTCTCCGAGTTCTTTCATGAGAACTGATAGCTGATTTGGTGAATATGTTTTGATATGAGTTTCCATAAGGAAGATTATACCTGTTTCACGTGAAACATGCGCATTGTACGGCGAGCTGCGCTGATAAGAGGGCGTTTTGCTATACTGCATGAGCCGAATAATATAGCGAAAAGGAGTTGTGGTGAACACGTTGAATCCGAGCTCATGCAGTGTCGCATTGCTTGCTGGCGGAAAGAGCGGCGAGCGAGAGATTTCTCTCGCTTCTGGTAAGGGTGCTTATGAAGCACTTAGAGAAGCGGGTTATTCGGTTACCATGCTCGATCCGGCGTCGAACGATGACCTCGTATCTTTGATTACCGGTGATTTCGACGTTGCCTTCTTATGTATGCATGGTAAATACGGTGAAGATGGTACGCTGCAAGGTATGCTTGAAATGATTGGGTTACCATACACCGGGTCAAACGTGTGGGCGAGTGCTTTAGCTATGGATAAAGCAAAGGCAAAACTGTTCTATACTCAAAACGACATTCCAACTCCTTTATCAATCACCCTCCATATTGATAATGAGTATTCTCTAAAGGAAATCGTAAATACCGTTGGGGAACACTGTGTGGTGAAGCCTGGGACTGAAGGAAGCGCACTTGGCGTGTTTATCGTTAAAGGGGAACAAGAAATAGCCGATGCGATAAACCAGGCGTTTGATATTGATACCGAGGTGTTGATAGAACGCTACGTTCAGGGAACTGAGTTGACGGTAGCTGTTGTGGATGATCACGATACAACAAAAGCGCTACCTGTAATTGAAATCGTACCAAAAAGTGAGTTCTACGACTTTGAGTCGAAATACGCCCCTGGTGGCTCTGAACACATATGTCCTGCACGTATTTCTAGTGAAACGACCTGTCGTGCGCAAGATCTTGCTATTCGAGCACATAAGGCACTAGGATGTTCGGGGGTTTCGCGAACCGATATTATTCTCGACGAGAACGGGGAGTGTTGGGTGTTGGAAACAAACACACTTCCCGGAATGACGAGTACATCGCTGCTTCCCGATGCCGCTCGCGCAGCGGGAATTAGCTTTCCTGAACTTTGTACTATGTTGATACGAGATGCTTTAAAAACTTCAAACTAGGTAATGTGAAAGAAAAGCCCCTATCGAGGGGCTTTTCTTTCATCGGGAGGTGTTATACGAAGTATTCTTTCTTGATGAGGTATTAAAACAGCCCGAAAGAATGCAGGATAAAAGCAACGAAAGCGATAAGGCAGAGAATAAATGCCCAGCTGATCAAATAGCAGCCTATATTCCCTTTTCTTCCGTGTTCGACCATTTTCTCCGTAAACGATCGCCTTGTTTTAATGAATGCGGTTCCCTTATCTAATGTTGGCAACTTAGTCTTCGTTGAAGGGAGCCAGTTTCCATTACTATCGATAATACTCTGTAATTCATGATCGTTTAGCAAAAGGGAACGTCGGTTGCCGTCGACCATATCGTTGCCAAATTTACTCACAAACGGAAGGAATGATTCTTCAAGTGAGGGATCGTAGCATATGAGAGCCATTTCACCCCAATATTCACCTGGTTCGGGGATATCGGAATATGCGATAAATGAAAGTACTGCGTTCAATTTCCATCCGCGTGCAGAAAGGACACGTAGTGTTCTCGAAACATTTGCGTTAAAAAATCCAACCTCTCCGTCGAAACGGTTTTTCAGCCAGGCGATTGAAACGTGGTTTTCTGTTTTGAAAACGATATCGTAGCGGTCGCCAACAAGATTGTCGGCTCCTAATAGAACCGCCGCCTCTTTTTTTGAAGGAGTACTGAAGCGCTCGTAGGAACCGAAGAATTTGTCGGTAAGCACGGGATTCCTTTCGTCCGTGGTGGGACCAGCAGCTGTGTTTGGGGTAGTATGACCTGCTGAATGTATGATAGATGATAAGGTGGGGCGTATGGAAAATAAGCATATAACTGGAATACCTGCGGCATTGAATGCGTTTATCAGCGATGGGACGCCCGACGAGATTGTATTCCGATACGCTTCGCTTACTGAAGTGGCAAAGTCGCACGATTTTGGCGATTTAGACCACAATATCGTTGTTATAGATACTGAGACAACAGGTTTTTCGTTCAATCATGACGAACTGATCCAAATTGCGGCAGCACGTATGGAACAAGGAAAGATCATCGATTGGTATGTAACGTTCGTGAATCCCGGTAAACCCATTCCCGAAGAGGTTGCTCGACTAACCAATATTCATGATGAAGATGTGATCGATGCCCCTTCCCCTAACGAAGCACTTGCAGGTTTGGTGGAATTCGCAGGCGATGCTAAACTGGTTGCCCATAACGTAGATTTTGATCGCACGTTTACTACACGGCATCCCAGCGGGTATCCGCTCCTTGAAAACACATGGATCGATTCGCTTGATCTGTCGCGTATTGCTCTTCCCCGTTTAAAGTCGCATCGTCTGATCGATTTGGTGAAAGCGTTCGGACTTCCTTTATCGACACATCGTGCCGACGATGATGTGGCGTCTACGTGCGCCGTGTTACGTGTACTGTTTGCTGCAGTGTATGAAATGCCCCTGAATCTCACAGCGTTCATTGCTAGCTTGGCATCACAGGAAGAATGGTCGAGCCGTATCGTGTTCGATGAGATCACTCGCCAGAAAGCAGCCAATACTGCCATTCCTCGTTTTTCGTTGCGTTCGATTCGCGATGCAAGGGTGTGTACTCGGGAATTTAACGCAAAGGCTGATGCAGACGATATAGCAGCTGATCCTATAAGGAATCTTACGTTTCCTTCGAGTAACGAACTAAGTGAATTGTTTTCCCGAGACGGGTTACTCGGCCGCATGTATGATGACTACGAACCTCGCAAAGAACAGTGTACTATGGGTTGCGTAGTGGGAGCTGCATTTGAACGCAGTGAGAACTTAATTGTTGAGGCGGGTACTGGAGTGGGAAAATCGATGGCGTATCTGGTGCCGTCGGTACTTCTCGCGAAACGGAACAACATTACCGTCGGTGTGGCGACGAAAACAAACGCATTACTTGATCAGCTGGTGTACCATGAGCTTCCCGCTCTCGCTGCGGCTTTACAAGATACGTATCCCGATATGAGTCCGCTTACCTATGCGTCGTTGAAAGGTTTTTCGCATTACCCTTGTTTGCGCCGTATTGACCAAATTGCTGCTTCGGGTGCGCATATGAAAGAGGTGGCGGGCAAAAGCGTATCGCAGGCTCCTGCGATTGCGGCGCTACTGTCGTATATTGAGCAAACCGAATATGACGATATGGATTCCCTGAAGCTTGATTACCGCGTGCTTCCGCGAAAGGCTGTTACTACGACGAGCCATGATTGTTTGAGAAGGAAATGCCCGTATTTCAACACGTCGTGCTTTGTTCACGGGCAGCGTCGCCACGCTGAGCACGCTGATATTATTGTGACGAATCATAGTTTACTGTTCTGCGACCTTGCTGCCGATGGAGGGCTTTTACCTCCGGTGCGGTATTGGGTTGTTGATGAGGCTCATGGAGCAGAACAGGAAGCACGCCGAGCGTTTTCGGTGAGCTTAGAAGCAGAAGATCTGCTGCGAGCAGCTGCACGCGCAGGTGCCGATGAATCGGCTCGCAACGTGTTTATCGCAGCTGAACGACGAGTCGATGCCGGGGGCAACGGTGAGAAAGCAACATTGTTCTATACGCTCACTTCGCGCGCAAAGTCAGCGGGAAAGATGTATGCGGAAGCGGCAGCAGCATATGCAGAGCATATGAAGGACATGGTGTTTTTCGCTCCCGGTAAGCGGGGACGTGGCTACGACATTGCGGAAGTGTGGTTAAACGATGACGTACGGCGCAGCGCTACGTTCGCCCATATGGCAACGTTTGCTGATACGCTCATCGACGCGGCAGAAAAGCTGGTTACTACGTCGCAGGAGCTTGTTGCTTATCTTGAGGATGTTGAGGGTGCTGCCGAGGTTCAACGCGAGATCGCGTCTCTTGCCATGGAGGCGAAACGGCAGATTAATGCGTTAGAGCTGATTATCCGTTCGCCAAGCGATAAATACGCATATTCAGCGACGGTAAGCCGCAAGCAGGATCGCGTTATGGAAAAACAAGAAGCGTTGCTGGTAGAGGTAGGAGGCAAGCTAAACGAAACACTATTCGCCCGAACCCATTCGGTGGTGTTTGCTTCCGCAACGTTGTCGGTGAATGGAACGTTTACTGCGTTTGAATCGGCGTTGGGTTTAAATACTGGTGAATTCTCGCACGCACGCACCTGCATGCTTGATTCTAGTTATGACTTTGATACGAATATGATTATCTATGTGGTATCTGACATACCCGAGCCAATGGATCCTTCGTATTTGAGTAAATTACAATCGCTGCTGATTGCCACTCATATTGCACAGCAGGGTTCAATGCTTACACTATTTACGAATCGCCGTGAAATGGAAGCCTGTTTTAACGAGGTACAGCCTTGTTTGAAAGCGCATGACCTACGACTGGTTTGTCAGAAGTGGGGAGTGTCGGTGAAGGGTCTTCGTGACGATTTTCTCGCAGACGAGCATTTATCACTGTTTGCTTTGAAGAGCTTTTGGGAGGGATTCGACGCACCAGGGGCTACGTTGAAAGGAATAATCATTCCGAAGCTTCCCTTTGCGAAACCGACTGATCCCTTGTCGTGCGAGCGCGCTGCGCGCGATGATCAGGCGTGGCGCAAGTACGTGCTTCCTCAGGCGATCTTGGAAACGAAGCAAGCGGCTGGACGACTTATTCGGAAAGCCGATGATACCGGTGCGCTCATACTTGCCGACAAGCGGTTGCTTACCAAGTCGTACGGGCGTGCTTTCTTGAATTCTATGCCGAGTAGAACTGTGAAAGTTATGACAACAGCCGATATTATTGCCGATATTGCCGCGCACGCTGTGCGTAAAGGTTAATGTGTCGGTAGGTTTGCGTTATGTCGAAGCATAGTAACAAGATATCCCGTGCAGCGCACATTAAGCAGAACACAAAAGGAACTTCGAATGAGGTTTCTTTAAGCGTGCTCGATGCGATCAAAGGCGAGCTTGATGGCACAAAAGGCGATATTAACGTACGTAAACCTGGGCGTATTCCGTTATTGAGGTTACCGGGACGTCGTAAGCGAGGGGGAACACCCGAAAAAGAGAAAGGGTTAACGCTTCCTGGTGGAGGATTTGTATCAACCGAAGGTTTGCCCCAAAGTAATTCGCGCATCGGCGGCATTCAACTAGAGTCGTCGGATAAGGTAACGGGCTCGAAGAAGCCAAAAGGTCATCCTTGGATTGTTGGTGGTTTTTCGTGGGCTCGCGCGTTCGGAAAGGCGAAACAACAACCGCACGTAGGTGAAAGCGCTCCGATAAAAGAGTCTCCATTTGTAGAAGAATTATCGAGCACATCGACTACATCTGAAGTTAAGGAAACGTCGTCTGCTTCTATTCCTGCCGACCTCTTGCAGGTGGAAACCACTGAACCTTTGAATAAGCATCGTCGTTGGAACGAACGCTCGTCTCGGGACACATTCAATACATCTCAGCCTACGGTAGGATTGGGACGCACTCCTGAAGAGGAAATAGCCTGGCGAAAAGCGCGCCGCCGTAAAGGAAAGGCCTTAGCGGTGGCAGCGGTGTGTCTGATGTCTGTCGCATTAGCGGGCGGAGCGCTTTGGTATGGTGTTCGGTATTATGAGGCTCAGCAGGACAGCTTAGCTGACCTGAATGCCGCTTTGTCGCTGATTGAAGAAGCCGACGTGTCGGTGCTCGCGTTTGACGAAATAGTGGACGATCCGGTTTCGGCGGTCAGTGTTTCAAGTACCGGTTCGTCGGGAGACAGCATTGAGGTTGTTCGCACTTCAGAAGAAGGGTCCGACGTGTCAGAGCTTTCCATTGGCGAGAAGAATATCACCATTGATGCCTCTGATCTCATGAAACGCCGGTCGGATGCAGTTTCAGCACAGCGTCTTCTTGATGATGCGAATAAAAAAGCGCGCGAAGCATCACTTAATCTTACTGACGCCGATGATAGAGAAGCGGCAAACCAGGCGGTTGTTGCTATTGACGCGAGAAAAACCATGATTGACCAGGCACTGAAGATTTCTGAACCTACACAACACGTTGCGGAATGTTCCGAAGTCGCCTCTGAAGCATGGTCGAGGGTGATCGAAGGAGACAAGCTGGCCCGCGAATCAGCGAAACTCGTTGAAGATGCGACTGAGGAAAACCTGCGTGCTTCGAAAGAGATGAGCGAGCAGGCCCAAGCGCTGTTTGATCAGGCCCAAGCGCTGTTTGAGCAGGCTCGCAATTTGTATGAAGAAGTTGACTTCTCGTCATTCGAGGCGTATTTAATCAAACGCCGTGAGGCTATGGGGTATGCGATCGCATCGGATGTTGCTTTGATCGAACGAAACAAGGAAGAGGCGGCATCTCAAAACGATGCGTACGAGGCATGCGATGCAGAAGCGGTGTCACTTGCCGGGCAGCTTCCCGAAAATCCCAGCGAAGCGGTGCGGGAAACATATGATACCGAAACCGCTCCTTTCCGTGAGGTATACGATACCGCGCGTATGCAGGCAGGTACGGCAGATGCTATTCTTCGTGATTATTTGGGAGCGCAGGACAAATAGCGTATACTGGTCAACGTGTATACCTAATTAGCGTGCACATTTTGTTACAAAGCGAAAACGAAAGGCACAGAACAATGCCTGACATGATCGACCGTATAGCGTATCTCTCCCAGGAGATAGGTCCACGTCCTGCGGGTACAGAAGAAGAGCAACAAGCCGCCTCTTATATAGCTGAAGCATTTAAAAAGAATGCAGGCCTTGATGCCGAAGTGGAGGATTTTACGGGTGTTCCCGCGCATGAGTTGCCGGCAGTAATCTGCTGCGGCGCATCGCTTTTCCTAACATTGTTGTCGATGTTCGTAGCACCTCTTAGAGTTCCTGCCCTCATTATTACCGTCGCTGCTGCGGCTATTTTCGTTGCTGAGGCGTTCGGATACCCTGTTATCTCACGTTTTTTGGGTAGCGGAGTCAGCCAGAACGTGGTTGCCCGCTTCGAACCACGTCATGATCCCGAACAAGGGCCAGCACGACGGAGAAAGATCGTGTTGGTTACTCGTTACGACAGTGGGAAAGTACGCTCTGAGTTATCGGGTGGGCTTGCTGGCGCACAACGAGCTTTGAATCTCGTTTCGCTTGGTGCCATGGTTGCGCTTGCTGTGCTCGCATTTGTGCGCACGGTGTTTTTAGCAAATGGCGAGGGCGCGTCTATGGTTGTATTAAATGTGCTGTCGGTTATTGCGATGCTGCTCGCGGCTATTCCTATTGTGGTGTACATTTTGCATCAGGTTGCACAATATAATGAAGCGGCGAACGGCAGTGCGTCGGGCGTTGCCATGATTATCGAACTTGCGCGTCGTATTTCGCGAGAGCAAACTTCGTACGATGCCGAAGATGCTACCATGCATGGTGAAAACGCCTTGCGTGCGAGCGGACTTATTCCCGATGGAGCGGTGCTTTCTTATGATGACGCACCTGTAAAGGAACCGCCCCTCGCGCCACAGACCGAGGCTGAGCGCCTTGCAGCGGCAAAAGCGGCTATTGCTGCGCTGTCGGGACAGCCAGTTACTGGAGCAGGTGTGTCGAATATCTCGGGTAATTTGGTGAATGTGAAAGAGCCGCCGGTGACGTATGACCCCGAAGAAAGCAAGGCAGTGCGTGACGAAACACGTGACGCTCTGAGCTCCATTCCCGAAAACACGGTTGCCGAAGCACTTCAGAAGGCCGAAGCCTCGCAACCCGAGGAAGAATACTCTCAGGATGTTGCAGCTGTCACTGCTCAGCCAACCGTTTCAAGTTATCCTGTGCCAGTTGACGATGGTATCCCCGATTGGTTCAAAAAAGCCCAGCGCAACGCCAAACGACCGAAAGACGAAGGACGCCCGGTGCAGCGCAGCCGTTACGCAAGCGCGCTTGATGCTGCGGTGCAGGAAAGCTCGGGCCACTTTATGCAGGCGAATGCTGTGGTTGAACATAAGCTGGAAGAGGCTCTTTCCGTGGGGAAAGAAGAGATCCGTGAGGTTGAACCACCTGAGTGGGCGATGGCTAGCGCAACAGCGGCTTCTCAGGTTCAATCTGCGGCACTGCAAGCCAATCCTTCGTCGTTCTTTCATCAAGCGGCTAGCATCGATGGAGATGTGTTCCCCGAAGTTATCGAGCAACCTGAGACGGTTGTCTCTGATGTTAATGCATCGCAACAAACTGTCGCCGACCAATCGCCGGTCGATTCTTTGTCACATGAGATGATTCAACAGGCTCAGCGGCAATCTGATGAGCCGATACAGGTTTCTTCGCCTGAAACGCCTGTCGTTATTTCAGGTGAAGCACAGCCTGAGCAAGTTGCGAGGGTTGGTCAGGGCGAAACCGCTGTGTCTGTTGAACAAATTGAGCACGGCATGAGCACCGAACAAAAAAAGCAACCTGAGCAAGGGTCATCGGGCCTATTGGATGGCGTGATCGAACAAGGACAGATCGAAGCGATTGACGAGCCACGCATTGCCATGCCGTCGTTCCTTGATCCGGTGAAAGTGCAGCAAGAAGCTCAGGCGGCACAACCGAATGCTCCGCGCACAACTGACCGTGTGAACGTGACGGTTGATCCAGCGGCCACTACAGGGCGAATTTCATCGTCGTTGCGCCCGGCGGCACAGGTTAAGGAACCTGCAAAGCCACATCGTCGATCAATTAAGCTGCCCGATATTGCGGAGAAGAAGGAATACGAGCCGGTGGCGAATGCCCATAAGCAGCGTGCGCCTTTGGCTGAAGCTGGGTCGCTGAGCTCCCGTGTGCCTGCGGTGACAAACCAGGGAACCGCTCCTGACAACCGTAGACAAGCTCTTCGTTCTTTGTTGCCGTCGTTGTCGGCTGCTATTATGCCAGTTGAGGACCAGGCAAAGGAAACTCTGCCCGAGCCAGTGAGCAAACCTGTTGGCTTGACCGGATCGTTTGCACCGATCAACGAAGAACTGTTGAACAACGTTGACCCGGACGACATCTATGTTGATGATGCTGACGATTCTGCATACGACGAGGACTTTACTGAAACGGGAGCGTTCGCAGGTGCCGGATACGTTGATATGCCCACGTCGCGCGTATCGCGCTTCTTCGGTAAATTGAAGCCCAAGTCGAAGGAAAGGGACACGTCAGCTCAAGAATGGCTGAACGTGGATGAGGGCTTCGATGCTCGCACGGTAGGTAAGGAACGTGGTGGTTGGGAGAGTTTCCGACAAGAAGACGACGCTATTCCCGAAGTAGCTCAGTCAAACGGTGAGTACGAAGATGGTTTTGAAGACGATGAATACGTCGAGTATGATGATGGTCTTGGTGCCACTACGGCATTCGATCCGTTGGCGGACGATGCCGATTTCGAAGGATTCTTTGAAGAATCAGAACCGGTGAAGAAACATCGCTTCCCCTGGCAGGGTGGCGCATTCTCGGCGGATATGCTTGCCGATACCAGTACAGGTGACAGTGGAGCTCAAGTTGCTGCTACTATGGGTTTTGAGGTCGATGAAGTTCGCCAATTCCGCAATGCGGGTATAACCACTGAAGTGTGGTTTGTTGCGCTGGGAGCTGAACTTGAGGGGAACTCGGGTATGAAGGCGTTCTTGAACGAGCATAGTCAAGATCTTCGGGGGGCCCTGATCGTGAATGTCGATTCCATTGGTGCTGGCGACCTCTGTCTGATCGAACGCGAAGGATCGTATCGCTTGGCAAGGGCTTCGTCTCGCATGAAGCGTTTCCTGAAGAAGGCGACGCAGGTGACGGGCGTGCGCACCAACACGGCAACCATTGCGTTTGAAGATAGCGCGGCATCGGTTGCTATCAAGAATGGGTGCCAGGCGATGCATCTTGCGGGCATGCAGAACGGCAAGCCTGCGCTGTACGCAGAGGCGCAGGACACGGTGGATGCGATTGACGCGGAGCTGCTCGATGCTCGCGCCAACTTCCTTATGGAGTTCATCAAGGCCGTTTAAGCTAGTCACAGCAGGGTTATTCTGGTATTGTGAAACGAGATAGCAGTTTTGTCGAAGGTCGTTTCGGCGGGGCTTGAAGATCGTGTATGAGTACGAGAGCGGAGCGCAATTTAGGAAAGGAAAGACCATGGCGACAGAAGCTTATTGCGTGAAATGCAAGGCTAAGAAGGTTATGCAGAACCCACGCGAAGAGAAGATGAAGAACGGCAAGCCAATTCTGAAGGGAATGTGCCCCGACTGCGGCACAACCATTTGTCGCATCGGAGCAACGAAGTAGCCGTTGAATAATATATCGTTTTTAACAATCGGGACCTTCGGGTCCCGATTGTGTCAAATGACAAGGGATTGACAAAGGGTATCTAAGGCGCCGGGTAATCAAGGCGTAAGCGACTAAAAAAGGGGACAGAAGATGCGCTCCTATGCAGAATACGACTCGCCGGTCGGGCGGCTCACCATTGTAAGCGATAAGGGCGCTGTGTGCGGACTGTGGTTTGAAAACGGCCGGCATCAAGATGCTTCGCTGCTTGAATCTGCCGAACGAAACGCAAAAGATCCTGTGCTCTCACACCTGCGCGATTGGCTCGACGCTTATTTTGAGAAGAAGCGTCCCGCTGTAGACGAGCTTCCGCTTACTCCTGCTGGAAGCGAATTTCAGCAGGTGGTTTGGCAGCTGCTGCGGGATATCCCCTATGGCGAAACGGTAAGCTACGGGGAGCTTTCCGAGCAAGTTGCCGCTGTGCGCGGCGCATCATCGCCGCGTTGCGTTGGGCAAGCGGTAGGGCGCAATCCTATTGGCATTATTGTGCCCTGTCATCGCGTCGTGGGAGCCAATGGGAGCCTTACGGGGTTTGGTGGAGGAATCGGCGTCAAAGTTAAGCTGCTTGAACATGAAGGCGTCGATATGAACCGTTTCTTCATACCCACGAACGGCACCGCGCTTTAACAAACGGTGCCGTTCGTGTTTTGTGGGTTATGAAGAAGATGGTTACTGTTGGGTAGGTGTAAGATCCTCTTGAGCTGGGTTTTCTTCATCTTCTTCAACCGGCTTGGTTTTGCAAATGCGCTTTGCGAAGGTCGGTTCCTTTTCCTCTATTGATGTGATCTTAACCACGTCGCCTGGAGCTGAGGCTTCTATATAGCAGCCTTCGCCAAGGTACATGCCAACATGTCCGCACACGCCCTTATCGTCCGCAAAGAACACCAAATCGCCCATGTGAAGATCGGCAAAGTCGACATCTTCGCCTTGAATGCACTGGTAGTAGGTCGTGCGAGGAATAGACATTCCGAGCGCTTCCTTATACGAGTAGCTTACCAGTCCAGAGCAGTCGAAGGCACCGGGAACGTTGCCTCCCCAGACGTACTTATCGCCTAGATGGCTGGTTGCTTCGATAGCCAAGTCTACAAGGTCGCGCTCTTCAAGAAGAGGTTCGTCAGAGTTTGAACCCGCTGTCTTGTTGGTAATCGTATTGTCGAGGTCATCCTCTTCGATAGGGACCTGGTACGTTTCCACCAGCTCGTAATCAAGCGACTCGTCATAGCGGGTTAAATCGTACGTTTCAATAATGCCACACAGTTTTTCCGCATAGGATGAATCTGTAGCGTAGCGGCCTTGCAAGTACGCGCATGCTTTTTCATACGTGGGGGCGACGCTTTTGAGCGCGCCTCGGTATAGCACAGCGTTATCCTTAGTCAAAAGGTTGACGTAGTCTTTCAGGGATTCTTCGAAGGTTGAATACGTGCGGAACTGAGCGGTGATAGCGCTCATGTTTCCGTTGCCGTCGTCTTCCAAGGTTCCTAAGGAAACAGATGACCCCTTGTAACTACCCTTTATACCGAAAAGATTGCGATTGGGACTTTGAGCTAATTGCGAGTTGCCCGAGTTAGATTCTAGAATTGCCTGTGCGATCATCACCGACGCGTACAAGTCGTTTTCTTCTGCAAGTTGACGGGCAGGTTCTCCGATGATGGCAATGAACTTGGTGGTCGTGAGATTCTGCTGCACCGGCCGATGCACATACTCTTTGCTGCCCTCATATGTCCATGCTGGATACGAAGGTTCGCTGCTTGTTGAAGTGGCTGATGAGGACAGATGGCTCTCGGCTCCTTCAGTGGGCGTTTCACCTGCCGCGTTGTCGGTGACGCCTTCTGCGGTATTGTCATCAGGTGTTGTTGCTGGAGAAGTATCTTCGCTGGTATTGTCCTCGTCATCGCTTAGATCGGGTGACTCCTCGGGATCAGCAGGGTCGGTTGGATTGGCCGGTTCCGTGGGGTTTGCTGGGTCGGTTGACGTTCCGGCATTCGGCTGCTCCGTTTCGCTTCCTGTAGGGTCAGGCGTGGTTTCTTGCGTTTGGTCATCGCTCGTGTTACCGCCTGTTGCGGCGTTGTCGGTATCGGTGTTGCTGCCGGCGACGAGTGTGCTTTGCAACGCCGCGATGGAGTCGGCGAGTGCAGCATCGACGCTTCGAAGCTTAGGCAGGTTGAAGTTGAGCACCTCGGCTTTCGTGAACCCGTAGTTAAGAAGACTCTGTTCCATTGTCGCAGCGTCGCATCCCTGAAGGCCAAGAGCTGCAATCGTATACGCCCTTGTAACTTCGCTATCGACGCTTGCCACAGCTCCTTTGGCGGCTTCGGTTGCTTGTTCGGATTCAGTTGCGTACGCATTGGCTGCAAGGTAGACGGGGGCGGGTACACAAAGCAGCGCGCTCAACGTTATAGCGGTCCCGTATTTCACAAATCGTCCCTTGTTGGAACGCGATGGCAGCGAAAGATCGGTGCTTTTCGAGTTGGGCATAAGTTCCTCCTTGCATGACAAAACAATGCCAGATGGCATCTAATTTCTCTATGAGCGTGTTTCGGTTCGCAATAATAAGACATTTCTAGCAGTTTGACAGCAATTGTACAGAAACGTCGCAGAGCCTTCTTATGTCTAGCAAAGTTCACCGAGTTAGAAAAATGAAGTGAGAGAAAATCCCGCTGGGAGACGTGCGTCGGAAAATACCTTAAGGAAGTTGTCGATGGGGAGACGGGGCGGTTGCCGTGCGGCCTTTGGCTGCTTTACGGTTTGAGAGGCGAACAGGATTGCTGCATCGATCTAGACACGTTGCCATGGCTTACGCAAGAGAGAAGAGCTTATGCGAGCGGTATTATGCCGGTGCGTCCTGGCGTTGATGTTTTGAGTTTGCTTGCACATATGGGTATTGACGCTTCGAAAGAGCGTTCGACGAAATAAGAGCGTCCTATGAACAGCGCTTATAACAACAACGAACGCCGTCGGTCGTGACGGCGTTCGCACGTGTGCTCTGGAGCGGGCGACGGGACTCGAACCCGCGAATACAAGCTTGGGAAGCTCCATCCTTACCCAACCTTCTACGACCTGAATTAACCGTCTGACCTTGCTTTTCTTAAAACTAACACTGTAATATTAGCAAACGTACTGGACAAAATACTGGAAAAACGATTATTTTTCCAACCAATCAACAGTTCTACTTTGAAACACGAAAGTCGCCAAAAGGCGACTTTCAACACGGTTTTTATGGAGCGGGCGACGGGAATCGAACCCGCGTTGTAAGCATGGGAAGCTCAAGTTCTACCATTGAACCACGCCCGCACTAGCGAATTATTATAACGCTACCTTCACACTTCCCACCTGTCATTTCAACGAAACCCCATGAGTCTCAGCTTAAACGGCGGCGCGCAGAAAGCTCATATATCTTGATCCGATCCCAATACCCGTGTTCGGCACATAACCAGCGTACAGGTCAAGGGTGTAGGCAGAGCTTGCATGACCCATAAGCACAGAGACAGTTTTAATGTTCTCTCCATTGGCTAAGTTCAAAGTAGCAAACGTATGTCGGAGTGCATAAGGTCTTATGCCTTCAAAGCCAACTGAGTTGATGAAGCTCTTCCAATCCCTAAGCCAAGATTGATAGGTTCGAGGAACGATGTCTGGGCTGCACACCAGCATGGACATCGAGGGCTTGAGCCCCATTGCTTTCATTTGGTTCGACTTGATGTCGATCCACACCTTAACTTCGCCAGCTGTGAAGGCATCGACCGGCACCGATCTTCGCCCTGCATCTGACTTGGGGTAGCCCTTTATCGTCTTACCGTCACGGTCTAAAGCGCTAACTATATTGATCACAGCTCCAGAGTCATCGAAAGCTATGTCGCCGACATGGATGGCAAGCATCTCTTCCGGGCGCATTCCTGTGTTCAAGAGCAGCAACAGGCTCACTTTGAAATAGCCCAGGGGAAGTTTCTCGACTTCACTCAAGAAACGTCCGGCATCGTCGGCCATAAAAGGATCGATCAAAGGCTTACTCTTCTTGAACACGCGAGTGAGGAACTTTGCCTTCGCAACGTTCTTCAGGACGTCATCCTTCTCGAGTGCGTAATTCATGACCTCGCGAAGGAACTTGAGTATTTTCGACTGCATGTCGGGGCCTGCGACCTTTATGGGCTTGTATGGCTTCTTTAAGGTGCCGTGCTTCTTTGCCCACCTGACTGTCTTACGGTTCTCTTCCCATGTCGCCTGGCGCTCAAGTGCCCACTTCTCGGAAAGCTCGGGGACTTTGAGCAGGCATCTTTCAATGTCTTCTGCTGTAACTTTGCATATTGGGATCTCGCCAATGGTCTCGTTTATGTACTTTAGGAACAAGCGCTCATGCTTGATGACGGCGTTGGTGACTGACCCGTTGCTGCGGATCTCGATGTAGCGCTCGATGTAGCTCCCTAAAGGTGACATGCATTTGCCAGACTTGGTCTTTTCGTCGTCACTGCGAGTACAGCCTCGCAGCTCAAGCGCACGTTCCAGTTCGGCGTTTTTCGTATCTTCGAACGCTTCGATTTGATCCTTAAGGTCTTCCCTTTTGTTGAGCGCGAAAACGACTTTGGTGAGCTTCTTCTTGCCGTCGAAACAAGTGCGGTATTCCTCAGGGATGCGAATGGTCAACTGGTAAGCCGTCGTCCGCGAATCATTGCGGCGACGACGTGGTAGACCCTTCTGCTTCCGCGCTTCGTCCAAATCATACGGTTTGTCACACCTGAGCTTCTTCTTCCCCAATTTCGGTTCCAGCCTTTCGATTCTTGTTGAAGTAGTTAAGAAGCCCAAGTTTTGGAATGCACCATTTGATTCCGATCCGGCAGCCCTGAATGTCCCCTCTGTTCAAAAGCTTCCTGATCTCCTGCCCGGTCGAGCCGGTAAAGTCTGCGACTTGGTCCGGTGTCATCATGTATGGATAAGGTTCCAACATGAAAAGGTAGAGATTGTCCGGGTCGGCATCTCTAAGGCGTTGTTCGTCGTATGGGACTTCTTCTATCTCCTTTTCCATATCAGCCTCCTCTCGCTAAGGTGGCTTGCTGCCACAATCTTTTCTTCTGTTGACATTTGGAGCAATGATGCGAAAACACCGATCGCATCATTGATATTTCGGAATTAATCTGCCTCGCGCATGCGAGGTTGGTGCGTATTCGAGTATCAAGGTGCTCGACTCGGCGTACGTTTCCCAGATTGCGAAAAAGCAGCGCTGTTTCGTTTCCTGAACACTAGTGAGAAAAGAATCGAAGACTGCAAATATTCACCATGCCGGTGAAATAAATAACTCCGAGGGAGAAACAATCAAAAGAGTGCCTGTATCGCCTTTAGCCTAATGAATGCACTTATTGGATTAATGAGAAAGATACGTTAGGTAAACGAGGATGGAGCTAATCGAGCTAATATCGATAAGGATTGACGAAGTCCGCTCGCAACACGGCCAAGACATTACCGAGCTAGCGAGACGCGCCGGTATTAAAGACAAGACCCTTTGGAAGACCCTTCACGGAACCAGAGAAATGAAGGCTGACGAGCTTATCGCTCTCTGCTACGTCCTCAAGCTCGATTTCAACCATTTCATCGATGAGGAGATCCGAGAAGATCTTGATGCCCGGTGCTGGAAGGCGATTCAAGACCTAAGCACGAATCCTCATAGCTTCAGACGTTGATCGTCCGGTTAGTTAAACAACAACATGAGCAAAAGCAACCGCAAACCATTTCCACAAGCAATTGCTTTCCCTCGCTATAAAGAAACCGGCGGCGGGGAGATACATATCGCCCGAAACACAGTTAACTCGAACCCCTTCAGGGCGCGATTCGAAAGACAAGTGCCCTGCCGTTCTCGCCAAAGCAGCCGGCCAAGGAGAATCCGAGACGAAGGACGAAAGATGTACAACATGCATCCGGTGACCCCCGAAGAGCAGGAGAGCTTGGAGGAGGTATGCCAGCGAAACGACTGGCTCAAGCGCGGCGGCTGCGACTGGCAGGACGACCCCTACCTCGAAGAGTACCCCTACGAGTTCGACCGCTGCTTTTCCATCGACGATTTGTCGGACTTCTTCCAAGCCGGGAACTGGGCCATACGTCAGGGCGTCGTCTACGGCGATCTCGCATTCATCCAACAGGTCAACGGCGGTGACGAGTGGTGGGCGCTCAAGAAGGACGGGGATGATTGGATCCCCTTCGAGTCCGTGAACTTCAAGCCCCTCGCAAAGGACAGATCCGAGCTCGTGCGCCACATCGCGGGAATGCGCCTCGCCACGCCCGAAGAATGCAAACACCTCGACTACCTACCGGAAAGGGCAGGGCTCACCTGGGGCGGCGACGCGTTCCCCTATCTCGACGACGGGTCGGTTAAGGCCCGAGGCGAGAACTTCGTGATGTTGGTCGAGGCGACCCGTACCGGCAAGATGCTCACGTTCAAAGGAGCAGGTCTTATAGACATCTCCGAACACGACCAGGAGGACATGACGCTCATCCAGACGATCAACGCCCAGATCAGCGCCTATGAGCAGCACATGAGACAGCCGCAGGCGATGACGATCGGGCAGAGGATCAAAGAGGCCGTGCGCGCAGTCAAATCGCAAGACAGAGCCGAGCGCGCGGCAGACCCGCGCGTGGGCGAACGATAGGCAAAGCCTTCGAAGGAGGTGAGGGCATGGCAAGTGACTTCGGGGACGAATCGGGAGAGAAGCTCTTCGACTGGTTCTTGCGGCTCGGGCAAGACGCGAGCGAGGAGGCCATCCGCGCATCAGCAGAGAAGCTGAAAAGTGCGCTACGCAACCTGCGCGGAAGCCTCGACGGAAAAGCACCCGGCCAAGATGTTGCGGTGCGCGAGTTCGCACGCCTCAACCTCTCCGAGTTCGAAAAGCTGCCCGACTATGCGAGCTTGCGCGAGATCATCGACGAGAGGCTCATCCAAGCCGCCATCGAGCACGACTTTGCAGTAGTGGGCGGACATGACCACCTAGTATTCCGCGTGGCGGACGCACCTGAGGTTGACGAGGTCTTCCGCACGCTTGAGAAAGACGTGGATGCCGAGCTTGAGCGCGCATGCAAGGCGCGCGAGGTCAAGCTTTCGCACGCGCGCGATGAGGAGCCGCTCGAGGACAAGGCGCGGGCAGCGCGGACGGCGAGCAAGGCGGCGCACGAGGCGAAAAACGCTACCCATAAGGTCGAGCGCTTCGAGGTGAAGACGCGATGAGAGGAGAACTCGCCCTCATCACGACGCTCTCAGCCCTCGCGTTTGCGGCCGGAGATATCGCATGCGGCACGCTTTTGTCAGCTCAAGAGCCGCAAGCGGACATGGCGGCGCTTCTGCTCTCGAACATCGCTTCGGGCAAAGTCTTCTTCCTCGACCCCCTGCCGCTTGCGATAGGGGCTGCGCTTTCGTGTGCGGTGTGGCTTGTCTGGGTGCGCTCGTGGGAGCGGCGCGGGCGCTATCGCAAGGGCGAGGAGCACGGAAGCGCTCGCTGGGCGAGCCGCAAGGAGATGGAGGCGTTCTCGGACAGGAGCGATGCTGACAACAACATCCTTCTGACCGAGCACGCTTCGATCAGGCTCATCGACAAGGCCCACGACCAGAAGACCGAGACCAACAACAACGTACTTGTCATAGGCGGCCCCGGCACGGGCAAGACCCGCTACTTCGTCAAGCCCAACCTCATGCAGGTTAACGCCAACTACTTCATCACCGACCCCAAAGGAACGCTCATACACGACATGGGCTGGGTGCTCGAAGACGCCGGATACGAGATCAGGACTTTCGACACCATCGACTTTGCGCGCTCCCTCCACTTCAACCCGCTGTCCTACGTTGACGGCGAGGCTGACGTCCTTCGCTTCGTCGAGTGCATCATCCGCAACACCACAGGAGACGACCAGCATGCAGGAGACCCCTTCTGGGAGAACGCCGAGAAACTCCTCTACACAGCCCTCGTCTCGTATCTGCTTTTGCATTGCCCCGAAGAGGACAGAAACATCCCGGGCCTCCTCGCGCTTTTGGCCCTGGCTGATGCGCGGGAGGACGACGAGGACTACATGAGCCCGCTTGACATGCTCTTCCACGAAATCGAGACCGGCGAGAGGCTCATGAAGGTGGCCGACGTGAAAGGCTACGACGTCTCTTCACGCGAGTTCCAGCCCGCATCGAGCGGGTATGCCTGGGTGAAGGTGGCCTCTCCCATACGACCAGAGGACGACTTCGCGCTCGCGAGCTACAAGCAGTTCAAAGTCGCCGCCGGGAAAACGCTCAAGTCCATCATGGTGTCGTGCAACGTGCGCATGAAGCCCTTCGACGTCGCCGAGATGAGAGAGCTGCTCGCTTACGACGAGATGGCGCTCGACCATCTGGGGGACGCAGGCTCCAAAGTCGCCGTCTTCTGCTCGATGTCGGATACCGACTCGACCTTCGACTTCGTGTTCGCGCTTCTCATGCAGCAGGCGCTCGACGCGCTTTGCGAGGTCGCCCTTTCGCGCTTTTCAGGATCGCTGCCGAGATGTGTTCACTTCGTCTTCGACGAGTTCGCCAACATCGGCGTGATACCTGACTTCGAGCGCATGATAACGGTGACGAGGAGCAGAAACATCGCCGTGTCCATGATCTTGCAGTCGCTCTCCCAGCTCGACGAGAACTACGGGGAGAACAACGCAGCGACCATCATGAACGCATGCGACACGCTCCTTTTCCTGGGCGGCAAGTCCGCTGACACCAACCAGAAGATCGCAGACATGATCGGAAAGCAGACGGTGGCAAGCGTCTCCGTGAACGACTCGCGAGGGGCGAACCCCTCCTACACGCACAACTACGGCCTTATCGAGCGCGACCTCATGCAGGCATCCGAAGTTTCCCGCATGCCGCGCGATGAGGCGCTCGTGCTCATCAACGGAGCGCAGGCCTTCAAGGACAAGAAGTATCCCTTGGACAAGCACCTGAGACGCATGTTACTTGACGCCGCACGCAAGCGCGGTGCCTTCGACTTCACGCGCTACCGGGCCCGAAGGGAGGGGTCGCTCATGGATGAGTGAGAAGGCTGCGGCAGGCTCACAACAGCCATCAAAGGCCGGTCGTGATTCCACGCACGCCCGGCCGCCGCAGCCGATCAAGACGCAAAGGAGCGCACGCGCCCTTCGCGAGGCTAATTCTACCATCGCATGCAAGAGCCCCATTCCATTTCTTGGGGGTCTTGCGCGCACAACCAAGACGCAAAGGACATGAAGACATGCTCGCAAACATCATCAACCTGGTGTCGGGTTGCGTGACCTTCCTCGGCGGCTTTCTGGTCGTCTGGGGAGCGGTGTCGCTCGGCCTTGCCATCAGGGAACAGCAAGGAGGCTCGCAGATCGCCTCCGCCATATCAACCATCGCAGGTGGCGCCATCATCATCGCCGCCGCAGTCTATTTCGGGGCGCTCGACACGTCCTGGCTTCCGGCGTAAGGGGGCAGGCATGTCCCTGCAGATCCCCGTTCAGAAGGACATCGGCGAATACGAGGAGAAGATCGTCGGCAAGCTCTCGTTTCGAACGCTTCTGTGCGTGACGGGAGGGTTCGGCTCGGCTATCGCCGCAGCTGCCATGTGGCATTTCTGGGTCGGCATAGAGGTGGCTGATGCGGCCTTCCCCGTCATGTGCGCATCGATCCCGTTTTGGCTCGTCGGCTTCTGGCGGCCCTTCGGAATGCGCGCGGAGAAGTTCATCCCTCTTCTGGCAGCGCATCACATCAAAGACCAACGGCTGCTCTACTCAAGCCCTGCCGCACCAGACCTTAAGCGCATCGAGGCTGGATGCCCGAGCAGGAAGGCGAGACGCGCAGCGAGAAGGAAAGGAGCTGAGGGCAATGAGCCATCCAGACAGGAAAACGAAGAAGAAAAGCGAAAGAGCCGAAAGGAAACGTCTTAAGGAAAAGCGAAGGGCGGCTCGCGAGAAGGCGAGGTCGCATGCGCCGAGCCCAGGCGTTCTCCGTCAGATGATGGGAGCGACATCTAACGCCGAGCGCTCGAAAAAGGCACACGAGGAGAAGGTGGCGCGCCAGAAGAAGGCGCGCGCCGCTGCCAAGGACATATCGTCGTTCATCGGTTACGACGCGATGTATAAGGACGGCATCGCCCAGGTCGAGGAGGGGCTCTTCTCCCAGACCGTCGAGTTCGCAGACATCTCCTACCAGTCGGCTCGACGCGAGAGCCAGCAGAACATATTTTCCGTACTCTCCTCGCTCTACAACTACTTCGGGGCCGACTCGTGCGTCCAGCTCACCATCGCCAACGTGCCCATCCCCGCAGACGAGATCGGGCACAAGCGCTTCTTTCCCGAGGACGACCCCGACACGTCCAAGTACGCGCGCGAGTACAACCAGATCCTAAACGACAAGATGCGCGAGGGGATATCAAACCTCACGCGCCACCGATACCTCACCTACATGGTGGGAGCTGACGACGTCACGGATGCCGTGCCGAAGCTTTCCCGCATCAAAGGCGACGTGATAGATACCCTCTCGCGCATCCGCTGCGACGCACATGCGCTTGACGGCACCGAGCGCCTGCGCGCCATCCAGTCGCAGCTTCGGCCGCGCGCTCCCTTTACGTTTACATGGGAGAAGATTAGTCCCCGCTCAAACGTGCGCACACGCGACCTCATCGCGCCAGCCCTCATCGACTTCAAGCCGAGCGGCCGCGCAGACATCTTCAAGGTCGACGAGACGTACGGATGCGTGCTCTCGATCCGCACGTTCGGCTCGATGCTTGAGGATAGCTACCTCGCAGCCATCATCGATCTGCCCATGCCGCTGTCGGTGAACCTCCACATCCAGCCCATCGCGCAGTCAGATGCGCTCGCGCTCGTGAAGCGCCAGCTCGACTGGATGGACAAGGAGATCATCGACGAGCAGATGAGCGCCATGAAGAAGGGCTACGATTACACGATCCTGCCCCCTGAGCTTCGCTATTCCAAGGAGGAGGCCGAAGAGCTCCTCGACTTTTTGCGCAACAAAAACGAGCGGCTCTTCGTCTACACCGGCCTTGTCTACACCTACGCTGATGCGATAGAGACACTTGAGCGCCAGGTGGAGCAGGTCATCTCGGTGGGCCAGGGAAACTCCCTTGGGATCGAGCCTCTCTACTACCGCCAGCGCCAGGCCTTGAACTCGGTGCTGCCGCTGGGGGCAAACCACATCGATGTGACGCGCTACCTCACCACCGGCCAGATCGCCATGCAAATGCCCTTCGCCTCCCTTGAGCTCAACCAGGAGGGCGGTGGCTACTACGGGCAGTCCAAGCAGTCCGGCAACCTCGTCATCTGCAACCGCAAGAAGCTCGCAAGCCCCATGGGGTTCGTTTGCGGCAAGCCCGGCTCCGGAAAGTCGTTTTCGGTGAAGCGAGAGATCACGAACACCGTGCTCGCCTACCCCGAAGACGAGATCATCATCTTCGACCCGGCCGGAGAATACGGAAACCTCATCGAGGCATTAGGCGGCGTGAACGTACGTCTTGCCCCCGACGCTGACACGGCACTCAACCCCTTCGACCTCGCAGACGTGGAGGGCAAAGCCGACGCCGCACAGCTCGCGTTCAAGATCGATGCGTTTTTGGCCCTTTCAAGCGCAATGATGGCGGAGTCTTCCGAAGGCCTTCCCGAGGCTGACAAGTCAATCATCACGCGCTGCGTCGAGGCGGCATACGCCAGGTGCGCAGATGGTGCCACGACCCCGACCCTCACCGACTTTCATGCGGTGCTGCTCGACCAGCCGGAGGCTGAGGCGCGCGACA